>JBGSKI010000279.1:0-6836 GCA_041741315.1 Hyphomonas sp. | reverse complement strand
CCGCGCTCGACATGAAGATCGAACGCCTGCTGGCCCACCACCGGCCGCTGCGCATCGGCCTCGACCTGCCGGAACCGGACGGCGTGCAGCTGAAGGCCGACCTGCTCAGGATTGCGCCGCAGATCCTCGCCTATGCGAAGCCCGTCTGGAAAATTCTCGACGAGCAGGTCCGCGCCGGCCGCCGCATCCTGTTCGAAGGCGCGCAGGGCGTGATGCTGGACGTCGACCATGGCACCTATCCGTTCGTGACCTCGTCGAACGTGGTGGCCGGCAATGCCTCGGCCGGCAGCGGCGTCGGCCCTGGCGCGATCTCTTATGTTCTGGGCCTCGCCAAGGCGTATACGACGCGCGTCGGCTCCGGCCCGTTCCCGACCGAGCAGCTGAACGAGATCGGCCAGCGGCTCGGCACGATCGGCAAGGAAGTCGGGGTCAATACAGGCCGCCCGCGCCGCTGCGGCTGGTTCGACAGCGTGATGGTGCGGCAGGCCTGCGCGACGTCCGGGGTCAATGGTCTCGCCCTGACCAAGCTCGACGTGCTGGACGGCTTCGACGAGATCAAGGTCTGCGTCGCCTACAGGCTGAACGGGCAGGAGATCGACCATTATCCGGCCGGCCTGACCGACCAGGCCGCGGTCGAGCCGGTCTACGAGACACTGCCGGGCTGGCAGGGGTCGACGCGCGGCGCGCGGTCGTGGATGGACCTGCCGGCGGAGGCGGTGAAATATGTTCGCCGGCTCGAGGAACTGGTCGGCAAGCCCTGCGCGATGGTCTCGACCAGTCCGGAACGGGAAGACGTCATCCTGATGCGGGATCCGTTCGAAAGCTGAAAAATCCGCACAAAATACACGATTATGTAAGTTAATTTACGGATTGATGTCAGCGTATGCCTTGATATTGCCCGCGAATGCGGTGATTCCTGAATCATGCGCATGTTAAAGTCCATTCGAAACAAGGCAGAAGGCGTGCTCGAACGCGTGCGTCCGGCGACCGCCACGCAGGTTGCCGCGCTGTGCTATCGCGAACGCAAGGGCGATCTCGAATTCCTGCTCGTCACGACGCTCGGAAAGGGCGAATGGATCCTGCCGAAAGGCTGGCCGCTTGAAGGAAAGTCGCTGGCGGAATCTGCCGCGATCGAAGCGTTCCAGGAAGCCGGTGTGAAAGGACAGATTTCGTCCGAACCCGTCGCATCCTATACTTATACGAAACGCCGGGCCGGCGGCGAAGTATTGTTCTGTAAAGCACTGGTTTTTCCGATAGAAATATTGCGCTTTTATGACAGTTTTGATGAGAAGAACAAACGTCAGCGCGCCTGGTTTTCAAGACACCAAGCAGCCGATGCAGTTTCTCTGCCGGAACTCCGGGATTTGCTGTTGAACTTTACCCGCTGATCGGGCTAACCAAGCGCCCAAGGGCTTGAGGCATGCTGCTTCGGTCGGAGGGCGTAGAGGCAATGACCGAGTCACCCATCCGCAAGGACACGCTCGACAAGGACCTTTCGAAAGTCGTCGCGCTTGAAAAAGCGACCGGCTCGATGGGCCGCATGCTTCTCGGGCCGGGAATTTCGGTCGTCTTCATCGCTGTCTGCGCGATTGTCACGATTGCGCTCACCGGCGGCACGCAGGGCTCGATCCTGATCGCTGCGGCCGCTGCCATCGGCGCCTACATGGCGCTGAATATCGGCGCGAATGACGTGGCCAACAATGTCGGGCCGGCGGTCGGGTCGAAAGCACTGACCATGGCGGGCGCGCTGGTGCTGGCCGCGATCTGCGAAACCGCAGGCGCGCTGATTGCCGGCGGCGATGTGGTCGGCACCATTTCGAAAGGCATCATCGATCCGGCAAGCGTGTCGGATGCCAGCGTGTTCGTGGCGGTGATGATGTCGGCGCTGGTCGCCGCTGCGCTCTGGATCCACATTGCGACAGCCAGCGGCGCGCCGGTCTCCACCACGCACTCGATTGTCGGGGCAGTTGCCGGTGCGGGTATCGCGGCAGCGGGTTTCGGCGCGGTCAACTGGCCGGCCATGTCGGCGATCGTTGCCAGCTGGGTCATCTCGCCCGTGCTCGGCGGCATTGTGGCGGCGATGTTCCTCGCCTTCATCAAGACGGCGATCATCTACCAGGACGACAAGATCAAGGCGGCGCGCCGCTGGGTGCCGGTGCTGGTCGCGATCATGTCGGGGGCGTTTGCGTCGTATATTGCCCTCAAGGGCATCAAGCACCTCGTCTCGATCGATCTCACCATGTCGCTGCTGATTGGCCTCGGCACGGCGGTGGTGACATGGATGATCAGTGCACCGCTGATTCACCGGCAGTCACGCGGCATGGAACCGCGCAACAAGTCGCTGCGGGAATTGTTCAAGCTGCCGCTGATCATCTCGGCCGGCCTCCTGTCGTTTGCCCATGGTGCCAACGATGTCGCCAATGCCATCGGGCCGCTCGCGGCGATCGTGTCGACGGCCCAGACGGGGCTCGTCGCGGCCAAGGTCGGCATTCCGCTCTGGGTCATGCTGATCGGCGCGGCAGGAATTTCCTTCGGCCTCGCCCTCTTCGGGCCGAAACTGATCCGCATGATCGGCGCCCAGATCACCAAGCTGAACCCGATGCGCGCCTTCTGCGTGGCGCTGTCGGCGGCGATCACGGTGATCGTGGCCTCGGCTTTCGGCATGCCGGTCAGTTCGACGCATATTGCCGTCGGCGCCGTGTTCGGCGTCGGGTTCTTCCGCGAATGGTATACGGCGAATTCCAGGCGCCGCCGCGAATACATCGCGCGCAACGGCTACAATCCCGCCAAGGCGAGACGAGCGGCAGAGGAAGCCGAAGCGGCTGCCGAGGACGCAGTGGAAGATGCCGGGACGACCGAAGAAGTCCGCCGTTACCGCCGGCTCGTCCGCCGGCAGCATTTCCTGACCATCATTGCGGCCTGGGTGATCACCGTGCCGCTCACCGGCTTGCTGTCGGCAGGCATCTATTTCGCCCTGCACCGGTTCATTCTCGCTATTTAGTCAGCAGGGCGGGCAGCAGGTTGACGGCGACCTGAACCAGGACCGTCATGATCCATGCGTGGGCGACCGATTTCAGCTGCCAGGCCAGGAACGTCACCGAATAGATGAAGAAGGGCCAGGCAAACACGATGCCGGTCACCGGTCCGCCGGCCAATCCAAAAGCAAGCGCGAACAGGGCCGCCGTTCCGGCCGCGGCGTGCCAATAGGTCGGTGCCATCCGCCGGGCCAGTAACAGGACAGGGTGCAGCAGCAGCGTCGCGAATAGCGGAAACCCGATCAGCAGGGTGAACAGCATCGCCCCGCGCGAGGTCTCGCTGTCCGACGGCTCCGGATCGCTGACCCATATGGCCGCGACGATCACGATCAGAAACGTTCCGGCAATCGCGGTGGCAGCGGCCTTGAGAATGTAGAGGACGGGCGAGCCATCGGTGCGTGTCAGGTAGTCGAGCATGGCGATCCTGCCGGTTGTGTGTCCTGACACTATAGGCGTGCTGGCAGGCCGCAACCGGTCATCCCGAATGCCCGGTGGCTTACCTTGCGCGCCGGACGCGACCTTCCGGGCCGGGGCGGGCTTTGCAGATCTGGCAATCGGGCTCGTCCTGGCGACGCGCCGCGCTAACGGTAGGCGGCGACTGACAGGAAGACTTCGCCGTCATCGTCGAACAGGAAGGTCTCGGCGACGCGTTCGCTGCGGTGATTGGTATACAGAAGGGTCACGGCATCGGAGCCGACGAGGACGTCTTCAAGGTCGAAGAACAGGGATTGCGACTGGGCGAGGGCATTCGACCAGTATTCCCGCAGCGCCGGCTTGCCGCGCACGCAGGTAATCTCGCCGCCCATCACGCGGGCAATGCGCGGCGAGTGGAACACGACCCCGTCGGAATAGTGCGACAGGATTAGGTCCAGGTCACGGTCATTCCAGGCGGCCACCCACTCGTGCGCAAAAGTCTCTGCAAAGACGCGGTCGATCAGCATGATTCGGCGAGTCTAGCAGGGCACAAACGCCGCTGCGAGAGGGACCGGGCCTATTCCTGACCGGTCACCGCCAGCACATCTTCGACCGTCCGCAGGCCCGGCTTCGGGCTGGTCACCAGCACGGCCATGTTGCCGGGCAGGTGCTTGTTGTCGAGCATCTTGTCATGAGCAAGCGGGATGTCCGCCCAGGGGAAGACTTCCGACATGCCGGGATCGATGCGGCGGTTGATGACGAGATCGTTTGCCGCACTGGCCTGCTTGAGGTGGGCGAAGTGGCTGCCCTGCACGCGTTTCTGGCGCATCCACAGGAAGCGGGCATCCATGGTCAGGTTGAAGCCCGACGTGCCGGCGCAGATGACCACCATGCCGCCGCGCTTCACGACGAAGACGGAGACCGGGAAGGTCGACTCGCCCGGATGCTCGAACACGATGTCGACATCCTGCTTGTTGGTGAATTCCCAGATCGCTTTGCCGAACTTGCGGGATTCCTTCATGTAGGCATTGAATTCAGGGCCGTTGACCTTCGGCAACTGGCCCCAGCAATCGAAATCCTTGCGGTTGAGCACGCCCTTGGCGCCGAGACTGTAGACATGCTCCTTCTTGGCATCGTCGCTGACCACGCCGATGGCATTGGCACCGGTTACGGCACAGAGCTGGACGCCGAAGCTGCCGAGGCCGCCGGAGGCGCCCCAGACGAGCACGTTGTCGGCGGGCTTCACGATGTGCGGGCGGTGGCCGAACAGCATGCGGTAGGCTGTGGCGAGCGTCAGCATGTAGCAGGCGCTTTCTTCCCAGGTCAGGTGCTTGGGGCGCGGCATGCACTGGCGGGCCTGGACGCGGCAGAATTGCGCGAACGAACCGTCCGGCGTCTCATAGCCCCAGATGCGCTGGCTGGGCGAGAACATCGGGTCGCCGCCATTGCACTCTTCGTCGTCGCCGTCGTCCTGGTTGCAGTGGATCACCACTTCGTCGCCCGGTTTCACACGGGTCACCTTGCGGCCAACGGCCCAGACGATGCCCGAGGCATCCGATCCGGCGACGTGGAAATCTGCCTTGTGGATGTCGAACGGCGACACGGGTTCGCCGAGGCCGGCCCAGATTCCGTTATAGTTGACGCCTGCTGCCATCACGAGAACCAGGACTTCGTCGGAGTCGATCTCCGGAACGGGTACCTGTTCGAGCTGCATGGCCGTGCTCGGCCGTCCGTGACGCTCGCGCCGGATCGCCCAGGCATGCATCAGTTTGGGCACATGGAATTCCGGCGGTATCTCGCCGAGCTCGTAAATGTCTTTGGTCTTCCGGCTCATATCGGGAAGGGCCCTCCTTAATGTCCCCCGACTGACCCTGCTGCACGTTCATCGCGTGTCTTCACAAGGCCCTCGGCTCGCGTCACCTTGGCGTCAGGCCAGCAGGGATGCAAGATTTTTTGTTGCGCTGCACAAAATATGCCGGAAGGGGCGTGACAAAAATGACAATCGGCCAGACAGTTTACCTGAACGGATCGTACCGATCTGTAGGCGATGCGGCGATTTCGCCGTTCGACCGGGGGTTCCTGTTCGCCCATGCCGCTTATGAAGTAACGGCTGTCTATGGCGGGAAATTTGTCGATCTGGACGGGCATCTTGACCGTCTTCGCCGCACATTGGCGGGCATTTCCATGGTTAATCCGAACCCCGATGACGAGTGGCGGGAGATCCATTCCGGGCTGATCGAACGCAATGAAATGACCGAGGGCCTTGTTTATCTGCAGGTTTCGGCGGGGGCGTACGGGATGCGGGACTTTGCCGGGCCGGAGGTTTTTGAGCCGACGGTGTTTCTTTATGCCGATGCCAGGCCGCTGATCGGGGAGGCGGCCCGGGACGGGATCAAGGCGATCTTCCTGGAGGACACGCGGTGGAAGCGGCGGGACATGAAGACGGTGCAGCTTCTGTCGCAGGCATTGGCCTATCGGGCCGCAAGGGACATGGGCGCGGACACCGCTTTCATGGTCGAAGACGGCTATGTGACGGAGGCGGCGTCGGCCAATGCGTGGATCGTCGATGCGGCCGGACGGCTGATTACACGCGACTTATCGGCCGCAATCCTGCCGGGTATCACCCGGGCAGGGGTGGTCCGGATGCTGGACGGTGCCGGAGTTTGGCTGGATGAGCGCCGGTTTACGCCGGAGGAAGCCGCAGGGGCGGCGGAAGCGTTTACCACTTCGGCCGGGGCGATGATCGCGCCGGTGATCGCACTGGACGGCAAGCCTGTCGGGACGGGATCGCCGGGCCCGGTGACCCGCCGGCTGCAGCGGATGTATTACGAGGCGATGGGGGCCGATGTGGCGAAGGTGGCACCCTGGGCGCTCGGCTGAGCGGCGAGCACGGCCTGGGCCTTGATGGCGAGGATGATGCTGGCAAGGACCAGGGTGACTGCATTGGCCAGGATCACCGGCACAGCGCCGGTCATCAGGCCATAGGCGAGCCAGCCGGCGACGCCGAGGGTGAACATGGCATACATGGTCAGCGAAATGCCGTCGGTCTTGCGGGTGCGGATCACCAGAATGGCTTGCGGCAGGAATGACAAGGTTGTCAAAAATGCGGCGATGATCCCGATTGTGTCACTCATTGAAGGCTCCTGAGGTCACGCCCTATGTAAGCCATGCGCAGGCAAAAGTGAATTCGATGATTCCGCGTGAGTCAGATGCGTTTTTGCATGGCTCAGGGGCGATCCGGCGAAATGATCTCGCCTTCGAGGATTTCGCCGGGGCCGTCCGACAGGTCGTCCGGCTGGCGGAAGCTGGCGTTGAGGTGGGTCGTGACGATGCTGGCCTGCGCGGTGGCGAGACGGGCGCTTGCGGCATTGGCGATGTAGACGGCGA
>JBGSKI010000278.1:0-3962 GCA_041741315.1 Hyphomonas sp. | reverse complement strand
CGCGCCGACCATCAGGGAGAGCGGCGACGGCGCGCCGTCCGGGCCCGCCGGGCCGTCCCACTGGCTGAGGCTCTGCCCCGCTCCGACCAGAACCGGAAAATCACCCTTTGCCATGCAACGCCCTCCTGAAATTCATTCCGGAAGGCTTAGCGGCGCGAGCCGGGGGAATCGAGCCGCGACGTCGCGGAAGGGCGTCAGACGTGGTCGGTGTCGCCCCGGGCGCGCAGGGCTTTGACGACGGCACCGACATCCTGTGTGCGGTCATTGGCGGTGACGAGGATGCGGTTGCCTTCGACGACGACGCTTAGATTCTCGACTCCGACGAGGGCAACAATGTGATCCGCGTCGGCATGTACCGAGCAGCCCGGCGCGTCGATCAGCACGGGTTCGACGTCGTTATTGCGCTGGCGCAGGGCACCGATCATGGCCCAGGTGCCGATATCGTTCCAGGCGCAGTCGAGCGGGGCATAGACCGCCGAGCAGGTGGTCTTTTCCATCACGGCATAGTCGACGGACGTGGACCGGACGGTGGCGAAGATGTCTGCGTCGAGGGCGATGCCGGCGGCGCCGGACACGGCAGCGTCCAGCGCGGCGGTCGAGGCTTCGAGGATGTCCGGTGCGTGGGCGGCGAGTTCCGAGATCATCAGCGACGCCGGGAAGAGAAAGATGCCGGCATTCCAGCTGAAGGCCGGATCGGCGATGTAGCGCAGGGCGGTTTCGAGTTCGGGCTTTTCCTTGAATTCGGAGATGCGGCTGAGCTGGCCGTCGATCCGGTCGCCCTGCCTGATGTAGCCGAAACCGGTTTCGGGCCGGTCCGGACGGATACCGAACGTGGTGATGTAGCCGGTTGCGGCCGTCTTCGCAGCGTCGCGAACGGCGGTGACGAAGGCGTCCGGATTGCCGATGAAATGGTCCGACGGGAGCAGCAGGGCGAGCGAGCCGGGATCGGAGGCTTCGATCTGGCGGGCCGCGACGGCCGCAACAGCCGCCGTGTTGCGCGCCGAGGGTTCGAGGATGATCGCCGCAGCGGTGACGCCGATGGCGTCGAGCTGGTCGCGGATCAGGCCGGCATAGCGCTGGTTGGAGACAATCACCGGTGCCCCGAAGCCTTCGCCCCGGACGCGCAGGACGGTGTCCTGGAAGACGGTGTGATCGGTCACCAGCCGGTGGAACTGTTTCGGGTGATCCTGGGTGGATACTGGCCAAAGGCGCGTTCCCGCGCCGCCACACATGATGACGGGATGAATGGTCACTCGATTTGTCCCCACTTGTCGGTCTTCCTCCTGTTAGCCGCGCGGCCGGAGGCATTCAACAAATTAGAATGCGCCAACCGGCATCAGTCCGGCAGGAAGCCCTTTTCGACGAGGAAGCGCAGGATTTCCTCGGCGGCTTCTTCCGGTGTCAGGCCGACCGTTCCGATCCGGATTTCAGGGTTGGCGGGTGGCTCGTAGGGGCTGGAAATGCCGGTGAAGTTCTTGATCTCGCCGGCGCGGGCCTTCTTGTAGAGGCCTTTGACGTCGCGCTTCTCGACGACGTCGAGCGGCGTATCGACGTGGATCTCGATGAACTCGCCGTCTGCCATAAGGCTGCGGGCCATCTGGCGTTCGGCGCGGAACGGCGAGATGAAGGACACAAGCGTGATCAGGCCAGCATCGCTCATCAGGCGGGCCACATTGGCGACCCGGCGGATGTTCTCGACGCGGTCCGCATCGGTGAAGCCGAGGTCGCGGTTGAGGCCATGGCGGACGTTGTCGCCGTCCAGGGTGAACGTATGCTTGCCCTTGGCGAACAGCAGTTTCTGCAGCGCATTGGCGATGGTGGACTTGCCGGAACCCGACAGGCCGGTGAACCAGAGGACGGCGGCCTTCTGGCCTTTCTGCTGGGCCAGTGCCGTGCGGTCGACGTCCATGGCCTGCCAGTGGATGTTCGAGGCGCGGCGCAGGGCAAAATCGATCAGGCCGAGGCCGACCGTGTCATTGGTCATCCGGTCGATCAGGATGAAGCCGCCGAGTTCGCGGTTCACGTCGTAGGGGTCGAAGGCGATGGACTGGTCGAGCGAGATCGTGGTGACGCCGATCTGGTTCAGTTCGAGCGTCTTGGCGGGCACGTCGGACAATGTGTTGACGTCGATGCCGTATTTCGGGGCATTGACCGTCGCGAGCACGGTCTTGGCACCGATCTTCAGGTAATAGCGGCGGCCCGGCAGGAGCGGGACTTCGCTCATCCAAAGGATGCGGACCTGAAACTGGTCCGACACTTCGGTCGGATCGTCGGCCGTGACGATGACGTCGCCGCGAGAGGCGTCGATTTCATCGGACAGGGTGAGGGTGACGGACTGCCCGGCGACGGCTTCCGCCAGGTCGCCTGTGGAGGTGACGATCCGGTCAATGGTCGACTGGCGGCCGGACGGCATCGACTTGATGCGATCGCCCGGCTTGACGCGGCCGGAGGCAATCTGGCCGGAGAAGCCGCGGAAATCGAGATTGGGGCGGTTGACCCACTGGACCGGCATGCGGAACGGCGTGTCGAGGCGCTTGTTTCCGACCGGGACGGTCTCGAGATATTCGATCAGGCTCGGGCCATCATACCAGTCGGTTTCTTTCGAACGGGTCGTGATGTTGATGCCGGCCAGCGCAGACATCGGGATTGGCTGGATTTCGAGGTCGCCGGCGAGTTCATCGGCGAAGGCGTAGAAATCCTCGACGATGTCGTCGAAGACGGCCTGATCGTAGCCGACGAGGTCCATCTTGTTGACGGCCAGAACCAGGCGGCGGATGCCGAGCAGCGTTGTGATGAAGCTGTGCCGGCGCGTCTGGGTCAGGATGCCCTTGCGGGCGTCGATCATCAGGATCGCGACATCCGCGGTCGAGGCGCCAGTCGCCATGTTGCGGGTGTACTGCTCGTGGCCCGGTGTGTCGGCGACGATGAACTTGCGCTTGTCGGTGGCGAAGAAGCGGTAGGCGACATCAATCGTGATGCCTTGCTCGCGCTCGGCGGCGAGGCCGTCCACGAGGAGGGCGAAGTCGATATTCTCGCCCTGCGTGCCGACGCGCTTGGAATCGGCCTCCAGCGAGGCCAACTGGTCCTCGAAGATCATTTTGGAATCGTAGAGGAGGCGGCCGATCAGGGTCGACTTGCCGTCATCGACGGAGCCGCAGGTGAGAAAGCGCAGCAGCGACTTGTCGGTCTGCTCAGCGAGCCAGGTTTCGAGCGCGGTTTCCGACGCGGTGGGGGCCGTGGCGATGGCGGACGACATCAGAAATAGCCCTCCTGCTTCTTTTTCTCCATCGAGCCGACGCTGTCGGAATCGATGAGGCGGCCTTCGCGCTCGGAGGTGCGGGAGGCCTGCATTTCCATGATTATCGAGGGCAGATCGGCGGCGTCGGAGTGGATGCCGCCAGAGAGCGGGTAGCAGCCGAGCGTTCTGAAGCGGATCATCTCCTCCCGCGCCGTCTCGCCCGGGTTGAAGCGGAAGCGCTCGTCATCGACCATGATCAGCGTGCCGGAACGCTCGACCACCGGGCGCTTGCGGGCAAAGTACAGGTCGGGGATCGGGATGTTCTCGGCGTAGATATAGGTCCACACATCGAGCTCGGTCCAGTTCGAGATCGGGAACACGCGCATGCTCTCGCCCGGCGCCAGCCGGGTGTTGAAAATGCGCCAGAGTTCGGGACGCTGGTTCTTCGGGTCCCAGGCGTGCTGGGCGTTGCGGTGCGAGAAGATGCGCTCCTTGGCGCGGGACTTCTCCTCATCCCGGCGGGCACCACCGATGGCGGCGTCGTACTTGCCGGCGTTCAGCGCCTGGCGCAGCGCCTGCGTCTTCATGACGTCGGTGTGGACGGCTGACCCATGGTCGAACGGGTTGATCCCCGCTGCCAGCCCCTCGGGATTGGTGTGGACGAGCAAGTCGAGATCGTGCTCGCGCGCCATCCGGTCGCGAAACGCGATCATTTCGCGGAACT
>JBGSKI010000277.1:0-1716 GCA_041741315.1 Hyphomonas sp. | reverse complement strand
AGCCTCCGGCCAGCACGGCGCACGCGCAAAGCGCCGCCAGGGCGGCCAGCCCGCCTGATCGCATCTGCAACCTCATGCCATATCCTCCGGCCGTTCTGCGCGTCGTCTTCCGGGGCGGCAACTTGCGTCCCTTGACGCAATATGTAACCGATTTCATGGCGGGCACAATATGACGCAAGGTAACCGCGGTCATCGGGAGGAATGCATGCTGAAGCTGTTCACCAATATCCTGCTTTCCGGATGCCTGCTCTGGCTCCCCGCCTGCAGCCCGCCTGCGCCCGAATCACCTGAGGCGGCAACAGACTCGGTCGCCGCCCCGGAACCGCAGGACGGGTTCGTCCGGGTCGACGGCAACCGGTTCGTGCTTAACGGGCAGGACTATGCCTATGTCGGCACGAATCTCTGGTACGGTGCCTATCTCGGCTCGCCCGGCGAAACCGGCAATGTCGAACGGCTGCGCAGCGAACTCGATTTCCTGAAATCGCAGGGCATCACCAATCTCCGCGTTCTCGGGGCCTCCGAAGCGAGCCCGATGAAGAACTCCCTCTCGCCCGCGACCCATGACAAGGACGGCAACGTCAATGAAGACCTGCTGAAAGGTCTCGACGTCCTGCTCGACGAAATGGGCAAGCGCGACATGAAGGCCGTCATCTATCTCAACAATTTCTGGGAATGGTCCGGCGGCATGGGCACCTACCTCTCCTGGGTGAACGGCGGCCACTATATCGACCTTGGCGACCCCGCCCATCCCTGGCCGGAATTCCCGCTCTTCAACATGCAGTTCTACGCCAATGCCGACGCCAACGCGATTTACCGCGCCTATGTCGAAGGGCTTCTCACCCGCACCAATACCGTGAACGGCCGCGCCTATGCAGATGACCCGGCCATCATGGCCTGGCAACTCGCCAACGAGCCCCGTCCCGGCAACAGCACCGGTCCCGGCCAGTCGGTCCTGCCGGAATATTATGCCTGGGTTCAGGACACGTCGGCTTTCATAAAGGGCCTCGACGCCAACCACCTCGTCTCCACCGGCAGCGAAGGCGTCGCCGGGTGCGCCGACGATGCTGACTGTTTCCTCAATGCCCACAAGGCGCCGGAGGTCGACTATCTCACCTTCCACATGTGGCCGAAGAACTGGAGCTGGCTGAAGGATGACGACATGCCGGGCACGTTCGACACCACGCTCACCCGCGCCGGCGCCTATCTCGACGCCCATACCGCGATGGCCATGGACCTCGGCAAGCCCATTGTGCTGGAGGAATTCGGCCTCGCCCGCGACGGCGGCAGCTTCGATCTTGCGACACCGACCACCTATCGCGACCGCTTCTACGCCTTTGTCTTCTCACGCGTCGAGGAAAGCCGCGCCGCCGGCGGCCCGTTTGCCGGCACCAATTTCTGGACCTGGGGCGGCGCCGGCCGGGCCCAGCATGACGACTATGCCTGGCAGACCGGCGATACGTCCTATACCGGCGACCCGCCGCAGGAGCCGCAGGGCCTGAACTCGGTCTTCGATTCAGATGAATCGACGCTCGCGATCATCCGCGCCCACGCCGCCGCGCTGGCACCGGCCGAAGGCGACTAGGTTGTGGACTCATAATCTCTGAGCCAAAGGCGTGTTGAAGCAAGGAGGACGCTTGCCAGGAAGTTCCGCGCAAGCTTGTCGAACCTGGTGGCGACGCGCCTGAAGTGCTTCAGCCTGCAGAAGTAGCGTTCGAC
>JBGSKI010000276.1:0-9601 GCA_041741315.1 Hyphomonas sp. | reverse complement strand
GCCCGGCGCGTCGCCGCTCCACTGGGCAAGGCCCTGTTCGACCAGCGAGGTTGCGGCCGTGTCCAGCGCCGCGCGACGAGTGCGCAGTTCCTCGCGCACGTCCTGCGCCGCTTCGGCGAGGGTACGGCCCTTCATCCGGGTGGACAGGTAATTGCCCGCCTCGATCAGGGTTGTTTGCGGCAGGCCTTCGGGCAGGCGGATGTAACGGTTCTCGACATCGCCATCCTCGGTCATCAGGATGCAAATCGCGTCCCTGCCGCCAAACGGCATGAATTCGACGTGCCGGACCGCCGCGTCGCGCTTCGGCGACGATACAAGCCCCGCCGCCCCGGTCAGGCCGGACAGGATCTCGGAGGCCTCGCCCAGCACGGATTCAAGGTCGGTGCCCGCCGATTTCAGGCGGTCGTCGATGGCGTCCCGGTCGCTCTTCGACGGTTCGCCGATCTCCAGGAAACCGTCGACAAACAGGCGCAGGCCCATATGCGTCGGGGCCCGGCCGGCCGACACGTGCGGCGAATTGAGCAGTCCCATGTCGGCAAGGTCGGCCATGACATTGCGGATCGAGGCCGGCGACAGGGCGATCCCGCCCTTCGACAGGGTGCGCGACCCGACCGGCTCACCGGAAGAGAGGTAGCCTTCGACGATCTCGCGGAAAATGTCCCGCGAGCGCTGGTCGAGGCGCTGCATGAGCGATTGGGTCGTCGGGCTCTGATGCATGCCTGCATGGATAGGTGGGCCCAGCCGCAGGTTCAATAGGCGTTACACGGTCAGGTTGGTGCCGTGGTCCCGGTCCGGGGCTTTGCGCCAGGCGAAATAGGAGTAGACCACGCAGATCAGCGCTGCCCCGAGGGCGAGCGCCGAGAGCTGCAATGCCAGCCAGACCCCGTTGAACACGAAGGCCCCCACGCAGCCCAGTACTCCGGCAGCGATGAACAGCGGCCCGGCCAAACGGTGGGTCTTTTCCCAGGCGATGTCCGAGGACAAGGTCCAGGGGGTCCTTATGCCGAAAATGAAGCTCGACCGGGTCTTCGGCAGGTAATTTCCAACAATGACAAAAACCAGCGCGGACCCAGCCACAATCCAGCGCACGATCCCCGCCGGAGCGGCCATGGAGGGCTGGTTACCCAGCATGCTAGCGGCAATTCCGGCGGTCACCAGCGTCATCAGGCCCGTCACCGCGATCCAGACAGCGAGGTAGCCGCGCCGTCCGACCGTGACATTCTGCTTGCGCGGATCGAGCAGGGGTGCAACCGCCAGTATACCCGAAATCATTGCGGTGAGCGCCGGAAGGAGGGCCAGTCCAAGGAGCGCTTCGCGCCGCGTTCCGAACCGGTCGGCACTGCCATCGGCCCGAAAATGCAGGCCAACCCCGTCGGCCGGCAACTGGCTGCCGGTAAACAGAATAATCCCAATCATTACAACGATCATAAGGGCGGACCAGGCCAGCCCGATGCGGATATGGTGTTTCATTCTGCGGCCTCCTTCAGGGGATCGTCGCCATTGTCCCGGCCAAGCAGGCCGAGCAGGGCGGTGGCTGCGTCCTCGAGGACGCTTGTGTTGACGCGGTAGAGGATCTGGTTGCCCTGGCGCTCGGCGGTGACGAGGTCGGCCTCTTTCAGCACGGCCAGGTGACGGCTCATCGTCGGCCAGCTGGTGTCGAATTCGGTCGCAAGGTCCCCGGCCAGGCGCGGGCCCTTGCGCAGCAGCGCCAGGATCTGCCGGCGGGCAGGATGGGCCAAGGCTTTGAACACGGTATTTTGCATGAAGGCTAATTAGCAATCATGCTAAATGGAGTCAATCGCCAGGATCGGACTTCAGGAGAGGCCTTCGATCTGGCCTTCGGCATTGAGGGAAATGCCCTCGGCGGCCGGGTGGCGGGGCAGGCCCGGCATGGTCATGATGTCCCCGCAGATCACCACGATGAAGCCCGCTCCCGCCGACAGGCGGACCTCGCGCACCTGCAGGACATGGCCTTCCGGGGCACCAACCAGGCGCGGATCGGACGAGAAGCTGTACTGCGTCTTGGCCATGCAGACCGGCAGGCCGCCATAACCGGCTTCTTCCATACGCTTCAGCTGGGCGAGCACCCCCGCCGGGGCCTCGACGCGTGCGGCGCGGTAAATCTTCGTCGCCACCGTCTCGATCTTTTCCAGCAGCGGGGCCTCGTTCGTATAGAGCACCTTGAACCGGCCGGGCTGTTTGTCGATGACATGCGCCACCTTGTTGGCAAGGTCTTCGGCGCCTTTGCCGCCCTCTGCCCAGTGGGTGCAGATCGCGACCGGCACGCCGAGCTTGTTGCAATACGCCTCGACGGCGGAAATTTCGGCCGATGTATCGCCGTTGAACCGGTTGATGCCGACAACCACTGGCACGCCGAACAGTTTCAGGTTCTCGACATGCCGCCCGAGATTGGCAAGGCCCGCCTCGAGCGCGCCATAGCTCGCCGCGCCGGCATCTTTCAGCGACATCCCGCCATGCATCTTGAGGGCCCGCACGGTAGCGACCAGCACGGCGGCATCCGGATTGAGGCCAGACTGGCGGCACTTGATGTTGAAGAACTTCTCCGCGCCGAGGTCGGCACCGAACCCGGCTTCGGTGACCACATAGTCGGCCATCTTCAGCGCCGCGCGGGTGGCGATGACCGAGTTGCAGCCGTGCGCGATATTGGCAAACGGGCCGCCATGGATCAGCGCCGGATTGTTTTCCAGCGTCTGAACCAGATTCGGCAGCATGGCATCGCGCAGCAGTGCCATCATGGCACCTACGGCGCCAATGTCTGCAGCGGTGACTTCCTCGCGCCCGCGCTTGTGGCCGACGACGATCCTGCCGAGGCGTTGTTCGAGGTCGGCGGAATCCCGGGCGAGGCAGAGAATGGCCATGATCTCGGAGGCGACCGTTATGTCGAAACCGGTCTCCATGGTCGCACCGTTGCGGCTGCCGCCGAGGCCCGTGACAATGCTGCGCAGGTTGCGGTCATTGATGTCGAGCACCCGCCGCCAGGTTACGCGGGCAGGCTCAAGGCCGGATTCGGAGCCCCAGTGGATATGATTGTCGACCATCGCGGCCAGCAGGTTGTGCGCGGCGGTGATGGCGTGGAAGTCGCCGGTGAAATGCAGGTTGATGTCTTCCATCGGGACGACCTGCGACCGGCCGCCGCCGGTGGCGCCGCCCTTCTGGCCAAAGCAGGGGCCCAGCGACGGCTCGCGCAGGCAGAGCAGGGCCTTCCGGCCGGTTCGGTTCAGGGCGTCGGCGAGCCCGATCGATGTGGTCGTCTTGCCCTCTCCGGCCGGTGTCGGATTGATCGCCGTGACAAGGATCAGCCTGCCGTCGCGTTTCTGGCGGAGGCCCGACAGGTGGTGCCAGTTGATCTTTGCCTTGTCGTGGCCGTAGGGGATCAGGTCCTGCGGCGCGACACCGATTGTGGCTGCCACGTCGGCAATCGGCTTCTTCTTCGCCGCACGGGCGATTTCGATGTCGGTGGCCATGGTTCCCGCGTTTCCCGATAGATGCCCGTCCGGTGTAGACAGCTGTAGCAAAACCCGCAATCAGGCGGGACAGATATCAGGAGGTTTCATGACCAAGCTTGTCCGCCCGTCCGGCCGTGCATTCGATGAATTGCGCACCATTTCACTCGAAACCTCGGTCACACGCTACGCGGAGGGCTCGTGTCTGGCCAAGTTCGGCAACACGCATGTCCTGTGCACGGCAAGTTGGGAAAAGGGCGTTCCGGGCTGGATGAAAGGGCAGGGCAAGGGCTGGGTCACTGCCGAATACGGCATGCTTCCGCGCGCCACGCACACACGCGGCCGCCGCGAAGCCGCCGCCGGCAAGCAATCGGGCCGGACGCAGGAAATCCAGCGCTTGATCGGGCGTTCGCTGCGCTCGGTCTGCGACCTGTCGGCGCTGGGCGAGAACCAGATTACCATCGACTGCGACGTGCTGCAGGCCGATGGCGGCACCCGCACCGCCTCGATCACCGGCGGCTTCGTCGCTCTCGCGCTGGCCTGCCGCTACATCAAGACCGAAGGCGTCATCAAGGCCGATCCGATCCTCAAGCAAGCCGCTGCAATCTCGGTCGGCGTCTACCAGGATCATCCGGTTCTGGATGTCGACTATCCGGAAGATTCCGAGGGCGAAGCCGATATGAATGTCGTGATGAGCTCCGATGGCGGCTTCATCGAAGTGCAGGGCACCGGCGAGGAAAGGCCCCTGTCCCGCAAGGAACTGGATGAAATGCTCCGCCTCGCCGAACTTGGCTGTAACCGCTTGTTCGACGCGCAGAAGGTGGCGCTGGCCTAGGCCGGCTCAGTAGCGGCGCTTCTGACCACCCAGCATGTCGCCGAATGTCTTCACGGTGGCGGCAGCAACCTGCATCGGGGTCGGCTTGCGACGGTGGGCGTGGCGCACGAGGTGGCCGCAGTTCGACCCGAACAGGTCATAATCCGCGCCGATCCGCCGGCGCGCGCGGGACTCGACATGGTAGCCGTCAAGGTCGCTGTAGCGGCCATGCACGCGGATGTCCCGCCCGTCTGCGAAGACCTCAAGCGATTGTTCGACCACGCCGCCATGCTTGCGCGAATTGGAGATCACGGTGCCGCGCGAAGTGACGACGCCATAATGGCGCAGGACGCCGCCGAAACGGATCGAGACGACGTCGCCGCTGTCATACATCCCGCGCACCGGTCTATTCCGCCGCCACGCGAGCGGTGCCATCCTCGTCTTCGGTGTCGAAGACGAGGATGTCGCCGGGCTGGCAGCCGAGTTCGCGGCACAGCGCTTCGAGGGTCGAGAACCGGATGGCCTTGGCCTTGCCGGTTTTCAGGATCGACAGGTTCGCGAGGGTCACGCCGACCCGTTCCGACAATTCGGTCAGGGACATGCGGCGGTCCAGCAATACACGGTCGAGGGTCACACGGATGGACATGTCGTGCTCCCTATATGGTCATTTTTTCTTCGTCGCGAAGGCGTGTGCCTTCACGGAAGACTTGGCTGAGAATGAACAGGGCCGCAACGGAGGCCCAGGCGATAAGGTCGATCGACAGTCTGACCTGCACACCGTCGGCGAACAGGCCCGAGCCGAAGGCGATCAGATAACGCATCAGCTGGGTCGCTGCGATGGCCACGGCGACACGGGTCAGACGGGAGGCATTGTCGGGCACGAACGGGTCGCCTTCGGCCAGCGTTGCCAGGATCTTGCGCAGCTGCAGGCTGACATAAACGACCGCAGCGACGACCACGACGACGCCGATCAGGCCGGCAATCAGTTCCGGCGCCGTGATGTCATGGTCATCGACCTTGATGGCACCGATGCTGATAGGCGTGTGACCGAACATCGAAAACAGTTCGACGGCCCCTGCGGCCACCACGATTGCGCCGATGATTGCCGTGATCCACATCACAACGGTGACCAGTACGGTCATGACCGCTGCCATCGAATTGCCTGCACGTGCTGTCATACCTTCGTCACTTCACCCTTCGGTTCGGATACTCTATGTCCACAGGCCTATGTGAAAACGCTGAAGACTTACCGAATAACGATATAGCGATTTGTGACGAAAGCAACAATGGAGCCAATTCCGTCATGGGTGAAAAGTTAGCAGCCAGAAGGCTTTCGCCGGGCCGGCTGGTCGCCGCAACCCATAACAAGGGCAAGGTAGCCGAGTTGAAAGACCTGTTCGAGCCGCTCGGATATGAAGTGGTTTCGGCGCTGGACCTCAATCTCGACGAGCCGGAAGAGACTGAACCGAGTTTTATCGGAAATGCGCTTCTGAAGGCGCGTGCTGCAGCATTGGCTACAGGTTCGCCTGCCTTGTCAGACGATTCCGGGCTCGAAGTGACGGCCCTTGGCGGTGCACCGGGCATCTATTCGGCGCGCTGGGCAGGCGAGCCGCGGGATTTCGGGGCGGCCATGCAAAAGGTGGAACGGGAGCTGGAGGCCGCCGGGTCGGCCGACCGGTCTGCACGGTTCGTCTGCGTCCTCGCCGTAGTCTGGCCGGATGGCCATGAAGAAGCGTTCGAGGGCGAAGTGGCCGGCGAACTGGTCTGGCCGCCCCGGGGCGACAGGGGATTCGGCTACGATCCGGTCTTCGTGGCGACAGGAGAGTCGATCACATTCGGCGAGATGGACCCGGCGCGGAAACACGCAATGAGCCATCGTGCGGACGCCTTTGCCAAGCTGAAGAAGGCGCTGCTGGCATGACCGGGCTCATCCATCCCTTTGGCCCGCATTTCGGCTTTGGACTCTACGTCCATTGGCCGTACTGTGCCCGCATCTGTCCGTATTGCGATTTCAACGTCTATGCCGCCAAGGACCGCGACCCGTTCCTGCTGGTCGAGGCGATCTGCGCCGACATTCGCGCGCATCGCGACCGGATGCCGGAGCATGGCGTCCTCGACAGCGTGTATTTCGGGGGAGGGACGCCGTCCCTGCTGCCGCCAGCCAGCGTGGCGCAGATCCTCGAAGCCGCGGTAACTGTGTTTGGCCTGAAGCCCGGCGCGGAAGTGACGCTGGAGGCCAATCCGAACGACGTGCTTGGCGCAGATCTCGCCGGGCTTCGTACCGCAGGCGTCAACCGGATGTCGGTGGGCGTGCAGTCGCTGCGGGACGGACCGCTGGCCTTCCTTGGCCGCGACCATGATGCCAAAGCGGCGCGCACCAGCGTACAGCGCGCCATGCGCACCTTTCCCTCTGTCAGCGTCGACCTGATCTATGCCCGGCCGGACCAGACGCATGGCGAGTGGCAATCGGAACTGGAAGAGGTGCTGTCGCTCGGCATGCCCCACCTGTCCCTCTACGAACTGACCATCAAGGACGACACGCCATTCGGCCTTGCGGTCGACCGGGGCCAGATGCATCCGATGGACGATGACAGCCAGGCCGACCTCTACGAACTGACACAGCAAATTCTCGATGCCGCCGGCCTGCCGGCCTATGAAGTGTCGAACCATGCGATCTCGGCGGACCATCAGGGACGGCACAATCTGACCTACTGGAACGGCGGCGACTGGATCGGCGTCGGCCCCGGCGCGCATGGCCGCATCACGGTCGGCGGGAACCGCTATGCGAGCGAAGCCGAACGCCGGCCTGAGGCCTATATGGCGAACGTACAGGCGCTGGGATCGGGCTGGAGCGACGGCATGCGGCTCGCGCCCTTGTCGGTCGCCCGGGAATTGCTGGCCATGGGCCTGCGTCCGTCGGTAGGCATCGATGCTGGCCGGATCGAAGCGGTGTCCGGCACTGCCCTGCCGCGCAACAAGGTGGACGCCTTTGTCGAGCAGGGCTGGATGACGTTCACGGACAATATTCTCGCGCTGACGCCGGCTGGCCGGCTGCTCGCCGACGCGCTGACGGTTGAGCTTGCGCCCTGAAGATTATTCCGGAAAGCGCCCCATGGCAGCTTCCCAATGGCGGCGGCAGAGCGAGACATAAGTCGCCTTCTCGATACTGACCTGATCGCCTTCGGTCAGCGCCTTGCCGTCCGGTCCGCGCCGCACGACCATGGTTGCCTTGCGGCCGCATTCGCAGATCGTGCGTACTTCGCGCAGGGCATCGGCGATCGCGAGCAGGGCGGCGGAGCCCTCGAACAATTCTCCCCGGAAATCCGTACGCAGACCATAGGCAAGTACGGGAATGTTCAAATGGTCGGCAACGCGGGCCAGTTGCCACACTTGGTCCCGGGTCAGGAATTGCGCCTCGTCCACGAAAACGGCATCGATCTTCCGGCGCGCCGTCTGATCCTGCAGAAGTGCGAACAGGTCGGTACCGTCCTTGTAAAGCGTTGCTTCGGCCTTGATGCCGATCCGCGACGAGATATGGCCATCCGCATCGTCCTTGTAGAGGGCGGAGGTCAGCAGCAGCACGTCCATGCCGCGTTCTCGGTAGTTGTAGGCCGCCTGCAACAGCAGCGTCGACTTGCCGGCATTCATGGCCGCGTAGGAGAAATAGAGCTTGGCCACGAATGCTATTCCAGAGGTTTGGCAACGCCTTCGCGCCGGGGGTCCGCGGCGCCTTCGAGATGATCGTCGCGCACCACGATGACATGGAGGCCGGAATTCTCGCCGGTGCGTTCCTCGACCGTGTAGCCCATTTCGCGCAGCGCTTCGGCCGCTTCCGGTCCGCCAGAACGATCGATCTCGACGCCGACCGTGTCCCCGCGCGCGATGATGTTCGGCAGGTCAACGGCCTCCTGGGCCGTATGTCCCCATTCGAGGACGCCGACCAATGTCTTGGCGACATAGGCGATGATCGAATTGCCGCCCGGCGAACCGGTCACCATGAAAAGATCTCCGTCCGGATCGAACACGAGGGTCGGCGACATGGAAGATCGCGGGCGCTTGCCGGCGGCCGGGGCGTTGGCCACCGGTTTGCCACCGACCTCAGGCTGACGGGAAAAATCCGTCAACTGATTGTTCAGCAGGAACCCGCCGGCCATGCGTGAGGAGCCGAACGCTGCCTCGACGGTCATCGTCATCGACACGGCATTGCCGGCCGCATCAATGATCGACAGGTGCGACGTACCCGGCGCATGTTCGGTCGCGTCCTCGCCCCACATCGGACGCATCGGGTCGCGGCCGAGCGCAATACCCGGATCGCCGGGAACGGCGTGCCCGTTTGGCGCGAACACTTCCGTGGCGCGGACTTTCAGGTAGTCCGGATTGATCAAGTCCAGCGTCGGCACCGCCACGACATCGGCGTCGGCGACATAATGGTCCCGGTCGGCATAGGCGAGGCGCTGGGCATCGACGAAAGCCTTGAGATAGGCCTCCTCTGAGAGCTCCGCGTCCGGGCCGGGCTTGAGCAGGTCATAAAGATACATGATCTCGTTCTGCGCCACACCGCCGGAAGACGGGGGCGGGGCCGAGCAGATCCTGTACTCCGTAGGCAGCGTACCGCACACGGCGGGACGGACTTTCACTGTATAATTGGCAAGATCGGCCAGCGTCATCTCGCTGCCAAAGGGTTCGGCATTGGCGGCGGCGACGATCTGTTCGGCGAGCGGGCCAGTGTAGAATGCGGAAGGGCCATCGGTCGCAATCGCCTTCAGCGTCGCGGCATAGTCCGGATTGGTCCGCTTGAAACCGGCTGGCAGCGGCTTGCCGTCCGGATAGAAATAGGCCGCCGTGACCGGATTATCGTCGAGGCGGATGACGGCGCGCAGCTGGTCATTCGCGAGTAGCGCCGCCGCGCGCGGGGAAACCTCCCAGCCATCCTCGGCCAGCTTGATCGCCGGCTGGAACAGGCTCGCCCAGTCCGCCTTGCCGCCTGCGTCGTGCGCGGCTTTGTAGAGCGCGACCTGGCCCGGCACGCCGACCGAATGGCCGGATTGCCAGGCGCTGATGAAATCCATCACCTGCCCGTCTTTGACAAACCAATCTGCGGTCGCCGCCGCCGGGGCGGTTTCGCGTCCGTCGAAGACCGTCGTCTCGCCGGTGGCGTGGTCGTAATAGACCATGAAGGCACCGCCGCCGAGGCCCGAGCTTTGCGGCTCGACCAGGCCCAGCACGGCGTGCACCGCGATGGCTGCGTCGATCGCACTGCCGCCCTGGCGCAGGATTTCGAGTCCGGCTTCTACGGCGCGCGGATCCGCAGCGGCGACCATTG
>JBGSKI010000275.1:0-15333 GCA_041741315.1 Hyphomonas sp. | reverse complement strand
CGCCCGCGCCGCGCTTGACGGCCGCGACTTCGTGATCCCGGACGATGTGAAGATGCTGGCCTTGCCGACGCTGCGCCACCGTGTGCTTCTGTCACCCGCTGCGGAGATCGAAGGCAAGACAACTGAAGAGACCCTGAGCGCCATCATCGAACAGACGGCGGCGCCCCGGTGATTTCCCCGACGCTGCGTGCGATCTTCCTGATGCTGGCCGGCCTGCCACTCATGGTGGCGATTGCGCTGTTGCGGCCGGAATTGTGGATCGTGTCGGCGGGATGGATTGCTGGCGTGACCGGACTGATCGTGGTCGACGCGATCACCGGCGCGCGCGTCAGCGCCTACAAGGTGACGCCTCAGGCGCCTGTCGTGCTGTATGCCGGTGGAAGCGATCCCCTGCCCGTAACCTTCGAATTCTCCGACGGTCCGCTGCCGAGACGGCTGGAAGTGCAGGTCGAGACCAATGCCATCCTGACCGACCTTGAACCGCAGGGCCTTCGCGGATGGGACGGACGCGAGCGGCAGTATGACTTTACGCTGGTGCCCGTGCGGCGCGGCATGGCACGGCTGGAGCGCGTGTGGAGTCGCTGGCAGGGGCCGCTCGGCCTCGTGCAGAAGCGGCATGTCCGTGAGCTGAAGATCGAGATTCCCGTGACGCCGAACACGCGCTGGGTGAAGGACGAGGCGATCCGGCTTTTCTCGCGCGACGCCGAATTCGGCATCAAGACGCAGATCGAACGCGGCGACGGCAGCGAGTTCGACGCGCTGCGCGAATTCACAATGGGCATGGACCGACGGGCGATCGACTGGAAGCATTCGGCGCGCCACCGCAACCTGCTGGCCAAGGAGTTCCGCACCGAACGCAACCACAATATCGTGTTCGCCTACGATACCGGCCGCCTGATGAGCGAGCCGCTGGGCGGCGTTCCGAAGATCGACCGGGCGATCAATGCCGGCCTGCTGCTGACCTATGTATCGCTGCGCAACGGCGACCGGACCATGTATTACGGCTTCGACTCCCGGCCCGGCCTGTCGAGCGGATTCCTGACCGGGCCGCGCAGTTTCCCGAAGGCGCAGAGCCTTGCGGCGGGACTCGACTATTCGACCGAAGAAGCGAACTTCACCCTCGCGCTGACCACGCTGGCGAGCCAGCTCGAACGGCGCAGCCTGGTGATCATCTTTTCCGATTTCGTCGACACGATTTCGGCTGAACTGATGCTGGAAAACGTCAAGCGCCTGACCGACCGGCACCTCGTCCTGTTCGCGACGTTCGAGGACGAGGCACTCGCCGGCATGGCCGACGCCCAGCCCGAGACGACCGAGGATGTGTCGCGCGCGGTGATTGCCGGCACGTTGCTCGCCGAACGGGATCTCGTGTTCCGGCGGCTGCAGCGGATGGGCGTGCAGATCATCGAGACGCGGCCGGAACTGTTCGGAGGCGCGCTGATCTCGCGCTACCTGCAAATCAAGAAAAGGGACATGCTGTGAAGGACGTCCTCAAATCCTACCGGTTCCGCGAAGAACGCGAAGCCGACTGGCGCAAGCTCGACCTGATCCTGATGCGGGCGGAGAATTCCGGCGTGAAGGCCCTCAGCGACGAAGACATGACCGCCCTGCCCCGGCTTTACCGGCAGGCAGTATCGTCGCTTTCGGTGGCACGGTCGATCTCGCTCGACCAGAACGTCGTCACCTATCTCGAAAGTCTGTGCACCCGCGCGTATTTCTTCGTCTATGGCGCGCGCAGCACGATCGGCGAACGGATGGCGCAGTTCCTGCGGACCGACTGGTCGCAGGCGGTCAGCGGCGCCGTACTGTCGACCATCCTGTCGGCGCTGTTCCTGTTCGGCGGGGCGGCGCTCGCCTTCTTCCTCTGCATGCAGGACATGGAATGGTACTGGACGATCAACGGACAGGGCGGGTTCGAAGGGCGCAATCCGGATGCGACGGCGGAATACCTGCGCTCGACGATTTATACCGACCCCGGATCAACTGGTGAAGGCGAATTGTCGGCCTTTGCGGGCTTCCTGTTCAACAACAATGCGCAGATCGCGCTGTTTGCGTTCGCACTGGGCTTCGCGTTCGGCATCCCGACGGCCTGGCTGCTAGTGTATAATGGCGTGATGCTGGGCTCCATATATGCGGTGTTCTGGAGCAAGGGGCTCGGCTACGAGTTCACCGGCTGGCTGATGATCCACGGAGTGACGGAATTGTTTGCCATCGTGCTGGCCGGGGCGGGCGGATTCGTGGTCGGCGGCGCGGTGGCCTTCCCCGGGCGGATGACGCGCATGGCCTCTGCCCGCAATGCCGGGCGCAAGGCGGCGACCATCGCCATGGGCTGCGTGTTGATGCTGATCTGCGCCGCGATCCTGGAAGGGTTCGGCCGCCAGCTGATCAATTCCGACACCGTGCGCTATGCCGTGGCCGCGACGACGCTCGTCCTGTGGTTCGGATATTTCTACCTGCCCCGGAGGCCCCGCACGCCATGACCGTGCCCGCAACCCCTCAGGTTCCGGCGGCCAGCATCGAGGCGGCCCGCCGCCGTCGCGAACGCATGGCCGAGGAAATGCGCCAGTCGAAAATGGTGCGCACACTGGTAACGCCGGAAGGCGCGGCGATCCGCCTGAAGCTGGCAACCGCCGCAGAGCGGGCCGGCGCATTCATGATCGACGTGGCGATCCAGTGGGTGATCGTCCTCGTTGCGCTGTTCGGCCTGTCCTTCGGCATCGGTGCGATGGGGGGCGGCCGCGCGGCCAATATCGCGGTCGCGTTCTGGTTCGTGTTCTTCTTCTTCGTCAGGAACTTCTATTACATCTTCTTCGAACTCGGGGCGAAGGCGGCGACACCGGGCAAGCGCGCACTTGGCCTGCGGGTCGCGGCCCGCGATGGCGGGCGGCTGACGGCGAATGCCGTTCTGGCACGCAACTTCACGCGCGAGATCGAGGTCGGCCTGCCGCTACAATTCCTGATGATGGGCGCTGGACAGGTTAATGCGTGGATGGCGCTGCTCGGCCTCGTCTGGTCCGGCATCTTCCTGTTCTTCCCGGTGTTCAACAAGGACAAGATGCGGGTCGGCGACCTGATCGCCGGAACCTGGGTGATCCGTGCACCAAAGGCCCAGCTGATGGGCGATATCAGTCATTCCGTGGCGAAGAGTGAAAGCGCATCGCGGTTCGCCTTCACACCGGAACAGGCCGATGCCTACGGAATCCACGAACTGCACGTACTCGAAGACGTGCTTCGACAGTCGACCCCGCAGATCAAAGCGGACGTGGCGACACGGATCCGGGGCAAGATCGGCTGGACGATGACCACGGGCGAAACCGACATCGCCTTCCTCGAGGCCTATTATGCGGCGCTGCGCAAGCGCCTGGAACAGAGAATGCTGCTGGGCGACCGCAAGACCGACAAATACGACGTGCGGCGCTGATCTCTCTCAGATGCGGCCCTTGACCCAGTCGCGGGTGAGGAAGCCGTCGATCAGGTCGCAGACGAGGCCAAGCTCGACCAGCGCCCCGGCAAACCGTCGTGGATCGACCAGCGGCGCAAATACCGATCCGGCCTCGAACTGGTTGGGTGCCTCCAGCGCCAGCGTCATGTGCCCGTCCGAGAAAATGCCACGCAGCTTGCCGCCGGAGAAGTGGCGCTCCAGCGCGATGACGCGCTCCATCCTGTCCGGCGCCATCAGTTCGCGGGCCTCGACCTGGTCGCTGGAATAGACCGTGAAGGCATTTGCCAGTTCGCGCGAAATGAGGTCGACCTTCTGCAGGCCCTTGGCGCTCTTGCCATGCTTCCACCAGCCAGACCGCGCCATGATGGTGCGGCCGAGAAACCGGTCGGAGAATTCGACATGCACGAGGATGCCCTGGAACACGGTGGAGGAATTGTCGCCGCTGGTATCGAGCCTGGCTTCGACGAGCGAGAAGGTCGCTCCGGCGCGGACGCCTTCGATCAGGTCTTCGAACTTGCGCGAGTCATGCTGTGGCAGCAAGCCGGCTTCCTTGAGGACGCCATAGGCCGGCGTCGGCGCGGCCGGGCCGCTGGCTTCGTTGATCGAATACTTGATGTCTCCGAACGGTGTGGACAGTGACTTCATGTCGTCTGTCCCGGCCACGCCCATGGACTCGGCGAGTTCCCTGGAGCGCGTCTTGAGCGAGGCGAAATCGGTGATGCCGGAAACATCCGGGTGCAGCGTACTGTAGTGGAACCCGAACGGACGGCAGGCAGCGGCGAGGACCAGGTCCTTGGTCTGGCTTTTCAGGGAATAGACCTTCAGCCAGGCGAAGCCGGAAAAGGCAGCGACAATTGCCACTCCGGCAAGGAAGGCGAAGGGGAAGAGGATTCCGAACGATCCGAAACTGAGGACCAGCAGGAAACCGACCGGCAGCACGGCGGCAGCGACGCCGAGGATCGTACGCTGTTTTGCCCGGCGAACGGCGGCAACGCGAACCTGTTCGCGCGCCTGCAGTTCGGGGGCAAGTTCCGACTCCCAGACCGACGCGATGCCCGCGAGTTCAGGCCGGCTCGCAGCAAGGGTCTCGAGGCTGGGCGCATTGATTAGCGCTGCAGACAGGTCGGCGGATGGGCGCGGCATGCATGAGTCCTTCCCTGACGCGCCTGCGAGTCGCCCCGCGCGGCGTCAGGCGGCGACGCGCAGCTTTCGTGCCGAGACAACCCGATTCCGTCCGGCACTCTTGGCAGTGTACAACGCCCCGTCGGCCTGTTCCACGACGGAATCGAACTCTGCGCCCGAAGACAGCAAGGCATAGCCGAAGCTGGCCGTTACGTGCAGCAGGTCCTGACGGTGAACAATGGCGGTTTTCTCGATGCGTGTCCGGAGCCGCTCGCAGACCGAATGGGCCTGTTCTTCGTTAACGTTGCTGAGCAGGATGACGAATTCCAGCGGCCAAGCTTGTCGAAAGGCCCGCGCAGTTCGGAATGCGCGATTTCAGCGATCCGCTTGAGCACTTCGTCGCCGGTATGGTGACCGTGCAGGTCGTTGATGGTCTTGAACCGGTCGAGATCGAAGATGACAATCGCCGACGTGCCGCCCACGCGGCGCTGGCGCAAAAGCTCTTCCTCGGCTGAATGCTTGAAGAACCGGCGGTTCAACACCCCCGTCAGCGGATCGGTCGACGCCATTGACTCCAGGACGCCCTGATACTTGCGCATCCGGAACTCGTGCTGGGACGCAATCGTCGCTGTCGGCAAGGCGACGCAGCTGGCAACCACGAGATTGGCCTGAATGAACCAGCGGGGATCGGTCATGAACCCCAGCTGATAGACCAATACCGAGAAGGTGAACGACAGGCAAAGCGCCGTCACCGCCACGAACAGAAAAAACGTAATCGAATCCTTCAAATCCTTGTCGGACCAGTTCACAGCCACCCACTCCTTGTCAGCCTGATCTGCAGAATCTGCCACAGAAACGGAAGAATCCCCTGAATGCAGCGATCGAACTTCGACGGAGCGCGTTAACCAAGCGCCCTGTCGTCCGCAGGCCGAAAAAATAGGCTGTCGCGCGCTTGACGGTTTGGCGCGCTACCCTTAACTCCCCTGCACCGTTAGCAGTCGGTCAAGGTGAGTGCCAAAAAGGCCCTGCCTGCCGATGTTGACGACCTGACATCAATTGAACTCGCGACAGAGAACAAGAGGGCTCATCCATGAAACTTCGTCCCCTGCATGACCGCGTCGTCGTGCGCCGCGTCAAGGAAGAAGAGAAGACCAAAGGCGGGATCATCATTCCCGACAACGCCAAAGAGAAGCCGCAGGAAGGCGTCATCGTGGCCGTTGGCGCCGGTGCGATCGGCGAGGATGGCAACCGCATCCCGCTCGACGTCAAAAAAGGCGACCGCGTCCTGTTCGGCAAATGGTCCGGCACCGAAGTGAAGATCGACGGTGAAGACCTGCTCATCATGAAAGAGAGCGACATCATGGGGGTCATGGACAAGTAAGTCCACGACACCTGACCGCTCTCATTAATTCAGCAAATTCAAAGAGGTAAACTCGAAATGGCTGCAAAACACGTAGTTTTCGGATCCGACGCGCGCGAGAAGATGCTCCGCGGCGTGGACACGCTGGCAAACGCCGTAAAAGTCACGCTCGGCCCGAAAGGCCGTAACGTCGTGATCGAAAAATCCTTCGGCGCCCCGCGCTCCACGAAGGACGGCGTCACCGTCGCAAAAGAGATCGAACTTGAAGACAAGCTCGAGAACATGGGCGCACAGATGCTGCGCGAAGTCGCCTCCAAGGCCAACGATGTGGCCGGCGACGGCACCACGACAGCAACCGTTCTCGCCCAGGCCATCGTTCGCGAAGGCATGAAGCGCGTCGCTGCCGGCATGAACCCGATGGACCTGAAGCGCGGCATCGAGAAAGCCGCTGCCGAAGTCGTCCGCGACCTCGCCCACCACGCCAAGAAAGTGAAAACCAACGAAGAAATCGCCCAGGTCGGCACGATCTCCGCGAACGGTGACACCGAAGTCGGCGCGATGATCGCGGAAGCCATGGCGAAAGTCGGCAATGAAGGCGTTATCACGGTTGAAGAAGCCAAGTCGCTGGAAACCGAGCTTGATGTCGTCGAAGGCATGCAGTTCGACCGCGGCTACCTGTCGCCGTACTTCATCACCAATGCCGACAAGATGACCGTCGAGCTGGAAGATGCCCTCATCCTCCTGCACGAGTCGAAGCTTTCGAGCCTGCAGCCGCTGCTGCCGATCCTGGAAGCCGTCGTCCAGTCGCAGAAGCCGCTCCTGATCATCGCTGAAGATGTCGATGGCGAAGCCCTTGCGACCCTCGTGGTCAACAAGCTTCGTGGCGGCCTCAAGATCGCCGCCGTCAAGGCACCGGGCTTTGGCGACCGCCGCAAGGCCATGCTGCAGGACATCGCTGTCCTGACGGGCGGCCAGGTCATCTCCGAAGACCTCGGCATCAAGCTCGAGAATGTCGGCATGGAAATGCTCGGCAAAGCCAAGCGCGTCTCGATCGACAAGGACAACACGACCGTTGTCGACGGCGCCGGCAAGAAGAAAGACATCGAAGCCCGCATCACGCAGATCCGCAAGCAGATCGAAGACACGTCTTCGGACTATGACCGGGAGAAACTCCAGGAGCGTCTCGCGAAAATGGCTGGCGGCGTTGCCGTGATCAAGGTCGGCGGTGCCACCGAAGTCGAAGTGAAAGAGAAGAAAGACCGCGTCGATGACGCGCTCAACGCAACCCGCGCCGCTGTCGAAGAAGGCATCGTTCCGGGTGGCGGCGTGGCCCTGCTGCGCGCTTCCAAGAACATCGAAGTGGTCGGATTGAACGATGACGAAAAGGCGGGCATCGACATCGTGCGCAAGGCGCTCGAGTCGCCGATCCGTCAGATCGCCGAAAACGCCGGCGTTGAAGGCTCGGTTGTCGTCAACACCGTCATGCAGAGCAAGTCACGCTCGTACGGCTTCAATGCCCAGACCGAAGAATATGGCGACCTCGTTGCCATGGGTGTGATCGACCCGGTGAAAGTGGTCCGTTCGGCCCTCCAGAACGCCGCGTCGGTGGCTGGCCTCCTGATCACGACGGAAGCCGCGATCGCCGAAGCGCCGAAGAAGGATTCGGGCGGCGGCGGCGGCATGCCGGGCGGCATGGGCGGCATGGGCGGCATGGACTTCTAGTCCAGCCACTTCCCCCACGGAATGACCTTGGGACGGCCCTCCGGAAACGGGGGGCCGTCTTGCTTTGGGCATTGAAGGCGCTTCGGGGCCCGCTTACGATTGCGAAAAATTACAAAGATCGAAGCGAGGAAACGAATGAGCGCTGGCAACATGTGGAACCTTGGCGATATCCTGGATGCCGTAGGAGCGGCGCTCGGGCCCGACGATCCGGCCCTGATCCACGGCGACCGGCGGATATCCTGGCCGGAGATGACGGCACGCTCCAACCGGCTCGCGCGCAACCTGCTCACGCGGGGTGCCAGGACCGGCGACAAGGCCGGATTCTACCTGCGCAACCAGCCGGAATACATGGAAGGACTGGCAGCCTGCTTCAAGGCGCGGCTCACGCACGTCAACGTCAATTATCGCTATCTCGAAGACGAACTGTTCTACATTTTCGACAATTCCGATGCGACGGTCGTGTTCTTCGACGTCGAGTTCATGGACCAGGTGAAAAAGGTCCGCCCGCGCCTGCCGAACGTGATCGCCTGGGTGCAGGTCGGCGGCGGACCGCTGGCAGACTTCGCCGTTGCCTATGAAGACCTTGCGACGACGGGCGACCCCTCTCCGCTCGGCATCGAACGGTCCGGCGACGATCTCCTGTTCCTCTATACCGGCGGCACAACCGGGATGCCGAAGGGCGTGATGTGGTCGCACGAAATCTGGCGCAAGGCCGGCATGGAAGGCGCGGCGGCGTCCGGCCTGCCGGTGGCGAAGAGCATGGAAGAGCATGTCGGTCTGGTGATGATGGCGGGGCGCCTGTCGCGTGGTGTGCCCGCCTGCCCGCTGATGCACGGCACGGGCCTGTTCACGGCGATGGGTACACTGATCAATGGCGGCGCTATCGTGACGCTCACCGGAAACAGGAATTTCGACCCACACAATCTTTGGGAAACCGTCGACCGGGAAGGCGTGACCGGCATGGCCATCGTCGGCGACGCCTTCGGAAAGCCAATGCTCGCCGCGCTCGACGAAAATCCGGGAAAGTACAACCTCTCTTCCGTGGTCGGTATCATTTCCTCAGGCGTGATGTGGAGTACGGAAGTGAAGCGCGGCCTGTTGAGGCACATGCCGCAGGCCGCCATGTCCGACAGTTTCGGCGCCTCGGAAGCCGTCGGGTTTGGATCGTCGGTGATGACGGCCGCAGGCGAAGTGAAGACGTCCAAATTCACCATCGGGCCACAGTGCAAGGTGTTCACCGAAGACGGCCGTGAAGTCGTCCCCGGCAGCGGAGAGGCCGGGTTCATTGCGCGGGGCGGCGCTGTGCCGCTCGGCTATTACAAGGATCCCGAGAAGTCAGCCAAGACGTTCAAAACCATCGGCGGCGTCAGGTATTCCGTACCCGGAGACTGGTGCACGGTGGAGCCTGACGGCACGATCACCCTTCTAGGGCGCGGCTCGAACTGCATCAATACGGCCGGCGAGAAAGTCTATCCCGAGGAAGTCGAGGAGGCGCTGAAGGCACACGCGGCGGTGCGCGACGCGCTGGTGGTCGGCCTGCCGGACGACAAGTGGGGCCAGGCCATCACGGCGGTTGTATCCGTTGACGGCGAAGTTTCGGAGGACGAGTTGCGCGCCTTCGTCGCAACGAAGATCGCCCGGTTCAAGGCCCCGAAACGCATCTTCTTCAAGAACGACCTCGGCCGGGCGGTGAATGGCAAGGCGGACTACAAGTTGATCCGCGCCTTCGCTCTGGAACAGTCCGGCCTGACAGCCTAGAAGCACCGGAGCGAACCCCTCCGGGAGCAGTGATGACTGACGCGCCGAAATCGAATGGCCCCCTGTGCGGGCTGAAAGTCGTCGAGATGGGCCAGCTGATTGCCGGCCCGTTCTGCGGCCAGTTGCTGGGCGACATGGGCGCGGAAGTCGTCAAGATCGAGCCGCCCGGCAAGGGCGACCCGATGCGCGAATGGGGTCAGGGCGACAAGCCCGCATGGTGGCGCGTCATCGCCCGCAACAAGTACTCGGTCGCTGTGGACCTGCGCACGGATGAGGGGCAGCAACTGGCGCGCGACCTGATCGGCAAGGCCGATGTTCTGGTCGAGAATTTCCGGCCGGGCGCGCTGGAACAATGGAATCTCGATCCGCTGGCGCTGCGCGCCGTCAATCCGGGCCTGATCGTCGCGCGCATGTCGGGTTATGGCCAGACGGGACCCTATGCTGACCGTCCGGGCTTCGGCCTGATCGGCGAGGGGTTCGGCGGCCTGCGCGGCATTGTCGGCGAGCCGGACCGGGCGCCGTCGCGCGTCGGCATCTCCATCGGCGACACGCTGGCCGCCTCTTATGGCTGCATGGGCATCCTCGCGGCCCTGCACCATCGCAATGCCACCGGCGAAGGCCAGGTGATCGACGTGGCGCTGTATGAAAGCGTGCTGCAGGTAATGGAAAGCTATGTCGCCGATTATTCGACGTCAGGCTTCATGCGCACGCGCACAGGTGCGATCCTGCCGAAGATTGCACCTTCGAACGTTTATCCGTGCGCGGATGGGGACTTCCTGATTGGCGGCAACCAGGACCCGATCTTCCGCCGCCTGTGCGAGGCCATGGGCCGGCCGGAGCTTGCCGTCGACCCGCGCTATGCGACACATCTGGCGCGGGGTGAGAACCAGGCGGAACTCGACGCACTCATCGGCGACTGGACCCGCACGCTGACCGTCGCAGAACTCGAAGCCCTGCTGCTCAAACACTCGGTGCCATCGGGCAAAATCTACACCGCCGCCGACATGGTGAGCGATCCGCACTATGCGGCGCGGGAGGCCATCGTGACGGTCGACGATCCGGAACTCGGCCCGGTGAAGATGCAGAACACGTTCCCGAAATTCTCGGCGACGCCGGGGTCGATCCGCAAGCCAGCCCCGCGAAGCGTCGGCGAGGATACGGCGGAAATCCTGCACCGCTGGCTCGGCCGGCCGTCCTAGATGAACAGGACCGCGCGCAGCGCATAGGCCACTGCCGCGACGCTCAGCATGGACGCCACGGCGATGCCCACGAACCATGCGAGACGCTTCCAGAACGGCAGGTGTTCCTCTTCGTCCGGTCCGACCGGTTCAAGCATGATAGCCATCGCCGGGCTTCACCTTTCCCCAGAACAGGCGGTAGACGAACGCCGTGTAGGCAAGAATGACCGGCAACATGATCGCCGCCCCGACCAGCATGAAGCCGAGCGCATTGTCGCGCGCCGCCGCCTCATGGATCGATATTTCGAACGGCACGATGAACGGATAGAGGCTGATGCCGATTCCGAAATAGCCTGACAGGAAGATGCCCGCTGCCAACAGGAACGGCCGCCAGTCCGGTGCCGCGTGGATTCCCGGCTCCATCCAGAGATCCCGCGCGAGCCACGCGCACAGGATCATGCCGGTAAGCGGTACAGGCGCGAGCGGCAGAAGGGTCGCAAAGTCGATATGCAGCATCGAGAAACCCCAGCGGTCGCCGATGGAGGAATCGATGGCGAGCGTCGCAAGGCTGACCGCCAGGAAGCAGATCGCCACTGCGCCAAGGGCGGCTAGCCCCCATTTCCGCGCACGGAGGAACAGTTCACCCTCAGTCTTCAATACCAGCCAGCAGGAACCGAGCAGGATATAACCGATGACCACGGACATTCCGGTCAGCAGCGTGAAGGGCGTCAGCCAGTCGAACGCGCCGCCGGCAAAGGCGCCGCCCTCGACAGAAATGCCCTGGATCATGCCCCCGAGCATCAGGCCCTGCGAGAAGGCGGCGACGAACGAACCACCCGAGAAGGCCCCGTTCCAGAACCGCCGCGTCAGGGGGCGAACCGCCTTGTGCCGGAACTCGAACGCGACGCCCCGGAAAATCAGCGCTGCCAGCATCATCAGGACCGGCAGGTAGAAGGCCGGCATGATGATCGCATAGGCCGTCGGGAACGCGGCGAACAGGCCACCGCCTCCGATGATCAGCCAGGTCTCGTTGCCGTCCCAGACGGGTTCGATCGTGGCGGTCATCATGTTGCGTTCTTCGTCATCCCTGGCATGGAAGGTCAGCATGCCGACGCCGAGGTCGAATCCGTCGAGCAGCACGTACATCATGACGCCGATGGCGAGGATGAAAGCCCAGATCATGGGGAGGTCGAGGGACATGGTACGCTCCTAATCCACTGCCACGATATCGTCTGGTGCCTCGGCCGGCTCGTCGACCGCACCGAGAGGAGACCCTGGCGCGCGGCGGTCTCTGTCCGGGCGTCCCGGCGGCCTGTCGTCGAAGCCGCGCGTGGCGATGCGCGCCATGTAGACGACCCCGGCGGTGAAGATGATTGCATACACCACCATGAACACGATCAGGGACGTTGCCACCTGTCCGGCGGAAATCGGCGACAGGCTGTCTTCGGTGCGCAGAAATCCGTATACGGTGTAAGGCTGGCGGCCGACTTCGGCGACGACCCAGCCGGAGACCACGGCGATGAAGCCGAATGCACCGCCCGGAACGGCGGCGAGATGGAACAGGCCCTTCTGGTCGAGCCGCTTGCGCCACCAGAGAACCACGCCCCATATCCCGAGCCCCAGCATGCCGAGGCCGCAGCCCACCATGATGCGGAATCCCCAGAAGACCGGCCAGACCGGAGGCAATTCGCTCGCCGGGAACGCATCGAGTCCTTGCAGGACATCGCCGTCTTCCAGCGGTGCGAACAAGTACTTGCTTGTGCCGGGCACCGTGATGCCGGAATGGCCGCATTCAGATGCGTCTGGCCAGGCCACGATCATCGTGCCTTGAACTGCCTCGGACGTGCACCATCCCTCGACGGCGGCAATCTTTGCTGGCTGGTATTCGCGCGCCACTTCGCCGGACCAGTGCCCGGCCCAGATCTGGACCGGCATGGCCAGCGCCAGGGTACCGGCGGCCATCCGTATCTGCCAGCGGGCAGGCTCACTGCCGCGATCCTTCAGCACCTGCCAGGCCCCGGCCGCGAGCACGACGGCGGCCGTGGTCGTATAGGCAGCCAGCAGCATGTGGACGAGACGGCTGGGGAAGCTCGGCGTGAAGATCACTTCCATCCAGCTGACGGTAAAGTAATTACCCGTCTGCGGATCAATGTCGAACCCGGCAGGCGTCTGCATCCAGCTATTGGCGGAAAGTATCCAGAAGGCGGACATGGTCGTGCCGAACGCGACAGCACAGGTCGCAAAGAAATGCAGCTTGCGGCCCACCTTGTTCCAGCCGAACAGCATCACCCCGAGGAAGGTTGCCTCCAGGAAGAAAGCCGTCAGCACTTCATAGCCCAGGAGCGGCCCCATCACGCTGCCGGTGATTTCCGAGAACACGCTCCAATTGGTGCCGAACTGGTAGCTCATCACGACGCCGGAAACGACGCCCATCGCGAAGGCAAGGGCGAAGATCTTGATCCAGTGCAGGTAGAGCCGCTTGAACACGTCGTGCCCGGTGCGCAGCCACAGGCCTTCGCAAACCGCCAGGAAGGCGGCAAGGCCGATGGTGAAGGCCGGAAACATGATGTGGAACGCAATCACGAAAGCGAATTGCAGTCGCGACAGCAGCAGGGCGTCGAGTTCCATGTTTGGCTCCCAGCCGATTCTTTATTTTAGCATTCTAGCAGATATGGGCGCGCACGTCTCTCCCTGCCGCGCCGCGCGCCAATCTGCCTCAGGCCTGTTTGCGGCGCAGGCAGCGGAACACGGCATCTGCGCGGGCCGCCAGCGCGCCATCGCCCTTGTGGAGTTCAGCCATGACATGCACGAAGTCGCCGTCGACCCCTTTGACCTGCGGCCGGGCCTCCAGCCAGGTGCCTTCATAGACCGTGTCGAAGAATTCCATGGTCAGCTTGATGGTCACCGACATTCGTCCGGTGGCGGACCATACGGCCCAGGCAAGCGCGCTGTCGCTGAACGCGCAGATCATGCCGCCATGCAGGAAGCCCATGCCATTGCAGTGCCGGTCGAGGACCCAGACGCCGGTGCGCAGATCCCCCTCGGCGGTGGCACGATAGGTTGGTCCATTGTGGATCGTGAACTTGCCCCGCGACGGCGTGATCGCAAAGCCGGGCGGCGGCGGCTTCGGCGCGCCGGCCTCGATCATCCCTCGGCGTTGCCGAAAATTTCGTGATGCACGATGTCGCCGGGCTCGATGCCGAGTTCGGCCGAACGCCCGGCATTCAGCTCCAGAACGGCTTTCACCGGCACGCCGGGAGAGATCGTGCGCAGCGAGCCGGGCACAGCATTGCGCGCAATTGCCAGAACCTTGCCGTCCGGACCCATGAACAGCATGTCGAGCGGGATCAGCGTGTTCTTCATCCACATCGCGGCTTCGCGCGGCTGGCCGAAGTCGAAGATCATGCCGGCGTCCGGCGCCATCGAGGGCCGGTTCATCATGCCGGTGCGGATCTCGTCCGGATCGTTGGCGAGTTCGACGGTGAAGGCGTGTGCGCCGCCGTCCGCAGCGTCGATGGTCAGCGGTCCGGTCTCGAGCTGGGCCACCGCTGCGGGCGACACGAAGAGGGCGGCGGCGAGGGCGAAGGCGGCGATACGTTTCATGGCGCTGGTTTAGCGGGCGCCAAAGCCTGCGGCAAGCGATCTTGGCGGTCAGGCCGACCGGGGCCGAACGATAGAGATATGGTCACCCTTGCTACCTGTTTCGATGACGACATCGAGTTCGGTGCCCGGTTCGATTTCCTCGTACCCGGCTTTGCGCAGCACGACGGCATGCACGAAAATATCGGTCTCGGAATCGGCGCGCCGCACGAAGCCGTAGCCGCGCACGCGGTTGAACCATTTCAGGACCACGGGCTCGAATTGCAGCTGGTCGCCCTTTTCCCGGGCGATGGCGGCTTTCGGGCGTTCCATCTCGATGATGCTGTCAGCCTGCCAGCCGCGCTCGCCGCGAATGGCATTGCAGATGATCCGCGCGCCTTCATCGGCTGACGTTTCGCCATACGAGCGCAGGCAGGTGATGTGCAGCATCACGTCCCCCGACAGGCCGGGATCCGACGTCGATTCCGCGACGATGAAACCGTATCCCTTTGCGCTATCGAACCACTTCACGCGTCCGATCACCCGCACGGGATCGGGCGGAGGTACGTTCGATTCGCTTATGGCCGCATTCCCACTCATCAACCTGCAATTCCCCAAGCGGGCAAAGTAAGAAAAGTTAACACGCTTGTCACGCGATCTTCACACGAAACTGTGCCGAGCGACCCCGCAACCGTCTTGCACGCGAAATGAGGAGAAAAGTTGGCAGTCCCTAGGGGAGTCGAACCCCTCTTTTCAGGTTGAAAACCTGACGTCCTAACCGATAGACGAAGGGACCGCACCGGTTCGAAGAACAGGCCGTATACAGGCAGCTTGCGGGTTCCGCAAGACATCGGGGAAGCGCTTTGTGCACATTCCTCAGGCGCCTGCAGCGTCGGCGACATCGAGCTGTACGCGCCGCCGGCCATTCCATTCGTCGGCCTTCAGCCGGCCTGCCAGATGCACGCATGCGCCAGGCGACAGCAGGTCTCCCAGCGGCGTTCCGGCGGCACGCCAGGCGATGGCATCGAGGCGGCCTGTGGCATCCTCTGCAGTGAATTTGACGTGGTTGACGCCGACCGCCCGGACGCCTGACACGTGCACTGACTGCAGCGCGAACACCGGTTCCGGCGATCCGGCACCGAACGGGCCGAGGGAGGCCACGCGGTCGACCA
>JBGSKI010000274.1:0-2373 GCA_041741315.1 Hyphomonas sp. | reverse complement strand
TGGCGGCGCATCCTGTCGGAACGCGCGCCCCGCGCCGGGGCCGGGCTCGAAGTGCTCGACGCGGCGCTTGAGACCCTGCGCGTACCGGCCTGATCTCCGGGTCTCAGGCGGGGAAAGCGAGCGCGCTGTCCGCACTCTGATCGCTGGCCCGGCAACAGGTTCCGCTCCGCCATTTCGACCCGGTCCGGGCCGGTATAGTCTCCTCACGTTGCCGGGTGCACATTGCGCGCGCCAACAGGTCCGGGGCCATATGACTGCCCCGCGCGGATGGGAAGCGGCCAGCCTTGTGCACGGGGAAGGGCGCAAATACCCAACCATCTGTAGAGTCACGCACTGCCCTTGCTCCACGCGGCACCGTCGCCCATCCGCAAGGACTTGCCGGAACGCTGCGAAACCGGAAGGGGCACGCCCTTGTCCGGGTTTTCGCACTGCGCGGCCGTCAGGGTGTACGGGTGCCTGCCTGCTCTATCCAGCGTTCCACCAGTTCGATCTTCTTCGGTTTCCGGAGCTCGCGGTACAGCCGCAGGGCTTCCTCCCATAGCCGGGACGCTTCGGGAAGGTTGCCACGGTCCTTGGCGATGAGGCCGAGATTGCCGAACTGGTTGGCCATGCCCTCCTTCCGCTCGAGCGCTTCTTCCAACTCCAGGGACCGCTTGTAGAACGACTCAGCCGCGTCAAGGTTGCCGCGGGTCCGTGCGATGGTGCCGAGACTGTTCAGGATATCCGCAATGCCTTGCTTCCTGTCGACCGTTTCATAGAGAGTGAGCGCGCGGGTGTAGAAATCCTCGGCCCGGTCCGCGTCGTTGCGTTTCATGGCGATCAGGCCGAGATTGGCCAACTGGTTCGCCATGCCCCCCTTGCGCCCGAGCGTGGTGTTGATGTCCAGGCTTCGCTCATGAAACTCCGCCGCCGTCTCGAGGTCGCCGCGGGTCAAGGCGAACTGGCCGAGTTGGGCGAGCGCGACAAGCCGGAGATGTTGGTCATCCCCGGCGAGTGCGTCGACGCGCTGGAACGCGTCTGCGGCCTCGTCGAGTTCGCCAAGACGCTTGTGCAACAGGCCGATCACGTTCCACGCCTCCGCATCCTCGGGCAATAGCGCAACCACTTTCTGCCAGGCACCGAGCGCCTTCTGCGGGTAATTGAGGAACGCCAGCTGACCAATACTGCGCCATGTTGCAGCCGTCGCCCGTTCATCCGTTCCGGCCAGCGCGGCCAGTGTGTCGAAGCCACTCTCGTCGCCTTCGGCAATGAGTTCCAGTGCGGCTCTCGCTGCCTCGCCGCCAGCGTTCGCAATACCGGTCGCGGCCGTTTCAATCTGTTGCAGGGCCGCCGCATCTGCTTTTGGCGAGGCTGCTGCCTCACGCGCCAGGAGACGGGCGATCAGCTCCGTCAGCGCTTCCGGTGCGACCGGGCTGGCTTCGACCTGTGGTCCCTGAACGGGTGGTTCGGATTTGATCGTTGTCTGCTGGGCTGCAGCTTGCCGCACTGGAGCGGCGGCCGGGCGATCTGCCGGGGCTGCCTTGCGTTCGGCCCCTGTTGCGCTCGCCTGCCGCTTGCGAACCGGCAGCGTGACCAGTCGCCAAATCGCTCGCAGGCACAACCAGCTTGCCACCAGGACAATGAGTATCGCCACGACCATGCCCATCTGATCCACCCGGCCCAAGGCCAGGAAATCAGCCGTCTCGCCTGACGCCAGTTTCACCAGCGCTGCCCAGATACTGGCCGCTCGCTCGCTCAGGGTATGTGCCTGTTCGTCCATGCGTCTCTCCGGTGGTTAGGTGCCTGCCCGCCTGAGTGTGCAATGCGCAAGGGCGCGCGCGCAACCCGGAAATTCACAAGGTTTTAAGAATGTGTTCTTCCTTTGTTCGATTTCCTGTGTTAGTCAGTTTCCCGCTGAGAGGGAATGGACCGATGGTTTGCCGGGTCACCACATTCGCGTTTGAGGGCGTCGAAGCGCAGCCGGTCGATGTACAGGTACAGCTGACCGGCGGGCAGATTGCCTTCCAGATCGTCGGTCTTCCGGACAAGGCCGTCGGCGAAAGCCGGGAGCGGGTGCGCGCGGCGTTTGCCTCGCTTGGCCTTGCTCTGCCGCCAAAGCGCGTGATCGTGAACCTCGCACCGGCCGACCTGCCCAAGGAAGGCAGCCATTACGATCTCGCCATCGCGCTCGCCATGCTTGCCATCATGGGCGTCGTGCCGGCCGACCAGCTGGAACAATATGCGGCGATCGGGGAACTCGGGCTCGATGGCGGGCTGGTTGAGACGGTCGGCGTGCTGCCAGCGGCAATGGCGGCGGAGGCGCTGAACCTGCGCCTGATCTGTCCGGAAATGTGCGGGGCCGAGGCGGCCTGGGCCGGCGGCAGCGTCGTCGGT
>JBGSKI010000273.1:0-12724 GCA_041741315.1 Hyphomonas sp. | reverse complement strand
CGCATCGGGTCGAGCGGCACGGGCAAGCCGAGGCGGCGGCGCACGTCGAGCACCAGGCCCCAGCAATCGAATGTATCGGGCCCGCGCCCGAGCAGGGCATAGCGCGCGCTTTCATAGGAGCGCGCGAGCTCCGCTTCCGTCACCGGTCGAGGCCGGGGAACCGGTCGAGCTGGTAGAAGCCGCGCGGGAATTCCGTATTCAGGAAATCCACGCTTCCCGCCGTACCCGAACAGTTTTCCAGCGTGATCGCGACATCCGTCAGGCCGAGCACGATCGGGTCGATCTGGCTTTCCGGATCGCCCGGAAGGTAATCATTGACCTCGGTGCGGATCGGCACCTGCGGCTGGCGCGCCGCCGACCGGAACTCTGCCGTGAACACCTTGCCCGAATTGTGCAGGTCGATCCTGAGGTCGACCTTGCCGCTGGTGCCGATCTCCGGCCGCACGATGCGGAACGGATGCACGTCGAACGTCACCAGCATCCCGCCCACAAGGCCCTGGAAAGGCTTCGGCGAATTGGTCAGGTGCCAGTCCCGCGAAAAGCCGGGATGCGTCAGGCTGAGGCCGCAGCGGCCGATCTCGCCCCTTGGCGCCGACGCATAGAGCCGCCTTTGCCGGTCGGTCAGCGCCATCGCTCAGGCGCCTTTCCGGCCGATGGCATAGGCCCGTTCGATCGCCCCGGACACCGACCCGCCGCCGGAACGGATATCCGCCTCGACCAGCGGAATAATGGCCGCTGCCATCCGGGCCTCGCTGTCGCGCAGTTTCGATTCGAACCGCGCCGCAATCTCGGCCGGATCGCCGCCCGCCCCGTTGACGGTGACCGGCCCGCTGCTGAAATTGAATTCATTGACCTGCGTCGATACCGGCGCATAGGCCTGAAGCGTCTGGGCCGGGATACGATCGGCGACGCGCTGGATCGCCGGCGGCAGGCTGCCGGCATAGCCGCCACGCTGGAAGCCGCGCAGATGCTCTTTCGGGATCTTCCGCTGGCGCAGCGCCTCGAACACATCGACGCCATAATGGCGGACGGTCGGCGCATTGTTCACGTATTCATTGGCATGCACCACGCCGCGCACATCGCTGTCGGCACCCGGCCCGGTCGATCCGCCACGCTGGAATCCCTTGGCCGAAGCCAGCAGCGCCAGCGCCTGCGCCCCCTGTGCCGTCACCGCCGCGATGAACGGGATGTTCTGCGGGAAGCCCAGGGTGATTGCCTTGCCGATGCCCTGCGCAATATCGATAGACAGGCTGGCAAAGGTGAACGCCCGCTGCACGGCGATCAGCGCCTTGTAGGCTCCGGACTGCTTGCCACCGAATGTCTCGATCACACCCGCCAGGCTGCCGAAGATCGAGGCCGTATCGTCGACATAGCCCTGCAGCCGCTCCTGCTGCAACGCCGCGATCCGGTCGGCCGCCTCTTCCTGGATCGCGACAATCGCATCCTGTGCTTCACGGTGCGCCTCGATCTCGCCATCATAGGCCGCCACGACTGCGTCGATCCGGTCCTGCGCCGCGCGATTGACCCGGTCGATTTCCAGCGCGAGCTGCACCTCCCGGTCGACAGGATCGCCCCCGGCAAAATCCCTTGCCCCGTCCAGGGCGTCCTGCCGGATTTGCTGGATATTGCGCTGGTGCGTTTCTTCCAGCGCTTGCAGCGCCGCATTCCGGTCGGCCGCATCCTCGATCTCGGCAATGTAATAGGCCTTGCGCTCTTCATATTCGCGGTCGAGCAGCGCCATGGTCCGGCCGAAGGCCTGGTCTCGCACGGCCAGCGCTTCCGACACCAGCGCCGCGTCCTGCGTCTTCTGGTCGGCCGCGCGCTTGGCGGCCTCTTCGGCATATTGCGCTTCTTCGGCATTGACCTTGCCGATCGCGGCGGAATACAGCTCTTCGGCTTCGATCCGGCGCAGCGCCCGATCGGTGTCGGAAATCTTGGCCTTCTCGATCGCCTCAAGCCGCAGGTCCAGCGTGCGCTGGATCGTCTCCCGCTCAGTGTCGAACGTCTGGCGGTAGGCTTCCTGAAGGTCATCGAATATGTCGAGGTTCGGGTCTCGCTTGGCCTTCTTCTTGTCTTCATCGTCCGTGGACGGCTTTTTCTTTATTGTCGGTTTCGTGCCAAGGACTTCGCGCACCAGGTCGGCCGGAAAGACTGTCCGCCCCGTGCTGCCGATCTCGCTGACCTGCTCCGTCAGATCCCGCTCCCGATCGAGCAACTTCAGGTAATCCGCCTTGATCTCATAGGCTGCCCTTTGGCCCGCCGTCAGACGGCCACCAGCCTCCTCGATTTCCTGATTGCGTGCGACCTCCTGGTCGAGCAATGTCAGGAAGGTCCGCTTCTGGTCCTCCGGGTCACGCGCATATAGGCCAAACTTGCCATCTCCGTTCGAAACCGATTTGTATTCTGAGCGCCCAATCAGGTCGAGACGCGCACGCTCCTTGGATGACAGGCCGAGAGAAAGCTCATTGCTTGTAAAATTGTCGATAGAACTACGAACCTTGCCGAGTTCGGCCCGTGCGAGCAGGCGCTGCACTTGCAGCAATTCCCGGTTCTTCGCGATCCGTTCGCTCAGCGCCGATATCTCGGCGCGCTTGGTCGCCTCGATTGTGGTCTGCTGATTCTTGATCGCGTCGGTCAGCTCTTTGTTCAGGTCACGGAGCTTTCCCGTATCCGTCTGGACCCGCTCGCCTGTGCGCCGGTAATCGTCCAGCGTACCCTGCAGCTTATCCATTGCCTCGACCGCACCATCGCCCTTCAGGGCGAAATAGGCGAGCGCAGCGGCGGCCAGTGTGACGCCGATCACCAGGGGCCCGCCGAACAGGGTCGAGACACCTCGCAGCAAGGCCGTTGCGCGGGCAAAGCCCTGCACACCCTTGGTCATTTTGCTCAAATTTCCGATGACCGAGGCGGCCGCTTGGGCGCCCAGCCAGCCACCGAGCGCCGCCGCCGATATCACGATGGCATCGGTCAGCACGTCGAGATTATTGGAAACGAAATCGATCGCCCCGGCCAGCACCGCGCTGGCGTCGCCGACGCCGCCGCTTTCGACCACATAGCGGCCGACCGCCAGCGTGAACCGGTCCATTGCCCTCGCGGCTTCATTGGTTTCGCGCGCTGCCGTTGCGCCAAAGGCGGCATCGATTGCCTTGGATTGGTTCTGCAGGGCACGGATGACCCGTTCGGAAGTGATCTCGCCTTCCGCACCGAGCTTTTTCAGCTCGCCGATGGTCACGCCGAACTCGTCGGCGATGGCCTTTGCGACCAGCGGCGCGTTCTCGCGCAGGGACCGCAATTCGTCACCCTGCAGGAAGCCCGATCCGAGTGCCTGGCCGAGCTGCAGCACGCCGGCGGCCTGTTCCTGCGCCGCTGCGCCACCGGCCGCGAAGGCCTTCGACACGGTCAGCGTGACATCGGCGACTTCCTGTTCGGCATCGACCAGCCCCTTGCTCGACCGAAGGATGCGCGAATAGAGATCGACGAACGGCTCAAGTTGCGTGCGCGCCTTGCCGGCTTCCACGCTGAGGGCTTCCAGGCTGCGGCCCTCAAGGCCGGAAACCTGCCCGGCCACCTTGATCTTGTTGCCCATGTCGACATAGTCGTCGCCGAACTTCACGACCTCGCGACCGGCGAGCGTGATGGCCGCAACCGAAATCGCCCGGCGCAGGTCGGAATTCATCCGATCGGCGCTGCGGGAAATCCGGCGGCTCGAATCAACGAAAGCGCGCTCCGCCTTGCGGGTCGAGGCCTCGATCGAATTCGAATAGCGGATAAGCGCCGTTTCCAGCTGCCGCATGTTCGCCGTGAACACGGTCTCGATTTCCTGTCGGTCGATGACTTCCATCAGGCAGAGCCTTCCTTGAATTGTTTCAGCAGGGCCGGATTGACGTCCGGCACATGGCCGTCAATCCGGCCCGGGCGCGCCATGTCGGCCAGCACGGACAGGCCGTTCAGCAAGCGGATCATGTCTTTGGGCTGCGTGCCTTTGAGCGCCGACGGGGCGATCCCGTGACTGGCGAGGCCGCCCCAGATGGCGGTGAAGTTGAACCGGCCGCCGGGGAGGGTCCGGAACCGGCTGGACCCTCCCCGTCCGGCTTTCCCGGCCCGGGCGGATCGACCTCCTGGTCGACACTGTCGACACCGTGGATCGCCTCGGACAGGACCAGGAAGGCAATCGCACGCGCCTTTTCGAGACGGCCGGGCACACAATGCAGGCCGGTCAGGGCAAGCGCGTCCTGCTCGGCAAGCCCGGCGCCCATCAGTCCATGATGGAACACGAGCTGCACTTCCTTGGCCGTGCAGGTACGCGACTCCATGCGGGCCGCGAGGTGCCAGAGGCCGAGCCCCGTCTGGGACTCGACCTCCGACAGGCCCGGCACGTCGAGGCGGAAGGGGTAGAGTTTCAGGCCGAGATAGGCCTTGACGCCACTCATTCAGCCAGCCTCAGGAAAGGCCGGCATAGGTGCGGGTCAGCGCCCCGTCGAACGTGATCGTCGCATTGCGGACGATCGGACCGCTCGGCGACATCGACCGGCTGCCGATCACCATCTTGGCCTTGCCGGCATAGGTGGCGAACAGCGCGCCCAGCGTGCCATCGGCATTCGGCTTGTGGATGCGCAGCTCGATGTTCTTCGATGTCTGGGCATAGTGCCAGTCATCCATCCGCTTCATTTCGACATCGTTCTTGACATGGCCAGTGCCGGTCAGCGAATCCGTGATCGACTTGACCGACTTGCGCTTGATCGCCGGCGCATCGGGATTTGCACAGTCGCGTGTCTCGTACTCGTCATACTGGACATCGCTCGAATGATCGAGCGACTCGGCGAACAGGCAGGACTGCGCATATTCGTCGGCCACCGTGTCGCTTTCGATGAAGAGCAGGGCATGCTTGCCCATGAGCTCCTGGTTGAAGTCAGCCATCCCTGGTCTCCTTGCGTGATGGTCATGCCGCAGACCCTGCGGCAGGGATTGCTGCGGCGGTGGCCGCAGGTCAGGTCCGGCAGGTCAGGCTGCCGCGATCTTGTAGGTTGTCTTGACGAGGCCGAAGAGCGCATTGCGCTCCTGGTCGAAGCTGCACCGGCTGCCGCCGAATTCGCGGGCCATGATCTTCAGGCCGCTTTCCACCGGCAGGACCAGCCGCATCAGCGGCTCCTCGCAGGCCTCGGTGATATTGCAGGCCCGGCGGATCGTCTTGTCTTCGTCCCAGACATGCGTGAACAGGTCGACCAGCGCCTGGTCGCCGCATCCGCCGGGCAGGCCGCGTTTGTCGATGCCGCCGAACGTCACGAACGGATATTTCATCGGTGTGCGCGAGCCATATTCCGGCACGATCTGCAGCACCCGGACGGTCTCGCTGGCGAACGCGGCGGTCAGTCCGGCATTCTCCTTCAGTCCTTGCGTCGCCGCATCGAGCAGGACGGATGTCACGACCGGGATCATGTTGCCTTTGCCCCCTCGCGATAGGCCCGGCGCATCCGTGCCCGGTAGGCCCGCTTCTCCAGACGGTAGCGGCCCCGGTGATATCCGGTCGCCCGCGTGCCGGGATGGTCGTAACTCTGGCCCTTGCGCCGGCCGCGCGTGATCCTCCGGCGGCCGGGGCGGGTGCCGCCGTCAACGATATGGCCATAGAAGGCATCGCCACCGCCCGACACGACCCGCCAGCCGGTCTTGCTGGATCCGGTCAGCGGCTCCGCCTTGGCCGACCGTAACAGGTCGCGCGTCCGTTTCGGCACACCGATCTGGATGCCGCGCAACAGGTCGAAGGCATTCTCGCGCGCCGCCCGGCCGGTACTGGCCCGCAGCGCGACCGGCATCCGGCGGACCTTGCGCTTCATGCGTTCGAGCCCGCGCGTTTCGGCCGAGATCATTTCGCTGGCGCGCCCTTGTTCCGGGCGCCGTCCGCCTCGACCGGGTCGATATCGGCGGCATCGCCGCGCTTCACCAGCGTTTCCGCGATCGCTGCCGGCACCGGGCCGGACCAGCCCTCTTTGAACTTCCGGAACCAGGTGATCGTGTCCGGCGGATTGTATTCGCAATCCTTCACCACCTGGATACGGCGCACGCGGCGCTTCTCGCCCGCAGTCTTGTCGTCGGCCATCACTTTCTCCGCTTACTGATTGACACTGACGCCGCCCGCGGCGCCGAGCAGCACGACCCAACCGCCCTCCCAGTCGATCTGGGGCGGGGCAATCAATTCGAACACCCGGTTCAGGCCGGACGGTCCGTGAACCTCTTTCAGGCGCATGCCGGTGTCCCAGGTCCGCGTTTCGGCATCGAGGCGAACATGCACCTTCACCTGGTCGAGACCGACAAGGCCCGCCGGGAATTCCTCGTCGCGCGCAGCGGCCGGCTCGATATCCGCCCGCCGGCTGGCGCCAGCCTGCCAGTCGCCGAGATCGTCATCGGTCGACTCGCGCGTCAATATCTGCACACGGAACCGCAACCGCCCGGCAAAACTCATTGCACGTCGATTTCAGTGCCCGGCGGAATCGGGCCGTCATAGGTTGACGCCGGCGTGACGGGATCTGACGGCACTGTGATGCCGCGATAACTATCTTCCGGGTCTTTTGCCGTCCATGCCTCGACGCCATAGCGCCGGAACGGCGCCAGCAGCCAGCTCACGGCCATCGGCAATTCCCGCGCCGTGGATCCATTGATGTGCACCGACTCGCGATGGCGGTACCAGTGCCCGACCGTCAGCTTGACGGCCTGCTTCACCGGTTCCGGAACATTCGCCGCCACCGGGCCATATCCGGCGACATAATCGATCCGCACCGCATCCGGGATCGCCGCGAGGCCTTCCGGATCGGTGAACCCTGCCTGGAAGTGCAACCGGGCGCCGAGCGCCTCCTGCACCAGCCGGAAGGCCGTAAGCGGCAATTCCTGTTCATCCCCGGCACCGTCGATATAGGCCACCCGGGCAAGGCGCGCCGCCGGCGCGAGCCGCAGCACCGGACGCAGCCGGAAGTCCGGCCAGAAATCGCGCCAGGTCTCTTCGATCCAGACGCGCTGCCAGATCGTTTCGACTCCGGTCAGCGCCTGTTCGGCCGCCAGGCCCATCGCGCCGATCAGCGCGTCATCCTCGTCATGCTCGACGACGAGATGCGCTTTCAGTTCAGCAAGGCTGACAATCGGCCCGGCAGCGTCGCCGATCCGGACAGACTGCAGCGCCGGCATTCCCGCCATGGTCTAGGCGATCCCGCCCGGGCCCTTGGCCGCCGGCTTGCCATCATTGCCTGCCGCACCGTCGCCGGCACCGGCATTGTCCGCATCCGCGCCGCCCGCTGGGTCGGTCTTTGCCGGATTGGCTGGCGGATTGGAGTCGGGTTCTTTCTTGTTATTGGCCGGCGGATCGACCTTGGCGGCCGCTTTCGCTTTGGCCCGCTGCTGCTTCTCCTGCACGATCCGTTCACGCACATAGGCAAGCGCCGGATCGCGTTGCAGGCGGCCAGACCACGCTTTGATGTCCTCTTCCTTTGCTTCCCGCCAGCTCGGCAGCTTCAGGAAGTCCTTCTCTTCTTCGTCGGTCTTCGGATAGTGAATATAGCCGAACGGGTAGTGGACCTGGTTGGGCATCACGACCGGGCGGGTGGCAACGAGCGGTTTAGGCATGGCGCATCTCCTTGGCGCTGTTCGGGTGGCAGTCCGGGCCCGCCCAGGGGCGCGCCGGGAATGCCACCCCGGCCACAAGGGCCGGGATGGCGGTCAATCCGTGAACGGATCAGGGACCAGCGGTCAGGGCCGACTTGGCGGCGGTGAACGTACCGGTCGCCAGGGCATTGCCGCGATAGATCGCCAGAGCGAGACGCTCTTCGGCAAGCACCGTGACCATGTTCTTGATGAAATTGTCCCGGTCTTCCGTCGACAGGAACACTTCGGTATCTTCGCGGTCGAAGATCTGGGCGGCCTGGTCGAAGGCGCCGGACAGGAAATTGTCCACCGGCATCGCATTGGTCGCCGCCACCGGCAGGCCCCACAGGCTGGCGCCGAGTTCGGATTGCGGATTGCCGATAATATAGCGGCCTTCCCCATCCTTCAGCAATTCCATCAGGGTCCAGTCGACCGGGTTCATCACATAGCCCGATGCCATGTATTCGTTCACCGTGCAGAGCAGCGCGGCAATCCGCAGGACATCGAGATTGGTCGAGCCGGTGAAGGCACCTGAGAAGGGCGTCGCGAAGGCCGACGCCGCCGTGACAAGGCCCTTCAGGTTGCCGCCGGTGCCGGAACCGAGCAGCAGCTGCAGCTCTTCCTTATAGTTGATGCCGAAGCGCAGCCGGGAATCGATCATCCCGGCCAGGGCCGGAGCATCCGCCATCGTCTCGTCGGGCACATGGATCCAGTGCGCGATCTTCGCGACCTTGGCCGTGTCCGTCTCATAGGTGATGTCGGATTCCGGCTTTTCGGCACCCTCCGCCACGATCGCGGCATTGTTCGTCACGACTTTCTCGCGAACGAACTCCACTGCATTCGAGGTCGTGCGGGCGGCGGCCAGAAGGCCGCGCACCGTCATCCGGCGGCGCGGAATGCCGAGCACGCCGGGCACCCGGTCATTGGTGATCAGCGGACCGGCAGATGCTGGAAGCGACGAGATCGCTTTCATGCCAAGGTCGCCTTCCACCTTGACCGCGAGGCGGCCCTTGCGGAAATCCTTGACACCTTCAGCTGCTGCAACCTGCTCGCCGAGCGACTTGACGGTGACCGCTCCGGGGCCGGTCCGTCCGGCTTTCTGGGCGATTTCGTCCAGCTTGTCCGAAAGGGCCTTCATGTCGGAATTGTATTTGGTCAGCTTTTCGTCGACGCCGTCCTTGAAGCCCTTGAAGTCAGCCGACTGGTCGCCGGCATCCTTCTGCAGCTTGCCCAGGTCTTCATGGAACTGGTCATGCTTTTTCTTGATGTCGGTGGACAGGCCGGTGATGATCGCTGCGAGATCGTCGCCGCCACCCTCTTCCTTTTTCTGCCCTGCGATCATCGCAAGGGGGTGCGCCAGCGCGAACGCGCCGGCCATCATATGCTTGGTCATTGGGGGACTCCTTCAGTCCTTGATTTGAAACTGGGCCCGCAGGTCCTGCAGGGCCGTCGTGACCGCCTTTTCCTGGACGGGATCCCCCTCGCCCGAATAGCCCGAGTATCCGGCGCGGAGCATCCGGAGCGCCTCGGTTTTTGAGAACCCTGCATCCCGCAGGAGTTTCTCGCATTCGCGTTTGCTCAGCTCGCCGCCGCCGGCAAGCTTGGCCTTGATGGTTTCGATGCGCGCCTCGGCATTGGCCGGGAAGGTGACGATGCTCACCTCGCGCAGGCGCAATTCCTTGAGCGTGATCACGCCGGTCTCTTCGTCGCGGCTATAATCCTTGACGAAATAGCCGATCGACAGGCCGGACACGACGCCGGCAGCGATCAGCGCCGCTGTTTCCTTGGCGCGGCCGACAGACTCGACCAGCAGCTCGCCCTTGACCTTCAGGCCGTGCGCATCTTCGGCCAGGTCCGAATATTTCCCGATCGGCTCGCTCGAATTGTGGTTCCACAGGACCGGCAGCGCCCGGCCGGACGCCTTGATCTCGGCAATCGATTTGGTGAAAGCGCCCGGCGCGACAAGTTCATTATAGGAATCGAGCGCGCCGAATACGCTGCCATAGCCCTCGAATTCCGCCCCGCCTTTCGAGCCTTCGAGCTTGACCTCGAAATCCTTGAACAGGAGGCCGTCGAGACGTTTCATGCCGGCGAACCCGGTTCGCTCAGTTCTGCGGATCATTGCCGTTTCCTCCATTCGGATCGCCGCCCAGCGGCACCATTTGAGCCTGTGTGCGCAGCACGTCCCCGCCCTCGATTGGCGGCCGCCCCCGGCGGGCCCGGACCTCGTTCGAGGTTTCGATGCCGCCGCGCACCAGCATCACATCGACTTCCGCCATCCCCTTGGAATCACCCTCGTGCAGCGCCGCCAGCGAGATATGCGGCCGCAATTTGCGCCGCTCATTCCTGGTCATCAGCTGGCGGCGGATTTCACCGAGGATGCGCTTGATATAGGGCTGCAGCGACAGGGTCGCGAAGGCCCGGAATTGCTCTTCGAGGCCGGTGCCCCAGTTCGAGCTCTTTTGCGTATGACCGATCAGCCAGGGCGGAACGCCGAACCAGCGGCAGATTTCCTCGACGCCGAATTGCCAGGACTGCAGCATCTGGGAATCGGCCGGACTCAGCGTCACCGGATCGATTTGGAACCCGCCTTCCAGCAGGAACACGCCGCCCGAATTGTCTGCGCCGGTGAACGGCCCGATGATGTTTTCCTTGACCTGCTTGCGCTGTTCGTCCGTCAACACGCCCGGACTGGTCATCACCATGCTTGGCCGCGCGCCATTCTTGTAAAGCCGCGACTGGTGCTGTTCCATCGCCATCATGCGGCCGAACGTGTGCCGCGCCATGCCGATCACCGACAGGCCGCAATCCAGATCCTCGCCGAAGCCCGGAATGAAGAAAATCTCGTCTTCCGCGTAAACGCCCTGCCGCGCCCCGGTCGTCACCACGAATTCACGCGCCCCCGCTTCCGTCCGGCGGCAATAGGTCTGCGGATGCGGCGGCAACGGCTCGAGTCCGACCAGCTCGCCGCCCAGTTTCAGGCGCAGCGAATAGTGATTGCCGCGCAGGGCGAGCTGCAGCACGACCAGTTCCCAGAATTGCTGGGCCGGCTGGTCGGCATTCGGCTGGTCGCCAAGGACGCGCGACAGATTATGCTCCGGGTCCGGACGGACGGACCCGTCATCGCCGACCCGCTGCATGACGAAGGGCAGGCAGGAAACGCTTTCCGCCAGCTTGCGGGCGCAGGCATTTGCCGCGCCGAGCTGCAGGACAGTCTCATAATTGACATTCATGCCGGCTTGCGACCGGCCACCGCCGAACTCAGACCAGAAGCCGGTATCGGTCAGCTTGACGCGCTTGCCGCGCCAGAAATCGAAGAGCCCCATGTCAGGCCGCCACGATGATCGGCGCGGCGAGGAAGCCGTCGAGGGACGGCTTGATCTCGATCGTCATGCCGAGCGCCATGGCGTTCAGCGTGGCGGCGACGCCGTCGATCCGGCGGACGGATTTCTCCTTGTTGGGCTTCTTGTTGCCGGCCGCATCCATGTCGGCGGCCACGTTCGCGACATTCCAGTTCATCACCGCATGGCCTCCATGAATAATGTTCCGGCTCAGGACGAGCCGCTCGAATTCGGCCGTTGGCGGCCCCAGTGTCAGGAAGCCCTGCCGCACCTCGACACAGGGCAACCCGGCTTCCTGGAAGTGCTGGATCATTTGCTGCGCGTTCCACGGGTCGAACCCCAGCGCCTCGATCCGGAAATGCGTTCGCAGCGCAAGCACGTCGCGCTCGATGACGTCAAAATCTGTGACATTGCCCGGCGTCGCCGTCAGCAGGCCCATGTCAGCCCAGGCCTGGTAATTGACACCGTCGGTTTTGCTCCGTTCCCGGATGTTCACTTCCGGGCACCAGAACTTCATCGCCAGCAGCCATTTGCCGGGCCGCACCGGATTGTCCGGCGGGAACAGCAGGGCCAGGGCGGACAGGTCATTGACCTTGGCAAGGTCGAGGCCGGCAACGCACCGCGCACCGGTCAGGGCATGCCAGTCGATCGGCTCGGCGCAGGCATTCCAGTCCTCGCGGCGGATCCATGCAGTGACCGAGTCGGTCCAGATGTTCAGGTTCAGCCGCTTGAAGGAATTCTCCTCCGCCTTCGACTGCTTTGCCTTGAGATAGGCCTCGCGCAGCGCCGATATTTTCGGGGCGCCATATTTCAGGCCGGGATTGGCCTTGTGCCAGGTGGCCTCGTCTTCCCAATTATCATTCGCGGCGGCGGCGAAAATCCGCACATACAGGTCCGGCCGGTAGAGCAGGCCTTGCGATACCTGCAGCGCCGTCAGGTGCAGCTCGCCGCACAGGCTGGCCATGTCATGCCCGGCGGTCGTGATGAACAGCGACAGCGGCTGGCGGCGGGTGCCTTGCGCCGTCGTCATCGCCTCATACTGGTCGCGGCCTTTCCACTCATGCACCTCGTCGCCGATGACGCCGTGGGGGTTAAAGCCGTGTTGCGTGCCCTTGCCGAGCGGCATGAAACACGAATCGCTCGCACCATGCACCATGCCATTTTTGTTGGCGTCGACGATTGCAGAAAGCGATGTGTTTGAATTGATCATCGCGGCTGCGTCATTGTAGACGAGCTTGGCCTGTTTCTCGCTGCCCGCGATCGAATAGATTTCCGCGCCCGGCTCGCGGTCGCCGATCAGGAGGAAAAGCCCTATGGCCGCGCAGAGCGTTGACTTTCCATTCTTGCGCGGCACCTCGATCCAGGCGGTTCGGTGCTTGCGCAGCCCGTCCGTACCGAACCATCCGAACAGCTGCCGGACGATCCGCTTCTGCCAGGGCGCAAGCAGGAAGGGCTTGCCCGCCCATTCGCCCTTGCGGTGCCCGCAGAAGGTCTCGATCCAGCGGATTGCGCGGTTGCCCTCATACGGGTCGAACAGCCAGAGACGCCCGCGCAGGTCGCGATAACCCCAGATGCGCGGTGTCGCGTTCAGCCGCTGCTTCTGCCGGACCTGTTCGGCAAAGGCTGCGGCTTCCGGGTCATCTGGACCCGCAAGCCGGAACCTAGTTGAAGTTTGCGGGGTCCGGGGCCGCACCACCATCGGCGTCGCCCTCCTGGTCCGCGAATGGCAGGCGGCCGCCGCCGGCACCGTCGCCAGC
>JBGSKI010000272.1:0-6370 GCA_041741315.1 Hyphomonas sp. | reverse complement strand
CGGTCTCGCCGCCCATGCCGAACGGCTCTCCGAGGCGCACCGCACGGAAGATGCCTGCGCTGCTGCAAAAGGGGCGGGGGTCCAATGGGAGGCGATCCGGGCGGCCGGTCATCTCGGCGCGCTCGATGCCCGCAAGAACGTGCCGCATGCCGGTGAACTGCTGAAGGCCTTCTGCCGGCCCTGACGCGCTCCCCGGCAGGATCGGGAACAAGTGCGCCAATTGCCCGTTGTGATGCTGAGACATCCGCAGGGGCTGCACATGAGCTGGAAAATCGAACTTGGCGCATTGACGCTGGCACTCGGCACCGCCGCCGTTTTCAGCGCGCTGTCGCAATTCGCACCGGCCAGTACCGTGCCGCAAGCCGCCACGCGGTTTACCGATCATGATTCCGAAGCCTTCGACCGCGACTTCGCCTTCGAAGGCGGAACCTGCGACGTCGGGGTCCGCAACCGCTCCGTCTGCTTCCGCAAGTCGCCGCTCACCGGCACCTTCGTCAAGGGCGAGCCCTTGCCCCGCTGGGTGCCGGACTCGCCGGCTGAATTTTCCGTCATCCTGAACACCGACCTGAAGGCTAGCGGCCTGTCGACCTACCGGTTCGGCCAGACGCTGGTCCTGATCGACCGCAAGTCGCGCAATGTCGTCGACGTGCTCGACCTGGCCGCCTCTGCGCCGCGCAGCACGGGCACCATGGTCGTCGCCGATTCCGGCACCTCCCAGGGCGCCATGCAATGATCCTGCCGCCGGGCAGGATCCGGGCCGCTAGGTAGGATCACGGATACAAGGTCACAGGAATACGCGCGATCCTGCGCAACAAGGAGACGTATCATGAACACGACCGCAGATCCCCAATCCAAACGGGCCGCCAACCAGACAAAATCCGGCTTGGCGTCCGACTATGACGACCTCAAGCAGGACATAAGCCAGCTCCGCGCCGACCTTCGTGCGCTGTTTGAGGACGCCACCGGCTATGCCGGCCTGCGTGCAAAGGACATTGCAGAAGACGCTGGCGAACGCTTCGGCGACGTCCGCGAAGAAGCCACCGAACGCGTCAAGGCTCACCCGCTTACTGCAGTCGGCATTGCCTTTGGTGCCGGCCTGCTGATCGCCTTGCTCAGCCGCAAATAGTCCGTGGACACTACAAAGCTCCGCCTGCTGGCCGCCGTCGCCGGGATCCTCCTGGGCCTCGGCGGCGTCGCCGCTCTGGTCGTCGCCCTGACCCTTGCCATCGCCTTGTTTACAGGGCTGATTTTGGCCGCCTTCATCGTCTCCGGCACCCTGCTCGCGACCATGTTTGCGTGCCTCGCCTTCTGCCTCCAGCCCTTCCGCACCGTGCGTGACGAAGTGGAAGACCTTGAGGAAACTACCGCCGGCGCCCTGGCCGACCTTCCCTTCGACACGATGCGGGCAATCGTCCGCAAGCGTCCGGTCACGTCAACCGCCATGGCGGCCCTGATGGGCTACAGCATCGTGCGCCACCCCCAGATGGCGCAGCGGCAGGCCGAACGGTTCCTGATGGGCCTGATCTGACCGATTGCTTCCGCATCGCAGGGGCGACAGGCCGGGCGGTGCGGCGTATATGAAACGCATGGTACCGCAACTGCTGATCTTCTCCGCGCTCACCGCCGGTCTCGCGGCCGGGCGGAAATACCTCGGCAGGGAAATCACCACCCGCAAGAATGCGGCCATTGAGGCCGCCGCGATCGAGACGCGCGCCCGTATCCGCAAGCACGCAACGGACCTTCTGGCGAAAACGTTTCGCCATTTCGCCATTGTCACCGGTATCAAGCTGACAATCCTGACCACGGTCTGGACCCTGCACAGGTTCGGCAGGGTCGACGAGTATCAGTTCAGTGTCGTGCTCGGCACCTGCATCTTCCTGTTCATCCTGCGCGACATCAAGGTGATCTGGCCGGTGGTGAAACTGTGTTGGGTCGAATTGCAGCGGCATGGCTGGAAGCCGAAACGTGCGCTGAGCGAGACGATTGCCGCGCGGGTGTTCCAGGACGTGCTGGCCGAAGCGGCCGCCGTCCCGCAGACACAGGCCAACAAGCTGATGCTGATGCTGGCCGGGGAGAATCCGATCAAGCTGCAGCTCGAGATCGCCAATGCGGTCGCCGACGTGGCGCGCCAGACCAGTTGGCCGGACCTGCGACCGTTCCTGGTCTCCAGTGCCGTGCGCACCGTCAGCCTGATGATCCTCTACACCGCCAGCGTCGCGGCCTTGTTTACTCTGTAGGGCCTATTCCAGTCCGAGGGCCGTCGCGACATCCCGCCAGTCGACGATCTTGAAATTCTGCACATATTCCGGGGCCGGGTTGGCGTCGTCCTGGATGACGAGGAAACCGGCCGGCAGGTCAGGGAACGCGACCGAAGTGGCATCGAGACCGTCGGTGGTGGTGACGCCGTCGATGCCGATGGCGGTATTGTCGCCGACCCGGAACACGCCGCGCGGCGTGTAAGGCGGCTGGCGGTCATAGACGACAAACCGGTCGGCACCCTGGGCCGAGACGACCAGATAGCCCGTGCCATTCTCGCCCGCCCAGAGGGTGACGCCTTCGACATCCTCAACAAGGCCGTTGCCGTCGCTGATGCGGTCGACGCTCTCGAATGCGGAAGCGGGATCGGTCAGGTCGAGCGCCCAGACGCCGACCGCTTCCTCGCCGACGAACAGGCGGCCGGCGGCATCGTCGAACACGCAGCCTTCGATCTGTGTACCGAGCTTTTCCGTGCGGTCGAGGTGCGGGGCGAGCGAGTCCAGCGTTTCCCAGTTCGCCGACCAGAGCTGCACCGTGCCGTCCTTGTAGGTGACGGCGGCCTTGTAGGTCTCGCCGCTCAGGCCGGCGCAGATGCCATAGGGCTCGTCCTTCCCGGTCGGCGAGTTTCCGATGCTGCGCACTTCCATGTCCTCGCCGTCGACCAGCAGCCAGGTGATCGCGTTGAACTCGTCATTGCTCGCCACGGCGACATTGCCGCGCAGGTCAATGTTGTTGACCCGGCCGACGGGAAGTTCCTGCAATTCGCCGCCGTCGAGGGCGTAGACATAGACGCCCTCATCCTTGTTGGTGGCGAGAATCAGCGAACTCGGCAGGTCGCCGGTATTGACCCAGATTGCGGGGTCGTCGGCGGTATCGCCTTCGCCGTCCATCAGCGCTGTCTCGTTGACTGCCAGGATTGTGGCGACAGGGCCGGTATATGCCTTCAGTGCGCCCGTTCCGGCGCAGGCGGCAAGCGGGACGAGGGCGGCGAGCCAGAGTTTCGATGTCATTGAATTCATGTCCCTCAGCAAAATAAAGCGCGGACAGGCCTGTCCGCAGACGGGTTCCGGCCCTGTTGGCGCCGCTTCTAGCTGATCTGCCAGGCAGAGTCAGCTTGCTTTTTGCCACCGCGCAAAGAACCACCCGAGGGGGAATCCCGGCAATCCGTACAAGGAAGACTGTCATGCAGATGTCATATTTGTGGGCCCGGGAGTTCCGACTGTTGCACATGCGCAACGGGATTCGGATTACCGCAGGACAAAGAAAGGAATCCGCCACGCTGTCACTTCATTGTCACCGGCGCTGCCTAAGGCACGCCGCAGAACTGTGAAAGGTAACCACCGTGAAATCTTCCTCCTCCCATCGGCGCAAATGCGCTCTCCTCGTCACTTCCGCCCTGTCCATCCTGGCCGCTGGCCCGGTCTTTGCGCAGGCGGCCCAGGCCCAGCAGGCTGCGGATGAAACCGATGTGCAGACCCTCGACAAGGTCGTGGTCGTCGGACAGCGTGAGATGATGGAAAGCGCGATCAACAAGCAGCGCGCTTCCGATACGGTTGACAGCGTTCTGACCCGTGACGGGATCGGGGAATTTCCCGACCAGAACGTTGCCGAATCGATCCGGCGCCTGCCGGGCATCAACATTCTCAACGACCAGGGCGAAGGCCGCTTCGTCTCGGTGCGCGGGCTTGACCCAACGCTGAACGCATCCTCGGTCAACGGTGTCCGCCTGCCGGCGCCGGAAGCCGACACCCGCGCGGTCGCGCTGGACGTGCTGCCGTCGGAACTCATCCAGTCGATCCAGGTCAAGAAGTCGCTGACCGCCGACATGGACGCCGACACGATCGGTGCATCGATCGAGATCGAGACGACAAAGGGCTTCGACCGCAAGGATCCGTACCTCGCCGCCTCGGTGGAAGGCTCGTACAACGAACTCAATGGCGAGACCTCGCCGAAGGCGTCGATCGACTTCACGGTGCCCGTTTCCTCGACCTTCGGCATCTCCGGCGGGCTGTCCTACTATGACCGCAAGACCTCGACCGACAACCAGGAAATGGCCGACTGGAGCGAGACCGATGACGGGCTCGTCTATGCCGAGGAAGTGGAGTACCGCGACTATGACGTGGAGCGCGAACGCATCGGCGCCTCGCTGTCGGCCGACTGGAAAATCTCAGATAACACAGTGCTGTATGCGCGCGGGATCTACAGCAAGTTCGACGACACCGAAAAGCGCCAGCGCCTGATCTTCCAGATGAGCGAAGAGCCGGTGAGCGGCGACGACAATACCGCCACCTTCCAGTCCGACGATGGCCGCATCCGCGTGCGCCGCGACCTCAAGGACCGGTTCGAGTCGCAAAATATCCAATCCTATCAGGTCGGTGGCGAGACCAAGGCCGGTGCCTGGGAATACGATTACAAGCTCGCCTATTCGAAGGCCGAAGAGCACGAATTCCAGACGCAGGACCCGACGCGGTTCCAGCGGGATTTCCGGACGGCGGGTGCGCTGGCGGTGATGTTCGATTATTCGAACCTGGAGACCACGACCTATGACATCCTGGCTGGATCTGCAGCATTCAATGATGCTTCGGGCTATGAGTTCACCGCTCTTGAGAACGTCGACGGACTGTCGACGGACAAGGAATGGTCGGCGAAATTCGATGCGACGCGCAAGATTGTGACGGATGGTGCGGAGCTGGAATTCAAGACCGGTTTCAAGGCCCGCCTGCGCCAGAAGGACTACGGCCTGACGCTGAACGTGTACGATACATTGGACGGTTACACGCTGGCCGACGTGGCCGGGGGACAGACCTATGGCCTGGCAGACCTCGGTCCCCTGCCGGATCTTGGCCTGGTCCGCGCGTACAACCGCGCCCATGCCGGAGACTTCGAACTCAGCCAGTATGACACCGACTATGAATCGAACGCCGCCGACTATGCCGTCGACGAGGACATCTATGCCGGCTACGTGCAGGGCAAGGCGACCAGCGGCAAGATGACGATGGTGGCCGGCGTGCGGATCGAGCACACCACGGACGAACTGGGCGGCAACAGCATCGGCGACGATGGCGATGTCATCACGGTGACGCCGCAGACCTTCTCGAACGACTATACCGACATCCTGCCGAGCGTGAATATCAAGTTCGACGCGACCGAGCACCTTGTCCTGCGCGGCGCCTTCTCGTCGAGCGTGGTGCGTCCGGGGATCGGCAAGCTGGCCCCGCGATTCTATCTCAACGAAGATGACGAAGGCGAATTCGGCAATCCGGACCTCGATCCGTACCGGTCGCAGAATTACGATGCCAGCGTCGAATACTATTTCGCCGAAGGCGGCGTGATCCAGGCCGGCGTGTTCTACAAGGACATCCAGGACTTCATCGTCGACCAGTTCTATTCCGATCCGGGCACCTATCGCGGCATTGCGTATGAAGAAGCCCTGATCCCGATCAATGGCAGCTCGGCAACAGTGGCCGGCGTCGAGTTCAACTACCAGCAGGCGCTCGACTTCCTGCCGGGCCTGCTCGACGGCACGCTGGTCGGCTTCAACTACACCTATACCGACAGCGAAGGCAAAGTGCCGGATGGCGACGGCGGCACACGGACGATCCCGCTGCCGGCTTCGGCGGAGAGCACCTACAATGCGATGCTCGGCTATGACAAGGGCGGCCTGGAGCTGCGCCTGACGGCGGCGTATCGCGACGAGTACCTGGACGAACTGGGCGACGACGCGGAAACCGACCGCTTCGTGAAGGACCACCTTCAGGTCGACTTCTCGGCCAAGTACCGCGTCACCGATCACTTCCAGGTCTTCGCCGACCTCGTGAACATCACCGACGAGCCCTATGTGGCCTTCCAGAAAGGCCCCGGCCGCGACCGCCTGCTGCAGTTCGAAACCTATTCGTACACGGCGAAACTCGGCCTGCGCTACACCTACTAGGCGCCTGCCAAACGACTGAAACGAAGCCGGCCCGGAGCGATCCGGGCCGGCTTTTTTGTTGGACAGAGTGTTCACTATCCGTGGACAGAGTGTCCCGGAGCGGATGCGGACGGGCGTCCAGGGCGGCGTGCCCGCGCCTGTCGCGGCTGCACTTGCGGCCATGCCCGCGACGACCGAACGGGG
>JBGSKI010000271.1:0-6227 GCA_041741315.1 Hyphomonas sp. | reverse complement strand
CGCGGCCGTCGACGCCGCAGACCTGTCGCAGGGCATGGCCGGGATGGCCAGCGCAGCGGGCGCCACTGCCACGGTGCTGGACGATGAAACGCCGGACCTGCCGCATGACCGCTACGATCTCGTCACATCTGCCCTGTCGCTGCATTGGGTCAATGACTTGCCGGGAACTCTGGTGCGGATCCGCGCTGCGATGCAGCCGGACGGCCTGTTCCTCGCCGCCTTGTTCGGGGCCGGAACGCTATCCGAACTGCGGGGCGTTCTGATCGAGGCGGAAAGCGAGATTACCGGCGGCGCCGCGCCGCGCCTCTCACCGCTGCCGGGCCTGCAGGACCTCGCCGGCTTGATGCAGCGCGCAGGCTTTGCCCTGCCCGTCATCGACCGCGACACCGTCACGGTGCGCTATACGAGCCTGACACGCCTGTTCGATGACCTGAAGGGCATGGGCGAACGCGCCTGCTTCATGCCGGGGATGTCCCGTCCACTGCGCCGGGATGTCCTCGTCCGGGCTGCCGCCCTCTATGCCGAACGCCATGCCGAACCGGACGGCAAGCTGCGGGCGACCTTCGAGATCGTATTCCTGTCCGGATGGGCACCGGCGCCCGGTCAGCCGAAGGCTTTGAAACCCGGCAGCGCCAAAGTCAGCCTTGCCGACGCCGTGCGCCGACCGGAAAAATCGTGAAACTGAGGACGCCAGTCAGGCGAGCGCTGTCGCCGCCTCGTTCATCTTGCCGTTGACGGCGGTACCCATGGCGGTGATCCCGCCAATCAGGGCCAATGACAGCAATCCGAGAAGCAGCGCATATTCAACGGCCGTTGCGGCGCCGTCGTCGCGAACGAAGCGGGCAAAGTGGCAACGTACGAAATTCATCCTCACTCCGGTTCTCTTTTGCCCGACAGGACGCGAAACAGAGGAATGTCTGCAGGCGGCGCCGGATAGTCCCCGAGTTGTGAGGGAGGAGCCCATGCAATGGCCTGGCCTTCGCGCGGAATCACATCGCCCACCCACCGGTGACAGGCGTACAATGGCATAACTAGATGAAACGCCGGGTAAGCATGACTGGCAAAACTGAGCGGTTCGAGATCGGATTCGTTAACCGTGATGAAGAGCTCTTCCTGCAGTTCCCGCACCAGGGCGGCCTCCGGCGACTCGCCCGGTTCGAGCTTGCCGCCAGGGAATTCCCAGAGGCCCGCGAGCTGTTTGCCCTCCGGCCGCCGGGCCAGCAGGATCTCCCCCTTGGCATTGTAAAGAACCGCAGCAACGACCAGCAGGATCGGACCGCTCATGTCCGGTAGGCGCCGTTGATGTCGACATAGCCGTGCGTCAGGTCGCAGGTCCAGATCGTCGCTGACTCGTTGCCGACTCCGACATCGACCCGGATCGTGAATTCCCGCTGGGCGAACACCGCGCTGGCCGCTTCCTCGCTATAGTCCGGCATTCGCGCGCCGTTCTTCGCAACCTGCACATCGTCGAACCAGATCGACAGGTCGTCCAGGCTGATCTGCTCCAGCGACTTGCCAACCGCCATCACAATCCGGCCCCAGTTGGCGTCTCCCGCCGCCATGGCGGTCTTGATCAGCGGCGAATTGGCGATGTGGGACGCCATGATCTTGGCGGAGAGATACGACACCGCACCTTCGACCTGCACCGTCACGAATTTCTGGGCCCCTTCCCCGTCCTTCACCACCAGCTGCGCCAGTTCGAGGCAGACCGAGTGCAGGGCCATGGCCAGGGCGTCGAGGCGCGGATCGTCGAGCGTGGTGATCGGGTCCATGCCGCTTTTGCCGGTCGCGAACACCATCAGCGTGTCGGAGGTCGACGTATCGCCGTCCACCGTGATGCTGTTGAAGGTTTCCTCGGTGATATCGGCCAGCACTTCCTGCAGCACGTCATGCGACACGGAGGCATCGGTGAAGACATAGGCCAGCATCGTCGCCATGTTTGGTGCGATCATGCCCGAGCCCTTGACGATTCCGGCGAAATTCACGCTCGCCCCATCAATGTCCATCGAAACTCCGGCCGCCTTGGCGAACGTGTCGGTGGTCATGAAGGCGCGGGTCGCCGCTTCCCAGTCCGGCGGGCCAAGCCGGCGCGACAATTCCGGCACGAATGATCCGACATAGTTCGGGTCGGCGAGCGGTTCGCCGATCACGCCGGTTGCCGCCAGGAAACAGGTCTCGCGCGGCACGCCCAGCGTTTCCACCAGCGCTGCCAGCGTCGCGTCATTCTTCAGTCTGCCCTTCGGACCGGTAAAGGCATTCGAATTGCCCGAATTGGCAACCAGCGCACGGGCCTGTCCGCTCCCGGCCTTCAGCGCTTCCCGGCACCACAACACATCCGCCGAGGCCGTCCGCGACACGGTAAAGACTCCGGCACAGGTCGTGCCTTCCGGGAAAGTGAACAGGAAAACGTCATCGCGCATCATTCCGCGACGGGCATAGAAGCCGCGCGAACCGGTGGCGCACTGGACGCCGGCGACCTGGGGCAGAGCTGGAAACGAGGCAGGCGCGAAGGGCGAGGGAGCGAGTTTCAAAGTTCCTTGCTTTCCGGATTTGCGGCCGGTTCCTCTGGCTTGGGTTCCGGCTCCGGCAGCGTGTAGGACTTCGCAGGTCCGGCGTCGAGACCTGGTTCGCCCTGCTGGACCGAGGCTTCCGCCTTCAGCCGCCGCACGATCTTGCTGATCTGGTTGAGGGTCAGGAAGGTGACGATTTCCGGCCGCATCTCCTCCCGCGTTTTCGGCGCCTTCGACCGGCGGTCCTTGACCTTCAGGATGTGCCAGCCGTGGTCTGATTCAAATGGTTCCGACACTTCGCCGACCGCCGTATTGGCAATCACAAACGGGAACGGATCGGGCTCGTCATTCGGCGAGACATAGCCAAGATCGCCCTTTTCCATTCGGGTCGCCGTGTCGCGGGAATTGGCCAGGACCAGGCTCTCGAAGCTCTCGCCCCCCTGGATCCGCGCATACAGGGCATCGGCCTCCTCCCTGGTACTGACAAGGATGTGCGCGATCGAGACTTCATCGTCAGATTGTTGCAGCTTGACCTGTTCCTGGTACATCGCCTCGATCTGCTCTTCAGTGACCTCCCGGGCGACCAGGTCCTCAACCAGCAGGTTCCCGAGGATGCGCTCCTGCGCCATCTGCAGGCGCCGCACCGAGGCAGGGGTCTTGTCGAGCCCCCGGCGCAGCGCTTCCTGCGCCATCAGTTTCTGTTCGACCAGCTGCTGCAGCACGGTCTCGTATTCGGGGGCGCCTGTCTGCATCGACTGGCCGGGAGACACCAGACCCCGGGCGACAGCCTCCAGTTCCACGTCACTGATATAGATCTTTTCGCCATTCACGGTGGCGGCAGTGGCCTCGTCCACGTAGACGGGCAATTCATCGCCGACCGGCGCGCCGCAGCTCGCCAGCCCAAGCATTGCTGCAGAGATGAACGGGGCCAGCCATACGGCCGGAGAAGCCTTGATTCTCAGCACAGTAAACGCTCCTGGCGGCTGACGCAGCCGCATTGACACCCCAATGCGGCGTTCTTAAGTCTGACCCGCGCGCTGGTCGAGAGGGTTCGGCCAGTGTAAGCATGGTGGGAGAACCCGCGAACATCCTGTGCGGTCTAACAGTCAGGATTAGAGTTTTGTCGCCCTCAGACCTGATTGGTACTGCCTGATATGCTTTCCGTTGCCCGCAAGATCTTCGGCTCTGTGAACGACCGCAAGCTCCGACCCCTCCGCAACCGGGTCAACCGCATCAACGCCCTGGAGCCCATGATGGAGGCGCTGTCCGACAGCGCGCTCAAGGGCAAGACCGCCGAATTCCGCAAGCGCCTGGCCGACGGCGCGACCCTCGACTCCCTGCTCGAAGAGGCCTTCGCGGTCACGCGCGAAGCGGCCCGGCGCGCCCTCGGCATGCGCCACTTCGACGTCCAGATGATGGGCGGCATGATCCTGCACTCCGGCGCAATTGCCGAGATGCGCACCGGCGAAGGCAAGACCCTTGTGGCGACGCTCGCCGCCTATCTCAATGCCCTTGAAGGCAAGGGCGTACACGTCATCACGGTCAACGATTACCTCGCCCGCCGCGACGCCGAATGGATGGGCCAGGTCTATGCCTTCCTTGGCATGTCGACCGGCGTCGTCGTCCACGGCATTAATGACGAGCAGCGCAAAGCCGCCTATGCCGCCGACATCACCTACGGCACGAACAACGAATTCGGCTTCGACTACCTGCGCGACAACATGAAATACTCGCTGGAACAGATGGCCCAGCGCGGTCACCATTTTGCGATCGTCGACGAAGTCGACTCGATCCTGATCGACGAAGCCCGCACGCCCCTGATCATTTCCGGGCCGACCGACGATCGTTCCGACCTCTACATCGCCCTCGACAACCTGATGGCGCGCCTCGAACCGGAAGACTTCGAACTCGACGAGAAGCAGCGTTCGGTCACCTATACCGAAACCGGCACCGAGAAGATCGAGTTATGGTTGACTGAATCCGGCCTGCTGGAAGGCTCGATGTGGGAACCCGCGAACATTTCCTTCGTGCACCACGCCAACCAGGCCCTGCGCGCCCACAAGCTCTACGCGAAAGACAAGGACTACCTCGTCAAGGACAGCCAGGTGATGCTGGTCGACGAGTTCACCGGCCGCATGATGGAAGGCCGCCGTCTGTCGGAAGGCCTGCACCAGGCCATCGAGGCCAAGGAACGTGTCGACATCAAGCCCGAGAACCAGACGCTCGCCTCGATCACGTTCCAGAACTATTTCCGCCTCTACAGGAAGCTCGCCGGGATGACCGGCACGGCGCTGACAGAAGCCGCCGAATTCCAGGACATCTACAAGCTCGAAGTCGTCGACCTGCCGACCAACAAGCCGGTGATGCGGCTTGACGACGATGACGTGGTCTACCGCACCGCCAAGGCCAAGTATGCCGAGATCGTCAAGGAAGTGCGCGAGTGCCACGCCAAGGGCCAGCCGATCCTGCTCGGTACCGCCTCGATCGAGAAATCCGAGATCCTCTCCAACCTGCTGACCGCCGCGAAGATCACCCACAAGGTGCTGAACGCACGCCTGCACGAGCAGGAAGCCTTCATCGTCGCCAATGCCGGTGTGCCGGGCGCGGTGACGGTCGCCACCAACATGGCCGGCCGCGGCACCGATATCCAGCTCGGCGGCAATTTCGACATGCGCCTCGAACAGGAAATCGCAGCGAAGGAAAAAGACCTCGGCCGGCAACTGTCTGATGGCGAAATCTCGTTAATGGTGTCGCAGATCCGCGCCGACATCGAAATCAAGAAGAAGAAGGCGCTGGATGCCGGCGGCCTGTATGTTCTGGGTACGGAACGCCACGAAAGCCGCCGCATCGACAACCAGCTGCGGGGCCGTACCGGCCGTCAGGGCGACCCCGGCCGCTCCAAGTTCTACATCTCGATCGAAGACGACCTGATGCGCATCTTCGCGGCAGAGCGCATGGACTCCGTCATGCGCCGCCTCGGCATCAAGGAAGACGAGGGCATCACCCATCCCTGGATGAACAAGGCGATGGAAACCTCCCAGAAGAAGATCGAGCAGCGCAACTTCGAAATCCGCAAGAACGTCCTCAAGTATGACGACGTGATCAACGACCAGCGCAAGGCGATCTTCGAACAGCGCATGGACTTCATGCGCGCCGCCGACGTGTCGGAAACCATTGCTGACATGCGCGAGCACGTGATCGAGGCGCTCGTCACCCGCACCATGCCGGAAAAGGCGTATGCGGAGCAATGGGATGTCACCGGCCTTCGCGACGCCCTGCGCAATGATTTCGCGGTCGACCTGCCGGTCGCCGAATGGGCCGCCGAGGAAGGCGTCGCCAACAAGGAAATCGCCGACCGCATCCGCGCCGCCGTCGCCAAGGTCTATGAAGCGATCACCGCGCAGGTCGGCAAAGACCAGATGCGCCGCATCGAGAAACAGGTCCTGCTGCAGGTCCTCGACCTGCGTTGGCGCGAACACCTGCAGATGATCGACCAGCTGCGCTCGGTCATCCACCTGCGTTCCTACGGCCAGCGCGATCCACTGAACGAATTCAAGGAAGAGGCCTTCAACCTGTTCCACAGCCTGCTCGAAGAGCTGCGCGCTACGGTCAACCGCTCGCTGATGCATATCCGCGTCCAGCCGCAGCAGCCACAACAACGTCCGGCCCCGGTGCAGGTCTCGCGTCCGGCCGCCAGCGCCGCCGCACCGCTCGCGC
>JBGSKI010000270.1:0-2390 GCA_041741315.1 Hyphomonas sp. | reverse complement strand
GCACCTCGTCGGCGAGGTCAGAATCCGGAAGTGTCCGGGCCAGCACCATGCCCCCGACGCACAACGATGCCAGCACCAGCGCGCGCTGGCGCGCCTCGCTGCCGGCCTCCGCTTGTTGCCCGATGCTGCTCTCGAACAGGGAGACCATCGCCGTCAGCAGCGTCTGGTAAGCCTCCCGCACCTCTGGGCTGCGCCGCCCTGCATCGGATGGCAGGGCAATCATCGGGCATTGCCCGTCCAGATTACCGAGATGCTCGGGCGACAGATAGCCGGCAATCATCGTTGCCGCCGAATGCGCCGTGATCTTTCCCGGCGCGAGCCCAGCCTCGGCGCGCCATGCGGCGCCACGGCCCATCAGGAAACTGTCGACAGCGGCGGCGAACAACTCCTCCTTGCTGCGGAAGTGGTTATAGAAGCCGCCCCGCGTCAGCTCGGCCTCGGTCATCACCATTTCGATGCTGACCCCTTCGAAGCCGTGCCGGTTGAACAGGATGCGCGCGCATTCGACAATCCGTGCACGGGTCTGCGCCTTGTGCGCCGGGCTGTAGGGCATCTCGGCTCTCCTTCTCGGCACCTGTTCTACAGGCACCCAAAATATGTTGTTGAACATATTTAGACGGATGCAACAACGGCCCCCGGACCAACCAGACAGAAGGCTCTCCCGCTTGAAGCAATTCATGTTCCTGACCTACGGCTTCGAGCCGCCAAGTCCCGCAATCATGAAGGCATGGAACGAGTGGTTTGCCGCCGCAGGCCCGCATATCCGTGCCAAGGGCCATTTCCCACGTGGGCACGAAATCGACGCACAAGGCGCACGCGACCTGCCAATGGACACATCCGCTATCACCGGATTCCTTACCATCGAGGCCGGCAGCTTCGACGAAGCAAAACAAATCGCCGCGACCAACCCCTTCATCACCGCCATCCGCATCTATGAATTGATGCCGGGCTGAACCACAGGAGCCTTCCAATGTCCCACCCCCTCACCGGCCGCTGCCTCTGCGGCGCCGTCTCCTATACCGCCACGGCCGAACCGGTGATGTGCGGTCATTGCCACTGTATCGACTGCCGCAAGTCCAGCGGCACCGGGCACTGCACGCATGCCATGGTGCCTGCCTCCGCCTACTCGGTCGCCGGCGAACTCGCCTCCTATGCCCACAAGGCCGACAGCGGCAGCATGGTCGTGCGCCACTTCTGCCCGGCATGCGGCTGCGCCATACACTCGACCAATACCGGCATGCCCGGAATCATCGCGATCCGCGCGTCGAGCCTCGACAATCCGGACGCCATCACGCCCGGGATGATCGTCTACGCATCCCGTGCCCCTGCCTGGGACGTGATGGATCCGGGCCTTCCGTCCTTTGCGGAAATGCCGGAAGGCGGGCCGCCCTCCATGGCGTGACCGCCGGCCCCCCGGCGTTTTCGCGACGTCAGGTCTCTGCATTCCGTCCCGCCTGTGCTGAATAGCCCGCAAAGGGAGGACAAGCATGGACTATGATGACGTTGTGCGCGGCCGGCGCAGCATTCGCGGGTTCCTCAGGAAGCCGGTGCCGAAGGACCTGATCCGCGAGATTCTCGAAATCGCCATGCGCGCGCCAACCTCGCTGAACACCCAGCCGTGGAACTTCTATGTCGTCACCGGCGAGGTGCTCGACCGCATCCGCAAGGGCAATGTCGAGCGCAACCTTGCCGGCGTGCCGGACAGCCGCGAGTTCCGCATGGGCCCCGGCTATGAAGGCGTCCACCGCGAGCGCCAGATCGGCATCGCCAAGCAGCTCTTCGCCGCCATGGGCATCGAGCGCGACAACAAGGAAAAGCGCATGGACTGGGTGCTGCGCGGCTTCCGCCAGTTCGACGCGCCGGTCTCGATCGTCATCACCTATGACAAGTCCATTCAGGGCAGCGACATCGCGCCGTTCGACTGCGGCGGCGTCGTCAACTGCCTCGTCAACACCGCCTGGAACCGCGGCCTCGGCTGTGTGATCAACTCGCAGGGCATCATGCAGAGCCCCGTCGTGCGCGCCGAAGCCGGCATCCCCGACGACCAGGTCATCCAGACCTGCGTCGCCATGGGCTGGCCCGACGACACCTTCCCCGCCAATGCCGTCGTCTCGGAAAGAAAGTCCGTAGACGAAGCCGCCGTGTTCCGGGGTTTCGAGGACTGAGGCTTCAGACCAGCCGGTCGATGTTTGCCTTCAGCATCTGCAGCGCCAGGTCGCGGGCCCGGCCCGGCGGCTTGCCGATCAGTTCGCCGATTGACGGTCCGAACAGGCCGACGCCCACCGCCAGCGTCACGCTGAGCAGCACCATGTCCTCCGCCAGCTGCCGCGGCACGCCGGCATGCGACAGTTTCTTCTCGACCACTTCCTGCACCGCCGCGTGCACCAGGG
>JBGSKI010000269.1:0-10140 GCA_041741315.1 Hyphomonas sp. | reverse complement strand
CAGCGCGGCGAACTGCGCGCGGTCTTCGGCAAGGTCGATCGAGGCCGGGCTGGTGCCGAGGATCGGTACATGTTCGGCATGCAGCGGGCCGGCGAGCTTCAGTGGCGTCTGCCCGCCGAACTGCACGATCACGCCGCGCAGGTCGCCGGTGGCGCGCTCCTTGTCCATGATCTCGAGCACATGCTCGTCGGTCAGCGGTTCGAAATACAGCCGGTCGGACGTGTCATAGTCCGTGGACACCGTTTCCGGGTTGCAGTTCACCATGATCGACTCGATGCCGAGGTCGGCCATCGCGAACGCCGCATGGCAACAGCAATAGTCGAACTCGATGCCCTGGCCGATCCGGTTCGGGCCGCCGCCGAGGATCACGACCTTCTCGCGCGCCGTCGGCAGGGCCTCGCAATCGGCATGGTCCTTGCCCCAGGCCGGGCGCTCGTAGGTCGAATAGAGGTAGGGTGTCTTCGCCGCAAATTCCGCTGCGCAGGTATCGATCCGCTTGTAGACCGGCCGTACACGGAGCGCATGGCGCACCCGCCGCATCTCGGCTTCCGTCCGGCCGGTCAGCTGGCCAAGCCGCTTGTCGGAAAAACCCTGCGATTTCAGCGCCGTCAGGCCCGGCGCATCGTCCGGCAAGCCGTTCGCCAGGATATCCGCCTCGGTCGCGACAATCTCCGCAATCTGGCGCAGGAACCACGGATCGATTGCCGTGATCGCGTTGACGTCCTCGACGCTGAGCCCCATGCGGAAGGCCTGCGCCACGATGCGCAGCCGGTCCGGCGACGTGATCGCCAGCGCCGCGCGCAATTGTGCCTCGTCGTCGAACGGCAATTCGTTCAGGCCGCACAGGCCGGTCTCCAGTGAGCACAGCGCCTTCTGCAGGCTCTCCTTGAAATTCCGCCCGATCGCCATCGCTTCGCCGACCGACTTCATCGCCGTCGTCAGCACCGGGTCGGCGCCCTTGTACTTCTCGAAGGCAAAGCGCGGGATCTTGGTCACCACATAATCGATGGTCGGCTCGAACGAGGCCGGCGTCACGCCCGTGATGTCGTTCGTCAACTCGTCCAGCGTATAGCCGACGGCCAGCTTGGCGGCGATCTTGGCAATCGGAAACCCGGTCGCCTTGGAGGCCAGCGCCGACGAGCGCGACACGCGCGGGTTCATCTCGATCACGACGAGGCGGCCGTCTGCCGGATTGACGGCGAACTGCACGTTCGACCCGCCCGTCTCGACGCCGATCTCGCGCAGCACCGCAATCGAGGCGTTGCGCATCACCTGATATTCCTTGTCGGTCAGCGTCAGCGCCGGCGCCACAGTGATCGAGTCGCCGGTATGTACGCCCATCGGGTCGATATTCTCGATTGAGCAGATGATGATCGCATTGTCCGCCGTGTCGCGGACGACCTCCATCTCGTATTCCTTCCAGCCGAGCAGGCTCTCGTCGACGAGGATCTGCGCATTCGGCGAGGCCGCGAGGCCCGACCGGCAGATCTCTTCATATTGCTCGACATTGTAGGCAACGCCGCCGCCGGTGCCGCCCAGCGTATAGGCCGGCCGGATGATCGCCGGCAGGCCGACATGATCGAGCGCGTCCATCGCGTTCTTCAGGCCGGTGATCCGGTCATACTTGCGCGGCGCGCCCGGTGCCGACGGCAGTTCCGGCGACGAGACGATGGTCGCGCGCGGATTCTCCAGCCCGATCCGGTCCATCGCCTCGCGGAACAGCTTGCGGTCTTCCGCCATCTCGATGGCTTCGGCCTTCGCCCCGATCAGCTCGACGCCATGCTTCGCCAGGATGCCGGCATAGTGCAGCTCCAGCGCGCAGTTCAGCGCCGTCTGCCCGCCCATCGTCGGCAACAGCGCGTCCGGCTTCTCCGCCTCGATGATCTTCTCGACGATTTCCCTGGTGATCGGCTCGATATAGGTCGCGTCGGCCAGTTCCGGGTCGGTCATGATCGTCGCCGGGTTCGAGTTGACCAGGATCACCCGGTAGCCTTCGGACTTCAGCGCCTTCACCGCCTGCACGCCGGAATAGTCGAACTCGCAGGCCTGGCCGATGATGATCGGGCCCGCCCCGATGACCAGGATCGAGGAAATGTCGGTGCGCTTCGGCATGGTCTTTTCTCTTCCCGGTCAAACGGCTGCCTCTTAGCGGGGAGTCGGGGGCAGGGGCAAGCACTAGTGGCGTATTTCTGCCCGTTGCGGGAAGGTTTCTGCAGGCGCACGGTGACGCATCGGGTCCTGGCCCAAACGCAAAACCCCGCCGCGCGAACCGCACGGCGGGGTTTGCTGTCTCACGACGGGTCGCGACTACCAGCGCGAACTGTCATAGGGGTAGCGGTCATAGGCGTTGGCATGGCCGTCGCCATCCGCGTCCCGCTCGTCTTCCTGGTCCTTGACGCCCGGCATGTCGCAGTCTTCCGATTCCGAACAGCCCTTGGCCGCACCGGCTGCGCCGCCGAGAACAGCGCCGACGGCTGCGCCCTTGCCGGCATCGCCGCTGCCCGTGTTATTGCCGATCACAGCACCGGCAACCGCCCCGGCTGCTGCGCCATAGGCGGCATTGCGTTCTGTCGTGCCGGTCGCCGTACAGGCGGCGAGAACCAGCGCACTGGCGCCGAACGCCAGCAGTTTCAATGTGTTCGTCATGGTCGGGCTCCTCTTGGATATCTGTGGACCATCAACGTCCGGGGCCGGGAAGAGTTCCGGTTCAGGGGCCCGTCAATCCCATTGACGCACGGGCAGGAGATTGCAAATCTCCGGCGATGGGGCGGCAACGGCCCCGGTGGGAGGACGATACGGTGGACCCGAGATTGGGTGGCGCGCTGTTTGGCGTGGCGATCATGGTTGGGGTCGGACTGGCCTGGCTACTCGGCACCTTCGTGCTCTGCGCCGTCCTGTTCATGATGATCAAGGGCAAGTACCCGCTGGTTGCGCGCACCAGCGAGCGTCTATGCCTCCTCTACAGCGGCATCTGGGGGCTCGTCCTGGCCGCATGGTTCCTGTTCACGACCTTCGTTCTGATGACGTACGTCTTCCACACGCCGATCCGGCTGCTCGACTGGACGAACCGCTCGGGCCTGCTGATCGATGCAGCGAATTTCGCCTTCGACATCGCCGCCGCCGTCTACGCCACCAGCGCCTTCCTGCGCCGGGCGTCGGGCCGGTTCAGCATGACCTTCCTGCACCCTGCGACGATCCTGGCCAGCATCGTCCTGGTGACCTTCCTGTTCGACCTCGTGCGGTACGATGTGCGCAGCCTTGCCGACCTCGATCCCTCGCAGGTCTGGCACTGGTTTTCCCTCGAGCACATCCGCGTCTATGTTGATCTGGTGCGTGCCATCCTGTCGGCGCCGGACCAGGCCGGGACGATCCTTCTCGCCCATATTTCCGCGATCATCTCGGCTTCGGAAGGCAACATGTTCCGGCTGACCACGCTGCTCGGCTATGTGCTCTTCCTGATGACGGGCTGGCGGCTCCTCAAGGCCCTCTTCGGCAAGCAGGAACCCCAGAAGATCCGCCTGATTTCCGGTTCGGCCCGGTCAGACCATCACGATCAGCTGAGCACCTCGCGCCGGCAGATTGCCCTGACCGCCGGCATCGCGATCGCAGGCGCGCTGACGGCGTGGGTCATTCGTTCGCTCGGCGTCGAGGGATGGTGGCTTGTGCTGGGCGTCGCCGGCATGATCGCCTGCCTGATTGCCTGCATCGCGCTTGCCTTTCAGGTGCTGGCCCTCACGATCATCTTCGCAGCCTTCACGTCCGGCATCGAAGAGAGCGAGTGGAAGTCCGCGCACGCCTCCGCGGCCTGAGTCTCAGCGCAGCAGGCGCGCGTTGCGGGCCGGTTTGATCTTGGCTGGCACTTCGGTCTCTGACTGGTTGAAGACGATCTTCAACGCGCCATTGTCCGACACGTTCACCGAATCGGCGACGATCTGCAGCATGGGCGAAGTCTGGTCGGCCGCGCCGTCGCCGGTGATCGCGAAGGAATGATGCGGCAGGTAGACGGTGCCGATCAGGCTGACACTGCCGCTGCCGGTCAGGCGCGAGCGCGGCGGCTTGCCGGAAATGGCATCGCGGCTGTCTTGGGCCAGCAGCAGGCCGGCGGTTTCTCCATCCGTCGGGGCCGACAGGGTGGCGCGGGCCTGGTCGGTCACCGAGAAGGTCGCGTCCTGGCCATGGAAGATGATGGTCACGCCCTCGCCGGAAAGGGTTGCCTTGCGGCGGACGATGAGCGGCGCATCGAGGATGTGGTAGACGCCCGGCTGCATTCGCACATGGCCTCTTGAGATGTCGAGCCCGATATAGGTGCCGGGAACCAGCGTCTGGGTCGGGTTGGTGACATAGGGGTCGGATCCGAAGCCGGACGGGTCGAGATTGTCGATGATACCGAGGATCTGTGCCACTTCGAGCGGCGTCAGTCCGACAGCAGGACCGTTCCTGAAGGTTCCATCCCGCTTCAGCAACGCCCGTGCCGTAGGGCTCGTGGCCAGCACCGCATTGAAACTGAGTGTAATGAGTTTAACCGCGGAATCGGGCAGGGGATCACCTGTCCGGAGTGCCGAATCAATCGCCCGGAACGCCAGTTTCAGGTCCCTGTTCAGGAACAGGCGCTGCAGTTCCCTCAACAACGCGCGTGGGTCCTGGCTGGTAACGGACAGACTGGTCACAACCTCACCCGTGCCGGCTGCAGGTGCGCGCCAGTCACCGAGCGGGTCAGGAATGATATCGCAATTCTCGGTCGGGCGTGGTGTCAGCTGAGTCCCGCCCGTCACGGGCGCCCGGCCAGCCGCGCAGAAGAACTTCGTCGTCGCGTCGCCGCCCGAGAAATCCATTGAGCGGCTGCCGGTGGAATTTGTCCAGATGACGCAATTGTCGGCAGTCAGGTTGGCCATGCCGGACAGGGTCAGGCCGCTGCCCGATCCGTTGAGCCCAAGGATGCACAGCGGGAATCCCCAGGTCGCCGAGGCCACCGCCTCGCGGTTGATCGAAACGTTGGCATTGTGCCCGATCATGCTGGCGGCTGGATTGACCGGCTGGAAGGCCAATCCGATCGTGATCTCTTATGCTGGCCGTAAGCATCTTCGCTGACCGCGGAAACCGCCGATTTTGTCAGGAAATATTCCGAATTGGCCTGCGCCGTCGCCAGCGCGGTCGTTTCGGCCTCGGCCAGGCGGTCCTGCACACGCGGCGAAGTTGTCGCGATAAACGCGGTCGCCCCGGCCAGGGCCGCTGAATCTGCGGCATTCTGCAGGTTGCTCGCGGCCCGGCTGTCCATGCCGAGGGCGAGCGCCGCGCCGACCAGCGCCATGATCGCCATCAATGATACCGCAAACATGGGAAGGGCTGACCCTCCATCGTCGTGAAGGCGGGTCGTCACGTCGCCAAAAGGAGCGGCCAACCGTTGCATACTCCCACAAATACAAGGGAGAAGCTGCAGGCAGTTGAAGCCAATCGGTGAAATTTCACCAATTGCTGAACAAGATGGCGACCGGTGTCAGACCACGTGATCGGCGACGAACGGGTTGTCCAGCCGTTCCTGCCCGAAGGTCGACATCGGACCATGACCCGGCACGAATCGCATGTGATTGCCCAGCGGCCACAGTTTCCGGGTGATCGAGTCGATCAGCTGGGCGTGATTGCCGCGCGGGAAGTCCGTCCGCCCGATCGATCCCCGGAACAGCACGTCGCCGACAAAGGCCATCCCGCCTTCCTGATTGTAGATCACGACATGGCCGGGCGTGTGCCCCGGCGTATGCACCACGCCGAACCTGTTGCCGGCCAGTTCCAGCACGTCGCCTTCGTTCAGGTAACGGTCCGGTGTCACGTTCCTGCCATCCGCGATCCCGTACCTGGCGCCTTGCGCCTCGATCTCGTCGAGCAGCCACTGGTCGTCGGCATGCGGCCCGATGATCGGGCACCCGGTCCGCTCCGACACTGCCGTCGCCGCGCCGGCATGGTCGAGGTGGCCGTGCGTCAGCCAGACAGCGACAATCTTCACTCCGAAATGTTCTGCCGCCGCCATCAGCCGGTCGACCTCGCCGCCCGGATCGACGAACACCCCTTCCTTGGTCTCGGTCGACCAGATCAGCGACGTGTTCTGCTGCAGGGGCGTCACCGGGATGATCCGGATCTCGAGTTTCGGCTGGGCGGGCGTATCGGTCATCCCCGCTACATAATCGCCCCGGCCGGAATCGCAAACCGTGCGCGCCGCGTCATGCGCACTTTTCCTCGGGCATTCTGTCGGTTAACACCTCAGCTCAACCTGTCGCGGAGACTGACGGCATGCCCCAGCAATTCGGTGGACGTTCGAGCGGCTCCGGCCTGCCGGGACTCCTGCGCGGCCGGTTCGGCATCCTTCTGATCGCGCTCTTTGGCCTGTTCCTCTATTGGCAGATGAACCAGAAGCCGGTGCCGTTTTCCGGCCGCAAGCAGCTCAACACCGTGCCGCTGAAGGAAGAAGTCCAGCTCGGCCAGCAATCCTACCTTCAGATCCTCAACCAGGAGCAGAGCCAGGGCAACACCGTCCTCTGCGCCGAGAGCGCCTGCACCGGCGAGGCGGCGCAGCTGACCTCGACCGTCCGCGAGATCGGCGCGCGCCTGCAGGCCGCCGCGATCGAGCTGGAACAGGAACTGAAAGACCAGGGCTACACTTTCACGCCGGTCGCCAGCCAGTTCGACTGGACCTATTATGTCGTCGATTCCGAGACGCCGAATGCCTTCTGCCTGCCCGGCGGCTATGTCGCCGTCTATACCGGCATTCTCGACATCACCGGCGACAGCGACGGTCGCCTGACCATGAATGACATTGCCGACCCGGACAAACTCGCCGTCGTCATGGGCCACGAGATCGGCCACGCCCTCGCGCACCACGGCGCCGAGCGGATGAGCCAGGCCAAGGTCTTCCAGATGGGCCAGATGGCGGTCGGCGTCGGCCTCGGCGACATGGATGCCTCCCAGCAGCGCGCGATCATGCAGGCTTTCGGCATCGCCGCGCAGGGCGGCATGCTGAAATTCAGCCGCGAGCACGAGACCGAAGCCGACAAGATCGGCCTCGAACTGCTGGTCCGGGCCTGTTACGACCCGCGCGAGGCACCGGAATTATGGGAGCGGATGGGCAGGATCGGCGGCGGCCAGCGCCCGCCCGAATGGATGAGCACCCACCCGGCCTCCGAAACCCGCGCCGAGAATTTCCGCAAATGGATGCCGGACGCCATCGCGACCTATGAAAGCCATTGCGGTCCGCTGCGCTAGGGTCAGAACCGGTTCAGTATGCCGGAGAGCCGGAACCTGTCCCGGCAATCGGCGGGGGCGGCATCGAACCGCCCGTCAGGCGGACCAGGACCTCGACCAGTTCGAACTCGTTCACCGGCTTGCGGCACACCAGCGCGCCATCATAGCGGGCCGACAGGTTCACGAAATCCGCCATCGCTGTGTTGAACACGAACGGGATGCCTTTCTGCTGCAGCAGGTCGGCCACCGGCAGCACGGTCTTGCCGCCGAGATTGTAGTCCAGGATCGCCGCGTCGATGTCGCCTGCGGCTGCTTCTGCGAGGGCGGATTCCAGATCGAGGCACACCGCTGCGCGGGCGCCGCGGCTCAGCACCGCATCTTCAAGGTCGAAGGCGATGATCGCTTCGTCTTCGACGATCAGGATTTTCTTTGAGCTCAACATGTCTGTCTAATGATCAAGTCGCCGTTTGGTTTCGTCCCGATACTGCACCTTCTGCATTTAACGGCACAATAACATCCAGATTCAAGCCCTGTATCCTCCAGTTCCGCGTACTCCGGCCGCCCAGTTGGGCAATCGACATGCCGATCATGCGGCTGCCGAATCCGTCCGCCCCGATTTCAGGGGGATTCGTCCGCGCTGAACGGGTCTCGACCCAGTTGATGTACAATTCCTGCCCCTCGCCATCGGCGCCGGGTTCAACCGTCCAGGTTACGTCGATCTTGCCGCGATCTTCCGACCACGCACCGTATTTCACGGCGTTTGTCGTCAATTCGTGCAGGATCATGCCGAGCGGCGTCACCGAATGCGCCTTGACCGCAATTTCCGGTCCCGATACCGCGAACCTTTCATTGCCGTCGATCTGCGACGCGACCACGGCCTCGACCAGTGCTGCCAGAGTCGTCTGCTGCTGCATGTCGACCGACGAAGTCAGCGAGTGGGCCGACGAAAGCGCATGCACCCGGTCGCGGATCTTCCGCGCCGCCGCGCCCAGATCGGTCTCCCGCCGCGCCGTCGCGCTGACGATCGACTGGACGATGGCGAACAGGGTCTTGACGCGGTGGTTGAGTTCGCGCGCCAGCAGGTCCGCCCGCGCGCGCTCCTCGACCAGTTCCTGCGCCTGGTGCTCGACCACATCGAGCTTTTCGCTGCGTTGCAGGTTCCGGTAGGCGAGGCCGAACCCGAACAGCGACAGGAAGGTCAGCGCCACCACCGACACGAGCACGGACAGGCGGGCGAGCCGGGCGTCGAAATGCGACGAATTCTGGATCCTGTATTGCTGTTCGATCAGGTCTGCCGTCAGCCTGCGAATATTTCCCATGGCATCTTCGCCCGCACCGGTGTTGACCAGGCGGATTGCACCGCTCCTGTCGCCGCTTCGATAGAGGTCTGTAGTCGACGCCAGTTCGGTGAGTTTCACCTCGGTCCAGTGGGTAAGTTCCGTGAGGGTCGCAGCCTGCGACGGCAGGATATTGTCGGCGATCAGCGACCGGTAGCCGTCGATACGTTCCCGGACGATCCCGGCTCCGGTTTCATAGGGAGCAAGGTAGGCCTCGTCTCCTGTCAGGAGGTATCCGCGTTGTCCTGTCTCGGCGTTCAGGGCGCTGATGATCACGCCGTTCAATTGCTCGATGACCTCGGAAGATAGTTGCGCCTGCGCCCGGAAACGCGCCTCCGCCCGCGCCGACATGACAATCGTGATCACGCAAGCCACGAAAGCCAGCGCGCTGAACAGCAGCAGGACGTTCAGGATCGAGAATTTTGGCCTCATGAACCCCTCTTGGCCTCATGCAACGCCCGGCAAGCCGTAAGGTTCCATATATTTTCCAGGGATGCGAGCGGTCATGTTTGAGGTTACGGAGGGGCTGGAACTCAATCTCCGTGGAAATTCAGTTCCAGCAGCACGCCGTTCGGCTCCCGGAAGAAGATCTGCCGCAGGCCCACCGATGGGATCGCATTCAGACGGTAGTCGACGCCCCGTTCGGTCAGCCTCTGGACGAAGCCGTCATGGCCGCTGCAGGCCAGCGCAACATGGTGGATCGCTCCGGTCACCGGCCCGGCCGGCGTCTCCTTGGCATAGGCTTGCGGGGCGCCCCTGGAATTGATGTGGAAGATCGCCCGGTTACTGTCGTCGTACAGCCACTGGTAATGCTCCGGCGGCAGGGGCGCCGGCGCATCCCGCACGTCCAGCCCGAACAGGTCGACAAAGAAATGCACCGTCCCCGCCAGGTCCGCCGTGATGATATTCACATGATCGAGCGCATTGATCTTCACGGCCGGTCCCTCCCGCTTGCCTGACCGCCAGTCTGCGCCCGCTCGGCCGGATTTGCCAAACCTTTCTCGCCCGCAGCACCACCGGTCCAAATTGCAGGACAAATTCTCTTCTTTCCCCTCTCCCTGAGGGAGAGGGGGCAGGGGGTGTGGGGTCACGCAGGCTGCGCCGGGTACGGACGGTTGCGGCACGCGTTCTGCTGACGGCGCGGCAGTTCGCAGGCCGGCCCACACGCCGCCCCACATGCCCCATCCTCCCCTCAACAAAACACCCCGCACAAAAATCTATCCTGCAGGCCCGCGGTTGCGCGACACTCTGCGCACTCAGGACACGGGAGCCGGGCCGGTACCGTTCGGTCGTGTCATGGGGGGTCTTCGGAGATCGGCTGCGGCATGGGGTAACGGTCATGCTGGCAGCCTGGGGACGCCGGTCCTTGTAGCGGGCCAGGGGAAATCCTGGGATGCGATCTGCCCCAGCCTTGCGCCTCCGGGTGCCGGGCTGGCGCGCGGGCGGCGAGGGGAGACTGATCCCCGACACCTTCCTGAAATCCGGAGGCCGGCGCGGCGGGCGGTAACGCTCCAATCCGTAGCCTTTATCCCTTTCAGGCGGAGCGCCACGGCGCCCGCCGCGCCATGGCTCC
>JBGSKI010000268.1:0-2988 GCA_041741315.1 Hyphomonas sp. | reverse complement strand
AGCTGGTCGCCGGTCGTGGTGAAGGTGACGATCTCGCCTGTCAGCGCGCCGCCGGACAGGGTCTCGATCAGGCCGGCGGCCTGGTGCGCCTGGACGAGGGCCAGCGGCGAACCGCGTGTGCCGATCCGGACGGCTTTCGGGGTGGAAACAGACTGCATTCCCCTCCCCTAGCCTCGCACGACCGCCTTGCCAATTGACATCGCGACGCGGAAGGCAGATACCCGCTCCATATCGTTATTCAATGAAACGCCATTCGGAGCTTCCCCATGATCAGAACTGCCGTGTCGGCCCTTGCGCTGACCTTCGCCCTCGCCGGCTGTGCCACGCCTGGCCCGACTGACGCTGAAAAAGCCAGCATCGCCGCCGAGCAGGCCGCCGCCCTCAGCGCCGAGAAATCGGCTGCCCTGAGCAAGGAAATCAACACCTGGTTCGACGTCAAATACGAAGAATTCCTGCAGTTCAGCCCGCTGCAGATGACCTTCCAGGGCCGCAAGGACCTGAACGACAAGATCGATTGCTTCACCCTCGAATGCCAGGACGAGCAACTCGCCCTGAACAAGGCCGCCGTCGAGGAAATGCAGGCCACGTTCCCGTATGACCAGCTGTCGGACGAGGACAAGCTGTCCTACGACATTTTCAAGTACCAGTACGACATCGCTGCCGAAGGCGCGAAGTACAAGTATAACGGCTTCTTCTTCGACCAGATGAACGGTCCGCAGGGCTTCGTCCCGACCTTCCTGATCAGCTTCCACGAAGTCGATTCGCCGGCCGACATGAAGGCCTATATTTCCCGTATCCGCGAATCCGGACGGGCCCTTCGCGAAGGCGTCGACGTGGCGAAGGCCTCCGCCGAACGCGGCGTGCATGCCCCGAAATTCGCCTATGAGGGCGTCATCGACCAGTCGCAGAAAGTGATCACCGGTGCGCCGTTCACGGACGGCCCGGACAGCGCCATCTATGCCGACGTGAAGTCCGAGCTTGCAACGCTGGTCACTGACGGCAAGCTGACGCAGGAGGAATCCGATGCGATGCTCGCCGAAGCAACGGAGGCGCTGAACACCGATTTCCTCGGCGCCTACAACGACATCATCGCGTTTGCCAATGCGGACATGGCCAACTCGCCGGACTCGACCCAGCCGGTCGGCGCCTTCCTGCAGCCGGACGGCGCGGATTACTATAATTTCCGCCTGAAGCAGATGACGACCACCGGCATGACGTCGGATGAAATCCACGCCGTCGGCCTCGCCGAAGTCGAGCGCATCCATGCCGCCATGGAAGCGATCAAGATGCAGGTCGGATTCGAGGGAACGCTGAAGGAGTTCTTCGCCCTGCAGCGGGATTCCAAGGACGATCCGCGCTTCTACTATCCGGACACGGATGAAGGCCGGCAGGCCTATATCGACGATGCGACCGCCAAGATCGAGAACATCAAGGCCAAGCTCCCGGAATATTTCGGCATCCTGCCCAAGGCCGACATTGTCGTGAAGCGCGTCGAGGCGTTCCGTGAACAGCCGGGCGCTGCGCAGCACTACTTCCCCGGCACGCCGGACGGCTCGCGTCCGGGCGTCTACTATGCCCACCTGTCCGACATGACGGCGATGCCGAAAGGCGAACTGGAAGTGATCGCCTATCACGAGGGCATCCCCGGCCACCACATGCAGATCTCGATCGCCCAGGAACTGACCGGCGTGCCGCAATTCCGCACGCAGATCAATTTCACCGCCTATGCCGAAGGCTGGGGCCTCTATTCGGAATGGCTGGCCAAGGAATTCCCCGGCACGTATGAAGATCCGTATTCGGACTTCGGCCGTCTCGGCTCGGAAATCTGGCGCGCGATCCGGCTCGTCGTCGACACCGGCCTGCATTCCAAGGGCTGGACCGAGGAACAGGCGGTGCAGTATTTCCTCGACAATTCCGCCATCACCGAGGCGCAGGCCCGCTCGGAAGTGCAGCGCTATATCGTGACGCCGGGACAGGCGACCGCCTACAAGGTCGGCATGATGGAGATCCAGAAATTGCGCCGGCATGCCGAGGCCGAGCTTGGCGACGCATTCGACATTCGCGGCTTCCACGACACCGTGCTCGGCGGCGGCGCCCTGCCGCTCGACCTGCTCGGACGCCGCGTCGACACATGGATCGCCAACCAGAAAGCCGGGTGATCCCTCCGATCAGTCGAATGAATACAGAAGGGGCCCGCCGCGCGCGGGCCCTTTTTTCATCGGGGCAACAGCGACGCCGCGTCCGCCGCCGCGATCCCGGCCGGCATCCGGCCCTTCCCCCAGTATCCGAAGGTCAGGTATTGCTTTTCCCGCTGGCGCAGGTCGCGGCGCATGCGCTCCAATGGTCCGGAGCCGGATGAATTGGGAGCGAGCGCCGGGTAGGCTGCCGCGAGCGCCCGGTAAGGCTCGACGAAACGCCGCCCCCAGGGCAGCGCCATGCCCGTCCACGGCTTCGGTACCGACATGAAATGGACGATCACCGGGTCGATGGCCCGATAGGCCCGGTAGGCATGAAGATAGGCCGGGAAGTTCCACCGCTGCGCAAGGTGCACGACCTGATTTCCATATCGCCAGTTCAGCACGTCCTGATCGAAATACCGGAACCGGCCCGGCGCCGCGAGATACAATTGCGCGCATTCCCGCGAGACGTCCGCCCAGGTCGCCCGCGAAGCGCGGATCATCCCGGCATTGATATAACGCGCGCGCGCCGGGCCTTCGAAGCCGAGCGGTTGCCATTTTTCCAGGGTCAGCGGCGGCAGGCGCGCATCGTCCAGGAAGGACAGCGGGTCGCGGACGCCGGCGATTTCCCCTTCCCCGAGTTGCAGGCGCAGCAGCGGGTCAAGCGAGCCGGTGATCTGCGTATCGCCGTCGAGATACAGAATGTCCCTGTACGAAGGATCGGCAAGATCGGCGAGCAGGAAGCGCGCCATGTGCACCGGCAACTGTCCGCGCACCTCCGGCCGGTGCAGCGCGAACCGGACGCCGCCCG
>JBGSKI010000267.1:0-5213 GCA_041741315.1 Hyphomonas sp. | reverse complement strand
TGGCCTGCGCGCGGCGCACCTGCCGCCTCCGCCACGTCGTCGCCAGTGCATACCGCCGGAACAGGCGCTCAAACCCGCGCCCGGTTGCATACCCCGTCTGGTCCGCGGCATAGGCCCCGAGAAGTGCAGCCGCAGCAGGCGCCGGATTGCCGGTCGCGAACATGAGGCTGCCCGCCAGCAGGAAAAATGCCTCGCCAAACACGAAGAAACAGAAGCCAAGCGTCGCATCGAGAAACGCCCCGGCAAAGATTCCGGCGACGACCGCAAGGGTGACTGTGTCTGCTGCGCCTTCCATCAGTCCTGCACTCCCATCGATCCTGCAGGCACTTAAAGGAGATCAGCGGAACTCCGACTGGATGTCCTTGAGCGCCGCCGCGCCGGGGTTCAGCTTCGTGTACGGAATGGAATGCAGCGGAACGCGCCCGAGATTGTTTTCCTCGTTCATGTCCAGCCGGCTTTCGTCGATATAGAGAAGTCCGGTCAGCACTTCCTTGGTCGCCTGGCTGTTCATCAGATGCGTGATCGCCGACACACGGTTGGTCGGGTCGTAATCCGCGTCGAGCTTGCGCAGCTGGATCGTTCCGCCATCGTGCAATTCCACCGGCATCAATTCGCCTTCATCATAGGCCGTGACGATTTCGGCGCTCGGCGGCACATAATCGGCGTGGATCGCCTTGTGGTAATACTTGTACGTGTGGGCGTAGGACTTGGTCGATCCCTTGTGATCGTTGAACGTCACGCAGGGCGAGATCACGTCGATCAGCGCAAAGCCGCGATGCTTCAGGCCGGCCTTGATTAGCGGCACCAGCTGCGCCCGGTCGCCCGAGAAGCTGCGCGCCACAAAGGTTGCGCCGATTGACAACGCCAGCAGGGCGGGGTCGATGGGCGGCAATGCGTTCGCCGCACCCTTCTTGGCCGTCGAGCCTATGTCCGCGGCAGCGGAGAACTGCCCCTTCGTCAGTCCGTACACGCCATTATTGTCGAGCACGTACAGCATGTTGACATTGCGCCGGATGGCATGCGCCAATTGTCCGAGCCCGATCGACAGGCTGTCGCCATCGCCGGAGACGCCGACATAGGTCAGCCCGCCATTCGCCGCCACCGCGCCGGTCGCGAAGGACGGCATCCGTCCGTGGACCGTATTGGCACCGTGCGCATCCTTGAGGAAATAGGTCGGGGTCTTCGAGGAGCAACCGATACCCGAAACCTTCACCACGTCGCGCGGAACGACCGACAATTCGAAGAAGGCGCGGGCCAGCGCCGCCGTCACGCTGTCATGGCCGCACCCGGCGCAGAGAGTCGACATGGCGCCGTCATAGTCCGACCTCGCGAGCCCCAGTTCATTCAGCGGTTCGTTCTGCCGGCGGATCTTTGGTTTGACAAAGGATGTCATGCGATCTTCCTCACTTTGACGGCGTCTTCGACGGCTTCCAGCACGAACCGGTAGCTCAGCGGTTCGCCGGAATAATGGTTGACCGGAACGAGCTTCTTCTTGTCTGCGGACGTTTCGTTGACGAGCAGGCCGAGCAATTGCGCGTCGCGGTTCTGTTCGACCACGAACACGACATCATGCGCCTCGATGAAGGCGTCGACCTCCTCGCCGAACGGAAAGCCGCGAACACGCATATAGTCTGCCGGAATGCCGCCTGCCTCGAGCCGCTGCTGCGCCTCCTTTACGGCTGCGTCGGAACTCCCGACGGCAACGATGCCGTAGCGCGCTGGACGGCTCGCCTTGATCACGACCGGTGCCGGCATTGCGGTCGCCGCGCGCCGCCATTTCTCGTACAACCGGTCGACCACGTCCTTGTATTCCGGCCCACGCTCCGTGTACCGCCCAAGTTTCGTATGGCCCGATCCGCGCAGGAAATACGCGCCCTTTTCGCTCGTACCCGGCAGGGTGCGATAGGGAACACCGTCGCCATCGACATCAAGGTAGCGGTAGAACGTGCTGGCCGAAGTCTCGAGTTCCTCGCGCGACAGGACCTTGCCACGGTCCGGCGTATAGGACGGGTCCCATGTCAGTTCGTCGACCATCCAGTCATTCATGCCGATATCGATATCCGACAGGAAGAAGACCGGCGTCTGGAACCGCTCGGCGAGATCGAGCGCCTTGGCGGCGAACTCGAAGCACTCGCCCGGATGGGCCGGGAACAGGATCAGGTGGCGGGTATCGCCGTGCGAGGCGTACGCGCAGAGCTGGATGTCGCATTGCTGCGTCCGCGTCGGCATCCCGGTCGATGGGCCGACCCGCTGGATGTCGCACACCACCATCGGCACTTCGCCATAATAGGCAAAGCCGATGAATTCGCTCATCAGCGATATGCCGGGTCCGGATGTCGGCGTGAAGGCTCGCGCCCCGTTCCACGCCGCCCCGATCACGAGGCCGGCGGCAGCCAGTTCGTCCTCGGCCTGGATGATGCAGTAATTGTGAAAGCCCGTGTCCGGATCGATCCGGTACTTGTCGCAATATTGCTGGAACGCATCCATCAGCGAGGTTGACGGCGTGATCGGGTACCAGGCCCCGAACGTCGCGCCGCCATACATGAAGCCGAGCCCGGCGGCCGTGTTGCCGTCGATCATCACCTTGCCCTCGGTCTTGTTCATGGCACTGGTGCGGAAGTTCAGCGGGCAGGTGAAGTTTGCCTTGGCATAGTCGAAGCCCAGTGCCACGGCCTGCATGTTGAGCGGGATCAGTTTCGGCTTGGCCGCAAACATCTCCTTCACCAGTGTCTCGATCACGGCGACGTCGAGGTCGAGCAGCGCCGCCGCTGCGCCGACATAGGCCATGTTCTTCATCAGGATGCGCGAGCGCGCGACTTCGAACGCCTCGTTGCACATCGCCGACAGCGGGATCGGGATCACCGTGACATCCGAGCGTGACATCAGTTCCGGGCGCGGCCACGAAGAATCGTACATCAGCACGCCGCCCGGCGCGATTTCCGCGAGATCCTGCGCATAGGTCTCCGGGTTCATCGCGATCACGAAATGCACGTCGCCGTCACGCCCGGCATGGCCGGCGCCGGTGACGCGTATCTCGTACCAGGTCGGCAGGCCCTGAATGTTGGACGGGAAGATGTTCTTGCCGACCACCGGAATGCCCATCCGGAAGATCGTCTTCATCAGCAGGCCATTGGCACTCGCCGAGCCTGTCCCGTTCACCGTGGCGACACGGATCGTGAAATCATTGATTGTCGGGCCGCTCATTCCGCCATCACCTCTGCAAGTTCATCCGCCGCATGCGGGATGCGGATGACGCCTTCCTTCATGTCCCAGGCAGCTGTGGGACAACGTTCCGCACACAGACCGCAATGGAGGCACACATTCTCGTCCTTGATCATCACTCGGCCGGTCAGGGGCAGGGCGGCCGATACGAACAGCGACTGTCCGGGCGGCGCTTCCGGCTGGCTCAGCCCGCGGCGCAATTCTGCTTCCGACGCGGCATCCGGCACGATGCTCAGGCATTCGACCGGGCAGACATCCACGCAGGCATCGCATTCCTCGCACAGGGGTGCCTCGAACACGGTGTGCACGTCGCAGTTCAGGCAACGCTGGACTTCCACGGCGATCTGCTCGGCGCTGAAACCCAGTTCCACTTCGATATCCAGCTTGCGGAACCGCTCGACCAGGTCGACATGCTCCATCTGGCGCCGGTCGGCATTGCTATAGGCGTTCGAATACTTCCACTCGAACATGCCCATCTTGGCGGTTTCCAGTTCGATCTCGCGGCTCTTGCGCTTGTGCAGCGGCAGGCCCTGGCAAAGGCGATGGATCGAAATGGCGGCCTGGTGGCCATGCTCGACGGCCCAGATGATGTTCTTCGGTCCGAAGGCCGCGTCGCCGCCGAAAAACACGCCCGGCCGGGTCGACTCGAATGTCTCCTTGTCGACGACGGGCACATCCCACTTGTCGAATTCGATGCCGGAATCGCGCTCGATCCAGGGGAAGGCATTCTCCTGCCCAATGGCGAGGATAACGTCACTGCACGGAATTGTTTCCTCGCCGGTCACTCGCTGCGCAATGATCTCCCCGGTTGCATCGACATCGTATTCCAGGATTTCAAACGTCATGCCTGCCAGCTTGCCGTCCTCGACCACGAAGGCCTTGGGTGAGCGGTTGACGATGATCTCGACGCCTTCTTCCTCGGCGTCTTCGAGTTCCCAATCGGAGGCCTTGAAGAAATTGCGCGGCTTGCGCGCCATCACCTTGACGCTCTTCGCGCCGGTCCGTTTCGACGTGCGGCAACAATCCATCGCCGTATTGCCGACGCCGATGATCAGCACGGTCTCGCCGATCGTCTTGGTATGTTCGAAGGCGACCTCTTCCAGCCAGTCTATGCCGATATGGATGTTGGCGGCCGCCTCGTCCCGGCCCGGCAGTTTCAGGTCCTTGCCCTTCGGCGCGCCGGTCCCGACAAACACCGCGTCCCAGCCCTCTTCGAGCAGTGCCTTCATGCTCGGTACCGGTGTGCCGAGTTTCAGCTCCACGCCCATGTCGAGAATGTACCGCAACTCTTCATCCAGCACGCTCTCCGGCAGGCGGAAGGACGGGATGTTCGACCGCATCAGGCCGCCCGGCTTCGACAGTTTCTCGAAGATCGTGCATTCATAGCCGAGCGGCGCGAGATTGTTGGCCACCGTGAAGGAGGCAGGCCCCGCTCCGACCAGCGCGATCCGCTTGCCGTTGGTAACCTCCGGCGCCTTTGGCAACAGCGCCGAGACATCATCGCGATGATCCGCCGCGACGCGCTTCAGCCTGCAGATCGCCACCGGCTCCCCGTCGACCCGCGTGCGTCGGCAGGCCGGTTCGCAGGGCCGGTCGCAGACGCGGCCGAGAATCCCCGGAAACACGTTCGAGGCCCGGTTGACCATATAGGCATCGGTATACCTGCCCTGGGAGATCAGGCGGATATATTCCGGCACCGGCGTATGGGCAGGACACGCCCACTGGCAATCCACGACCTTGTGAAAATAGTCGGGATCGCTTGTATCGGTTGGCTTCATTGTGGATTGTGTCCTCCCTTGTAGAAAGACTAGCTGCACATTTTGCAGGCTTCAATCTTGACCTTCGGGAAAGCTGTCTTTCCCTCGCTCAGCCCGCTCACGTTCCAGTGAACCGCCCGGGCCGGCGCTCATGCACCGCGCGGATGCCCTCGGCATGGTCCGATGTGTCGCGCAGGCGCATCTGGGCAGCATGTTCGGTTGCAAACGCCGCGG
>JBGSKI010000266.1:0-4656 GCA_041741315.1 Hyphomonas sp. | reverse complement strand
GCCTTGGCGGCGCCGAGGGCGATCTCGGCGGCGAGGCGTTCCGGATCGACGCGCTTGTCGCCGTCCAGTTCGTCGAGCTGCCGCGTCAGGCGCTCCTTCAACAGGCCGGGCTGCGTGCCGGCGAGGCTCGTCGCGGCTTCCCACTGGCCTTCCATTTCGCCCACAAGGTCCAGCAGGATCGTCTTCAACGCGTCGCCTTCCGCTAGGCGCTGCGCCTGCAGCCCTGCAAGGCATTCGTTCCCTGCCGCCGCCAGCAGCGCCACGAGGGCTTCGTCACCACCGAGATCGCGCAGGCTCGACCCGCCGGTCTCGACCACGCCCTTGACGGTCATCAGCGTGGCCACCGCATCGGACGAAATCGCCGTCTGGCTATGCGTGTCGACATATTTGAGCAGGCGGACGAGCAGCGCCTCGTTGACCGCCACATCGTCCCCGCCACCGCCCAGATCGATGCGCAGGCCCATCTGCAGCGACCCGCGGCTGAACAGGCGCGAGGCCTCCGCCTTGATGCCCCTCTCCAGCGCTTCGAAGCCCGGCGGCAGGGCAAGGCGCACGTCGAGGCCGCGACCATTGACGCTCTTGGCTTCCCAGGCCCAGTTGCCCCACTCGGCCTCGCCCGCGACGCGCGCGAAGCCCGTCATCCCCGACAGTCGTGTCATTCCCCGGCCCGCTCCCTTGCGATCTCGCCGCGCTCGTATTTCCGGTAGGCTGCGACATTGCGATTGTGCTCGGCCAGCGTCTCTGCAAACAGGTGCCCGCCCTTGCCGTCGGCAACGAAGAATATGTATTCCGTGTCGGGAGGATTGAGCACGGCGGCAATCGCGCCGCGCCCCGGATTGCAGATCGGCGTCTTCGGCAGGCCGTCGACCTGGTACGTATTCCACTCCGTCTTGCGATCGATCTCCGACCGGCGCAGCGTCCGCCTCTGGCCCTGCGCATTGTACAGGGGCTCGCCCTTGGAAATGCCGTAGATGATCGTCGGATCGCTTTCCAGCCGCATGCCGCGCTTCAGGCGCGTGGTGAACAGCGCGGCGATTTCCGGCTGCTCCCCGGCATTGCCGGTTTCCTTCTCGACCACAGACGCCAGGATGATCGCCTCCTGAGGGGTGGCGACCGGAATATCCGCGCGCCGCTTGTCCCAGAGTTCGTCGATCAGGTCGGTCTGCGCCTTCTCGATCCGGGCAATGATCTGCGCGCGCGTCGTGCCCCTGTTGAACAGATACGTATCCGGCAACAGAGTGCCTTCGTCCGGCAATGTCTCCGGCATGTCGCCGGTCAGCACCGGGTCGGCCTCGATGATCTTCATCAATTGCCCCGTCGTCCGCCCTTCCGGCAGGGTCAGCTTGTAGACCACCGATTTGCCCTCGATCAGGGTGTCCAGCACCGTTCCGAGACTGGCCCGCGCCGGAATCTGGAATTCGCCGGTCTTGATCGCAAGCTGCGTACCGTCGAGCCGCGCCTTGAACCGCATCAGCCGGGCATCGCGGATCAGGCCGTCATCCTGCAGGCGTTTCGCGACGCTGGACAGGCTCTCGCCGGGCTCGACCGCAAAGGCCGCTCCCTCCGTGGCCGGACCTTCCTTGATCAGCTCGTTCTGGAACCAGACCCAGCTCGCGCCGACCGCCGCCCCCCCAAGGATGGCGACCAGGAAAACCAGCGACAACAAGCCTTTCAGGAATTTCATGGACAGCCTCCTGCTGGGACTCCGTTGCGCCGCAGCCTAGGCTCCGCCGCCGGGTCCGGGAAGGGACTTACTTCACCTCGCGCAGCACAAGGCTGGCATTGGTTCCGCCGAATCCGAAGCTGTTGGACATCACCGCCCGCACCCGGCCCTTCTTGGCCTTGTGCGGTATGAGGTCGATCACCGTCTCGAAACTCGGATTGTCGAGGTTCAGGGTCGGCGGCATGATCTGGTCGCGGATTGCCAGCGCGCAGAACGCTGCCTCGATCGCACCGGCAGCGCCCAGAAGGTGCCCGATCGCCGATTTGGTCGACGACATGGACAGGTTCTTCGCATGATCGCCGAACGCCCGCTCGACCGCGCCGGCCTCGCCCTCGTCGCCTTTCGGCGTCGAGGTTCCGTGCGCGTTGACATAGTCGACCTCGGTCGGATCGATCCCGGAATTCTTCAGCGCCATCTTCATGGCGCGATAGCCGCCCTCGGCACCTTCGGCCGGTGCCGTGATGTGATAGGCGTCGCCGGTCAGGCCATAGCCCGACACTTCGGCATAGATCTTGGCCCCGCGCGCCTTGGCATGTTCGTACTCTTCGAGCACCAGCACCGCCGCGCCGTCGCCCATGACAAAGCCGTCACGGTCCTTGTCATAGGGGCGGGAGGCTTTTTCCGGCGTGTCGTTGAAACCGGTCGACATCGCCTTCGCGGCGCAGAAGCCCGCAATGGCGATCCGGCCGATCACCGCCTCGGCACCGCCGGCCAGCATCACGTCGGCATCGCCGAACTTGATCAGGCGGGCAGAGTCGCCGATGGCATGCGCCCCGGTGGCACAGGCCGTCACCACGGAATGGTTCGGGCCCTTGAAACCGTGCTTGATCGACACCTGCCCGGAAGCGAGGTTGATCAGCGCCGACGGAATGAAGAACGGGCTCACCTTGCGGGGGCCGCCTTCATGTAGCGTGATCGCGGTTTCATAGATCGATTCAAGGCCGCCGATGCCGGAGCCGATCATCACGCCTGTGCGCTCCTGATCTTCTGCTTCGGTGGGCCGCCAGCCCGAATCCTCGACGGCCTCGTCGGCCGCCGCAATGGCGTACAGGATGAATTCGTCGATCCGACGCATCTCCTTGGGGGAGACGAACTTGTCCGGGTCGAAGGCATGGGGATCGCCCGCGCCGCCGCCCCGTCCGCTCACCCACGGAACCTGGAACGCGATCTTGCACGGCATGTCCGACGGATCGAACACATCAATGCGTCCGGCACCCGACTTTCCGGCAATCAGCCGTTCCCAAGTCGCCTCCCGCCCGAAGGCGAGCGGCGAAACCATACCGATTCCGGTTATGACAACGCGGCGGTCAGACATGGAGACCCCTCCTGTCCTGCAATCCTAGATGTGCGCCTTGATATGGGTCACGGCGTCGCCGACCGAGCGGATGGATTCCTGTACGTCGTCCGGGATTTCGATGTTGAATTCTTCCTCGAAGGCCATGACCAGCTCGACGAGGTCGAGGGAGTCGGCACCGAGGTCGTCGATGAAGCTTGCGCCCTCGACCACTTTGTCACCATCAACGTCGAGATTGTCGACAACGATTTTCTTAACACGTTCGAGAACGTCAGACATGAGTACCTCTCTAGAAATGCCTGAGGACTGGCTCGTTTCCTGAACCATTGTGTTGCGCCTAGCACACACTTGGGAGAACCGCCAAGCCCTTGTATCAATGCGGGCTGCGCCTGTCAGATCATCGCCATGCCGCCGTTGACGTGCAGGGTTTGCCCCGTCACGTAAGCGGCCTCGTTGGACGCTAGGTAAACCGCAGCTGCAGCAATATCTGCCCCCTGCCCCAGCCGTCCTGCCGGAATCTGGCCAAGCAGCGCCGTTTTCTGCGCTTCCGGCAGGCCCTCGGTCATCGGCGATTCGATGAAACCGGGCGCAATCGTATTGGCCGTGATTCCCCGGCTGGCGACTTCCTGGGCGATCGACTTGGTAAACCCGATCATGCCGGACTTGGACGCACAATAATTTGTCTGGCCGGGGTTGCCCGTGACGCCGACCACCGACGTGATTCCAATGATCCGCCCATGCCGGCGCTTCATCATCCCGCGCACAACGCTCTTGGTCAGGCGAAAATACGAGCCGAGATTGACGTTGATCACGTCGTTCCAGTCCTCGTCCTTCATCTGGATCAGTAGCTTGTCTCGGGTGATGCCGGCATTCGCCACAAGAATGTCGAGCGGCCCGATGGCGGCCTCCGCCTGCCCCACCAGAGCGTCCACCGCAGCCGGGTCGGACAGGTTGCAGGTAACGATGGCGCTTTCGCCGGCCAGCGTCGCGGCGACCTCCTGCAGCACGCTTTCCCGCGTACCCGACAGGGCGACCTTCGCCCCCGCCGCCGAAAGCGCCTGCGCAATCGCGCTGCCAATACCGCCGGACGCGCCTGTAACGAGGGCGGTGCGGCCTGTAAGATCGAACATGGGATTATCCCTTCATGGCTTGAGCAAAGGCTTCGAGGTCCTCGGGGGTGCGAGGGTGAAGCCGGTCAGTGATTTCTCGATGCGGCGCTGCATCACGGTGAGCACCTTGCCGTTACCCACTTCGCCGGTCGTGTCGACGCCCTGCGTGACCATGTACTGGACACTTTCGGTCCAGCGCACGCGGCCGGTGACCTGCGCGACGAGGTTGCGGCGGATGGTCTCCGGATCGGTCACGGCCGAGGCCGAGACATTGGCAACCAGCGGCACAACGGGTGCCTTGATATGCGTCGATGCCAAGGCCTCGGCCATGGCGTCGGCTGCGGGCTGCATAAGGGAACAGTGGAACGGTGCCGACACGTTCAGAGCCATCGCCTTCTTCACGCCATTGGCCTGCGCGTGGACGCACGCCGCATCAATCGCCGCCTTCGACCCGGACAGGACCAGCTGGCCCGGCGCATTGTCATTTGCCAGTTCGCAGACCCCGCCGGTCTCGCGGCCTGCGGCACACG
>JBGSKI010000265.1:0-3250 GCA_041741315.1 Hyphomonas sp. | reverse complement strand
GACGCCGCCGCCGCCACCAGGAACACGGCGGCCACGCTCACCGTCCGCCAGTGCCGCCCCGCATAGGGCAGCAGCAGGGCCAGCGGCTTCAGGCTGCGACCTTTCGGCCGGGCCATGGCCTGTCCGCCTTCCGGTTCGCTTTCGCGCCGGTCGATCACGTCCTGGGTTTCGGTATCGGCCATTTCATTGCCCCCTGCAGGACTCATCAGATCGGGTGCGCGGGCCTCTTGCGGAAGGGGCCTGTTTCAGTTACACGCGCCACTTCCGAGCGGCCAGCAGGCATGCCCGCGCACACCTAAAGGCGTTGCGCGGCGTCCACAAGGCCCAGACCCGGCAACGGCACAGACGACTAGCGAGAGGCGCAAGCCATGAAAAAAGAAGGTCACCCCGACTATCACTTCGTCACCGTGGTGATGACCGACGGCACCGAATACCAGACCCGCTCGACCTACGGCAAGGAAGGCGACCGCCTGGTCCTGGATATCGACTCCAGGTCGCACCCGGCCTGGACCGGCGGCGACGGCAAGATGCTCGACCGCGGCGGCCGCGTGTCGCGCTTCAAGGACAAGTTCAAGGGCTTCATGTAAGCCCGGCGCAGCCCCAGTGCTGCGACCCCAGACACGCCCCGGCCCGCAAGGCCGGGGTTTTTGTTTCTGGGGCGCAATCTCCCTATCCACGCCCTCGCAGAATGAATAGGATCGCGCCAGGCGTAGAGGTGTCCCTGCATGTTGCGCGCGCTGTTCGTGATCTGTCTGGCGGGCTGGTTCGCTGTCTCGGCGGCGGCGGAAGAGCGCTTCGCCCTGGTCATCGGCAATCAGGACTATCCGGCCGTCGTCGGCCCCCTGACGCTGCCCTATACGGATGCCGCCCGCATCGACTCGGCGCTGCAACAGGCGGGCTTTCCCGCTGCCAACATCACCGTCCTGCACGACGCGACCCAGATGGAGATCAATCTCGCCGTCGCGGATCTCGCCACCAGGCTGCGCCGCGCCGGCGAGGATTCGGTTGGCTTCTTCTATTATTCCGGCCATGGCGGCTCGGCCGAGGCCAATGGCGAGCGCCAGAATTACCTGATCCCGGCAAAGACACCGGTCACCGGGGCCGAACAGCTGCCGATCCTCGGCGTCCCGGTCTCCGGCATTGTCGACAGCCTTGCCGCCGCACAGGCCAAGGCCGTGTTCATCGTCGCCGATGCCTGCCGCAACACGCTGCCGCTGACCTCCAGCAAGGGCGGCGAGGACGACAAGGGCATGACCCGGATGCCCAAGCGCTCCGGCCTCTACATCGCCTTTGCCACCGCTGACGGCGCAACCACGCCCGACGATGGCGGTTTCTCGGCGGCACTGGCCAGCCAGATTGTCACGCCGGGCCAGACGGCCGACCGGGCCTTCACGCTGGCCCTGCGCCAGGTCTCGCGCACAAGGCCGGGCAACAAGCTGCCGTTTTCGGTCGATGGCCTGAACTCCGACATCTGCTTCATGTCCTGTGCGGCGCTGCCGGTTGCGCCAGTCGCTGCCGCCACACAGGCCGTTCCGCAAACGGATACGGCGATCAGCCAGGAAGAGGCCGACTGGCTGCGCCTGTCAAAAATCGGCAATGCGCAGGCCATGGCGACCTATGCGGCGCTCTATCCCTCCGGCGCGCACGTCTCGGATGCCAGGGCGCTGGCACTGGAACTGGCGGACCGGCCCGCCGTCACCGCGCGGGAGGCAAAGAAGGCCCTCAAGGATGGCAACGGCGCGCTCGACCGGGAAGCCTTCGGCAAGGCGGCGGATCGCCTCCGAACCGCCTGCGACGGCGGCGAAAGCGAAGGCTGCCGGATGCTCGGCTACATGTACCAGGACGGCAAGGGAGTCGACGCCAGCGCCGTCGTCGCGCGGGTCTTGTTCCAGCGATCCTGCGACATGGGCAACAGCACCGGGTGCTACTGGCTCGCCCCGATGCTCCGGGAAGGGTTGGGCGGACCGCAGGACGAAGCTGCCGCCCGCGCCATGTACAGCGGCCTTTGCGACAACAGTCCCTACGGGTCCTGCGGCGCGCTCGCCTGGATGATGCAGGCGGGCAAAGGCGGGCCGGTCGACTTTGAAGGGGCTGTCGCCCGCTACCGGCTGGCCTGTGATGCGAACGAATGGTGGGCGTGCTCCAATCTCGGGCAGATGGTCAAGGCGGGGCAGGGCACGCCGCCGGATGCCGCTGCCGCTGTCGAACTGTTCCGCCGGGCCTGCGATGGTGGGCTGAGCAGTGGCTGCGGCAATCTCGGCTACGCCATATTCACCGGTGACGGCGTGCCGGCGGATCAGGGCGCCGGACAGGACCTGATCCGGAAAGCCTGCGCCGGCGGCATGGACTGGTCCTGCACCTGGCTCGACCAGCGGCAAATCCCCCGCACTGTTCCGTGATCCAGCGCGGCAAGCCGCGCTGACCCTTGGCGGGAATAGGCAATGCCTTTCCAATTCAGGACGGGAAGCCTAATCTGCCTGACAGGTGTGGAGTCGGTATCATGGTCCGGTTTCTGGTTGCGATCTGCCTGTCGGTCCTCGGCGCGATGGCGGCATCCGCAGAGGAACGCTTCGCGCTGGTCATCGGCAACGAGGATTACCCGGCAACGATCGGGTCGCTGCAGCGCCCGCACGAGGATGCCGGCCGGATCGCCGATGCCCTGCTTCAGGCGGGCTTCCCGGCGGCCAATATCACGCTCCTGAAGGACGCGACCCAGACCGAGATCAGTCTCGCGGTGGCCAACCTGTCATCGAACCTGCGCCGGGCGGGCAGCGAGTCCATCGGCTTCTTCTATTATTCCGGCCATGGCGGCTCGGCCGAGGCGAGCGGTGTGCGCCAGAATTACCTCATCCCGTCGAAAACGCCGATCACCGGGGCCGAACAGTTGCCGATCCTCGGCATCCAGGTCGGTGGCATCATCGACAGCCTGTCGGCGGCCAATGCCAAGGCCGTGTTCATCGTCTCGGATGCCTGCCGCAACACCCTGCCATTCGCCTCCTCGAAGGGCGGGGACGAAGACAAGGGCATGACCCGGGTCAATGCCCGCTCCGGCCTGTTCATCGCCTTCGCGACGGCCGATGGCGCAACCGCTCCGGACGACGGGGCATTCTCCACGGCGCTTGCGGCGCAACTGGCCCGGCCCGGCCAGACGGTGGACAGGGCGTTTACCCTCGCTTTGCGCGAAGTCGCTGCGGCGCGGCCGGGAAACCGGCTGCCTTTCTCGGTCGACGGCCTGCGCGGCGATGTCTAG
>JBGSKI010000264.1:0-9395 GCA_041741315.1 Hyphomonas sp. | reverse complement strand
TTGAGGAAGGCATGCCGCGCCTCGATCCGCGCGAGCGGGGCGCCGATGCAGATGTGCGGGCCGCCGCCGAAGGCGATGTGGCTGGCGCGTTTCTTCGTGATGTCGAAGGCGTCCGGCGTGTCGAAGGCGGCGGCATCGCGATTGGCGGAGGCGAGCGAGCAGAAGACGACCTGGCGGGCCTTCATCGGGCAGCCGGCGACCGGCTTGTCCTGTTCGACGATGCGGGACGTGGCCGAGACAGGTGCCTCGAAGCGCAGGACTTCCTCGACCGCCTGGGCGGCAAGCGCGGGATCGGCGCGCAGCGCGGCGAGCTGGTCCGGGTGGGTGAGGAAGAGCCAGACGCCGTTGCCGATCAGGTCGGTCGTCGTCAGATTGCCGCCGACAAGCAGGGCCTGCAGGTTGATGCGGACTTCATCGTCGCTGAGCCGGGCTTCGCCGCTGGCCTGCAGCTGGACCATGTCGGTGACGAGATCGTCCTGCGGGTGGGTGCGGCGGGCCTGCATCAGTTCGTCGAAATAGGCATCGAGCGCGATCGAGCCTGCCTCGAGGCGGGCGGTCTCTTCCGGCGTGCGGACCGGGTTGAGGCCGAGGATCACCGCTTCGGACCAGTCGCGGAAATCGTCGAGCCGGGATTCGTCGACACCGAGGATGCGGGCGATCACCAGGACCGGGATCGGCACTGCGATGTGCGCCATCAGGTCGAACCGGCCGCTGGCGGGCGCGGCGGCGATCGTGTCGTCGATGATCGCCTCGATCTGGGGCTTCATCCTGTTGATGCGGGCATAGAAGGCCTTGGCGAGCGGCGTGCGGACGCGGGCATGGTCCGGATCGTCGAGGAAGAGGATGCTGGTGCGTTTCGGATCGCGCTCGTCGATCAGCTGGCGCGAGATCGAGCCCTCCTCGGCATTCGTGGGGTGGCGGATGAAGGAGCGGTCGTTGACCGTTTCGCGGATGTCGGCATGGCGCGTGAGGAACCAGGTTTTCGATATTTCGTCGCGCATGACGGGGCAATTATCGCGAAGCGCCTTGAGGGGCGGATGCGGATCCTTGCGCGCCTCCGGCACGAAGGCGGTCACTTCGATAATGGATTGCGGCACATGGGGTGTGGTGCCCGGATCGTCGGCCATAGATTCCTCCCGGTCGGGTTCTTTTACTGGAGGATAGCACGGACGGCACCGATTTGCGTGGGTGCCGCAACGTCAGGCCTTCTGTGAAGATCGCTGCGCGGCCGTGGCGGAGGCGCTACCCGGCCAGCGTGACATACGTGTCCATGACACGCACGCTCGCCCAGTTTGCGCCCTGTTCGGCGATGAAGGCGTGGTGGCGCGGTGCTGCCTGGTAAAGGTCCTGCGCGGCCTTGTTCTCGAACACGATATGGAGCGCCACCGAATAGTCCGTCACCGAAACATCGCGGTGGACATCGTGGGCGATCAGGCCCGTCGAGAACGAAACCTCGCCGGGATGGCCGGACAGGTATGTGTGGCACGCGTCGACCAGCGCCTGGCGCGCCTCGGCGCTGTCGTCCTTCAACTCGAAGAGCACATAGTGACCGAAGGGCTTGCCGGCGCTCATGCGCCGAGCCGCTTGAAGGGCATCGGGATGGCGGTGGCGGTGGCCTTGGCGACGAGCGTGCCGTCAGGGTCGAAGCATTCGGCTTCCATGAAGCAGGCGGATTTTCCGAGGCGCAGGATGCGCGCTTCGACGGTGGCCTTGCCGGGCATCAGGCGCTTCAGGAAACTGGTTTTCATCTCGAGCGTCGGGGCAGTCATCGTGACGTTCGAGGCGATGATGACGCAGGTGCTCATCGCCTCGTCGAGCATGGCGGAGATGAAGCCGCCTTGTACTGCGCCGGTCGGGTTGGCGAAGGAGGGGCTGACGTCGAAATCCATCCGTATGCGCATCTTGTCCTGCTCGACCTTGGCAAGCCGCATGCCGAGCGTGTCGGAACAGGGAGGACGCTTGGTCGAGCCCTGGAAGCGGGCCAGCATGTCAGCGTCGCTGATGCGGGGCTTTTCCGTCTCGGGCAATCGGCCGGCCTATTTGCGGCGGAAGGCGTCGAGATTGACCACGGTGTTGGCATCGCCGGGCGCGGCGGCGGCCGGTGCGGCCTTGGAGTCCAGGGCGGGCGGGATGATCGCGGCATCCGCCGGGGCCGTCGCCTCGAAGGACAGGCCGAAATTGACCGCCGGGTCGACGAAGCGCGTGATCGCCGCGAACGGCACTTTCAGGTGCTGCGGCACGCCGGAGAATTTCAGCACGATCTCGAAATGCGTGTCGGTGATTTCGAGATCCCAGAACTGGTGCTGCACGACGATGGTCATGTCGACCGGGAAGCGTTCGGCGAGATAGTCGGCGATGACCACGCCGGGCGCGCGGCTGCGGAAGGTGATGTAGAAATGATGCTCGCCCGGCAGGCCGCCATTGACCCGCGCGCGCTTCAGCGCCTCGCGCACAACGCCGCGCATGGCTGCCTGAGTAAGAGCTTCGTAGCCGATATAGTCCGTCATGATTGCCCCGCCGGCCCCGCTTTGCCTGTCGTGATCGAGTCACACTATTCCTGTGCCCCCGGATCGGCAACGGCCTTCGCACAATGCGCGAGCAATAAAAAGACGCTCGCGCAGTCGCTCCGCACGAGAGCGCGGTTCGCGTGCATTGCGGTGCAGTTGCTGCGCGTTGGACCCTGGACGGAGCCTCACGCACGGCGCTGGCCAGCAGGGACGCAGGGCGGTAGGCTCGCACAAAAGACTGTGAGGAGACGCAAGTGACGAAACTTCCCCGGTTGGGACGGCCCTGGGCCGAGGTGCGCGCGGACATGATCGCGCGCGGTGGCGGCGATGCCCGGTGGCGCGACGGGCGCACCGCGGTCTACGTCTTCAATGCCGGCCACGATGTGGAACAGGTGCAGCAGGAAGCCTATGCGCTGTACATGGCGGAGAACGGTCTCGGGCCGCTGGCTTTCCCGAGCCTTGCGCAGATGGAGAAGGACGTGATCGGCATGGGCCTCGGCCTGTTGCACGGACCGGAAGGCGCGACCGGGGCGATGACCTCGGGCGGGACCGATTCGATCACCATGGCGATGAAGACGGCGCGCGATTATGCGCGCAGCCGAGGCAAGCCGCGCGAGGGGCAGAATGTCGTCCTGCCCCAATCGGCGCATCTGGCGTTCGACAAGGCGGCGCACCTGATGGATATCGAGGTGCGGCGGGTGCCGTTGAAGACGGATGGCTCGTATGAGGCCGATCCGGCGGCGATGGGCGAAGCGGTGGACGCCGCGACGATCATGATGGTCGGTTCGGCGCCGAATTTTCCCCATGGACTCATCGATCCGATCGCGGTGCTGGGCGAGATGGCAGAGAAGAAGGGCGTGTGGCTGCATGTCGATGCCTGTGTCGGCGGCTATTTCGCACCGTTTGCGCGGATGAATGGTGTGCCGGTGCCGGATTTCGACTTCGACGTGCCCGCGGTGCATTCGATGAGCGCCGACCTGCACAAGTATGGCTATTGCGCCAAGGGTGCCTCGACCGTGCTGTTCCGGTCGGAGGAACTGTATTCCCATATGCCGTTCGACCTGGCGGGCTGGAGCGGTGCACCGATGAAGACGCCGACGCTGGCCGGGACGCGGCCGGGCGGGGCGATCTCGGCGGCCTGGGGCGTGATGAACACGCTGGGCGAAGCGGGGTATCGCAGACTGCAGGGCGAGGTGTGCGCGACGCGGGAGCGGATGGAGGAGGGCGTGCGGCGGCTCGGCTTCGAGATTGTCGGCAAGCCGATCCTGGGCCTGATGGCGTTTCACCATGCCGATGCCAATGCCTTCGCGGTATATGGCGAAATCTACCGGCGCGGCTGGTTCACGTCGGTGACCAAGGAGCCGCCGAGCCTGCACCTGATGCTGTCACCGAAACATGCCGAGGTCGCCGACGCCTACCTTGCGGACCTCGAGGCGAGCCTCGCATCCGTGAAGGCCGGGAAGGCAGGCCCGAAAGTCGAAGCACGTTACAGTTGAGGCGGGCCTGAGCGGCAATCATGGATTAAGGCTGGCCTGGATAAAGGCTGGCCTAGATAAAGGCTGGCAGCGCGGCGGACAGGCCGAACAGAAGGCTCGCGATGACGATGCCGATGGCCGCGAGCCTTGGACCGTGCAACCGGCTCCACAGGAGCGCGCCGGTCAGGCTCATCGCGATCAGGGCACCGGCCGTGAAATCGATGAACAGGACCCAGAAAATGCTGAGCCCGCTGCCCTTGTGAAGGTTCTTGATGAGCCCGAACAGGTTCTGCGCGGTGCGGGTCGCCTTCACGGTTGACGACCCTTCCGCATACTCCACGACGAGGCGGCCGTTCGGGCCGGTAAAGGATTGTTGCCAGACCTGAACGGGGATCACGTCCTGGTCCATGAAGCGGGCATTGCCTTCAGGGGCGGGTTTGGACTCCGTTTTGGCTTTCGGCCTGATGCTGGTGCCGAAGGTTTCCTGCGCCCACGTGCCGAGATCATCCGGCGAAGTGATCAGGGCCGGGTCGACTTGCAGGACGACGGACGAGACTTCGTGCGGGGCGCCGGTTTCGATCTTGGCGACGGAGCGGTGGTTCAGCAGGAAGCCGCTGGTGCCCATCAGGAGGAAGGTGAGCGCGCCCCAGAATCCGGTCCAGGCATGGACCCGTTTCAGCCAGCGCAGCGCCCTGGTCCCACTCATGAATTTCGGCAGGAATGGCATGAAGGCTTCGCGTTTCGGCGCAGGTTTTCTGGCCGCCGGCGGGTCCGGGCTGAAATTTCCGTCCAATTTGTATGCTCCTGTTGCGGCCTGCTGGATCTGACCATGGCCGCGTCTCATGCGGTAATCGCCATTCAAGGCGGCGGGTCAATCCGTGGAACGCGCAGGGGCGGCCACTTCCGTTCGTGTTTCGGCTGGACATGGCGTCGCAGGCGGGGCGAAGGTGGCAAAACGGTTCAACCGGAATAGGGCCGAAAAAGGGAGGAATGGCAATGTTCAATAAACTGGGGGCGGTAGCGTATGTCCTGTGGGGCATCCTTCACCTGCTGGCGGCGCTCGACGGCTTTCGCATGGCGGCGGCGGTGGACGATGCGCTGATCCAGGGACGCCTGTTCCAGAATTCCTGGAATCTCGTGTTCTTCTCGGTTGTGGCGATCGGCGTCGGCGCGCTGATGAACTGGCGGGGTAGCCGGACGGGATACTGGATCAACCTCGTCTCGGTGTCGGCGGCGGATATCGGGTTCATCATCTTCGTGCTGGCACCGGGCCTGATCCCCCTGTTCCCGGGCGTTCTGGGGCCTGTGTTCTGGTTGCTCGGCGCGCTGCTCACCACGCTCGGACAGCGTCGCGCGGCCTGAGCCGGCCGGACAGAATGTTGCCCGCCGGGCAGTTGTGTGCTCCGTTGCGTCAAGGGACGAGACGGAGGACGCGAAATGAAGACCGGATGGATGAGTGCAGCGGCGCTGGCCACGGCAATCCTGCTGACAGGCTGCGGCGACAAGGGCGGCGTGGATGGCAAGACGGGCAAGGACATCAGCGCGTCGTCCTCGTCGGACGATATCGGCGAGGCCTATCTCAACGAGATGACCCGGATCGCCGACGCGCTGGAATCGGTGAAGGATGAGTCGAGCGCCAAGGCGGCGGCGACCAGGATCCACAAGGCGACCGAGGGCATGGAATCCATGCAGGCCAAGCTCGAGGGCGAACTGGACGGCGTCAAGGCGATGCAGATCTTCGGGTCGCGCTATACCGACCTGATCAAGGTGCAGCAGCGCATGGCCACCGAAATGGTGCGCATCCAGACCGAGCACCCGGACCTGATGTCGATCATCGACGATGAATTGAAGGATATCGACTAGCGGCGGGTACGATCCGGTTTCCCGCGCGGCAGGAGACCTCGCCCTGCCGGCGGAATGCGCTACATGTGTTGCACATTCGGCCCGGCCGGGGAGGCAAACAATGATCACGCTGCACCATCTCGAGAAATCCCAGTCGATCCGCATCCTGTGGCTGCTGGAAGAGTTGAACGTTCCGTACGAAGTGAAACTTTATGACCGCGACCCGGTCACGCGGCTGGCGCCAGCGGCGTACAAGGCGATCTCGCCGCTTGGCACCGCGCCGGTGATCACCGATGACGGTGTGACGCTCGCCGAGACCAATGCGATCGTCGACTATATCTGCGACAAGCATGACGATGGCCGCCTGCGCCCGGCGCCGGGCACACCGGAGCGGGCGAATTACCTGTTCTGGTTCCACACTTCGCAGGGCAGCCTGCAGCCGCTGCTGACCAACAAGTTCGTGATGATGGCGATGACGATGCGCGCGCCGTTTCTGATGCGGCCGGTTGCGAAGGCGCTGGTCGGCGGGCTCGACAAGGCCTTCTTCACGCCGCGCCTGAATGCGCTGCTGGCGGAGATCGAAAAGGCGCTCGGTCAGTCGGCATGGTTTGCCGGGGATCGGCTGACGGCGGCCGATATCGTGATGGGCTATTCGATGGAACTCGCCGCCGCGCGCGCCGGCATGGACGAGGCGCACTTCCCGAATGCGCACCGCTTCCTCAAGCAGATGCGCGAGCATCCGTCCTACGTGCGGGCGATGGAGAAGGACGGGAAGGGGACGATTTTGCTTTAGGGCAGGACGCCTAAAGCATCGAGCTGATTCCAGGAATCATCCCGGTGCTTCAGGTTTATTATCTGGTCGCGGCGTGTACCCGAAAACCGGGTCCACTTTTCGGCACGCCGCTTAGTAAGTCAGCTTTCCGGAGAGGTTCAGTTCGAAGCAGTGCTCGCCGGCCTTTGCGCGGGGGGCGGTGATGTCCGGCACGATGCTGTTCGTGGCAACCGGGAACGGCAGGAAGGCTGTCACGTCATCCGGCGCGGCGGTGGCGAAATCCGCGCAGATATGGGTGACCTTGCCGTCCTCGCGGATCAGGCGGAACGGCTCATCCGTGACGGGATCCTTCTGCATGCCTGCCGTCGTGCAGTAATCCTGCTGCCGGGCGCTGGAGGCGGCGTGCGACATTTCCTCTTCGACAGTGGAGACGTCTTCGGGAATATCGCCATGGGCCTGGTAATAGCAGGCGAGCGTCAGGGCGGTGTTTGAGACGGCCTGCAGGCGGGCCTGATCTTCCTTCTGCTTGCGTGCTTCGCCCGGCCCGCCGGTGATGGCGATGCCCGCGATCATGGCCGCGATTACGATGGCGACGAGCGCTCCGCCGAAAATCGTGTGCCGGTCAAATGCCATGGGCTTCGTCCCGTTCGGCATTGGCGATGAAGTATCCGAAGATGGCACCGGCAATGCCGGCAACGACGAGGGACTTGAGGGCGAAGCGCCAGGTCAGCTCGCCATTCAGGAAATTGTAGACCAGTGCGATGGCGTCCCCCACGAGAATGGAACCGGCGATCACGAGGCTGATATAGATCAGCCATTTGCGGATACGCGAGCGCTGCAGGGCAGGATTGGCACTGCGGGCCTTGAGGAGGATCCGCGCCAGCCAGAGGAAGATCGGTGTGCCGACGAGCAGGCCTGCGATGGCGCCCCGGATCTGCCGATCGAGCGAGAGGCCCCAATAGGCCGGCCGGTCGATCTTGTCTTTTATTGCGGTGTCGATCAGCGCGAAGAGGAGCGAGCCGAGATTGTACGAAACGACGCCAAGCAGGATGAAGAAGAGAAGGTAGAAAAAGGCCTCCCGCGCCGACAGGTAGGCCTGCGGCTTGGGTACGGCGACCGGAAAGGCGACATCGGAGAAGACGGCGAGCGACTCGTCGACTTCACCGGCGCGCCAGCCGGCGTCGAGCAGCGCCGCGCGGATGCCGGTGCGTGCCTGCCCCTTTTCGAGGGATTCCTTCACGAACTGGGTCAGTGTGCTGTTGGCCATCGTCCCTGCCTCGCTGTTCAGCCCTGAGGTGTCCGCCCTCACGCGCGGAATTAGAAGCGCTTCCGGCGTCGGTGGCAAGGTCAAACGGGGAGGAGGAAAGTGGAGGCTTCTGTTGCCAGGCGCCTCCGGGCCCCGCCTAGGGAGCTGAATCCCTAGGAGTTAAAGCGGTAATCCGCGCACAGCTTACGCTGCGAGCAGTTCACCTTCAGCAAAGTTGTCGTTTGCAACTATGTTGATTTGAGCTTCTAACGGAGCTCGTCCGAGCGAAAGCCTCGTCTTTACACGTCCGTCGATACTATTTCGGCCCCGTCAGAAACAGGCGAAGGTGAACCGCCTGAACCTGCTTTTGGTGGAGCCGCCGGGTACCGCCCCCGGGTCCGAGCCGCTTATTACACGCGCGTTTATCGCCATAGTCCGAAGACAGGACCAATATAGGGTGATGTGCCGGGCGATGAAAGGGGTAAAGGCGGTTGAAGGGTTAACCGCTAGTACAGGACGTCGGCCTCGCCGCGCTCGCCGAAGCCGTCGGCGATCAGGCTGGCGATTGCGGTGACGGCCTGGGCCGCATCCGGGCCTGTGGCGCTCAGCTCCACGTCGCTGCCAATGCCGGCGGCGAGCATCAGGAGGTCCATGATCGAGCGGGCATTGGCCTCCTGTCCGTCATGCCGGACGATCACGCTGGCCTGGTAGGTGGCGGCAAGCTTGGACAGCTTGGCCGAGGCGCGGGCGTGCAGGCCCTTCCTGTTGACAATGGTGGCAAGCTGCCTGGCTTCGTTCACGGCGTTCTGCAGTCCGGATTGGGAATCAGGAGGATTTCGCCAGGAGTTCGGAGGCGATGTTGATGTATTTGCGCCCCGCCTCTGCGGCAACGCGGGAGGCGTCCTTGAGGGACAGGTCGGCGCGCACTTCGGCCAGCTTGATAAGCATCGGCAGGTTGACGCCCGAGATCACTTCGATATTGCCCGAATTCATCACCGACATGGCAAGGTTGGACGGCGTGCCGCCGAACATGTCGGTGAGGATGATGACGCCGCGGCCAACGTCGCAAGACTTCGCCATTTCGCGAATCTGGGTGCGCCGGGCCTCGATATCGTCCTCGGCTTCGATGGATATGGCCGAAAAGCAGGTTTGCTCGCCGACGACGTGTTCCGTCGCCGATACGAGTTCCCTGGAGAGCTTGCCATGGCTGACGACCACGATGCCGATCATGCCGACCTTCCGCTTTATGACGAACTCGTCATGCTGCCATGCACAATAGGGGCGTCAACCCTGTTTCAGCCGTGTCCAATGTGGCCATTTTACCTCAGTCGGAGGCGAGGCCCAGAACATCGCCCAGATCATACAGGCCGGGAGGCTGGCGGACGGCCCAGGTGGCGGCGGCGATGGCGCCGTGCGCGAACACGGCCCGGTCGAGCGCCATGTGGCTGAGGCGGACGATTTCCATGTCGGAGCCGAAGGTTACTTCATGCTCGCCGATGACGCCGCCGGAGCGGCGGACGGCAAAGCCGATGGCGCCCGGCTGGCGCTGGGCA
>JBGSKI010000263.1:0-2967 GCA_041741315.1 Hyphomonas sp. | reverse complement strand
GCAGGCCGAGCCAGTTCGAACCGGCCGATGCGCCCTTTGCGCCGGAGCGGCGGATGTCCGGCAGTCCGCCGCCAGAGGCAGTCAGCCGGAACACGCCGCCGCCGGTTTCCTTGGCGAGAGGTGCGAGCACGTCGGTGGTCGACTGGAGGTCGGCATATTCCTTCGGGTTGGCCGGCCCGTTCAGGGCGACGGCGTCAAGGCCGCCGGCCTGAGCCCGGTAGAGGCCCAACTGGTCGATCGGCGCTTCGGCCTTGAAGATGCCCGGGCCGGTCTGGGTCCACGAGGGTTCAAGGATGCGGCCTTCCGGGGTTTCGATCTGGAGGGGTGGGGCGGTGTCGAGCAGGGTGTGGAGTTCGGCCATGGCCGTGTCTCCCTCGGCGGTGAGGGTCAGCCGGCGCTCTTCCAGTTCCGGTTCCTTCATCAGCCAGTGGACGACGCGGCGGATAAGCTCCGCAAACGGACCGCCACCTTCATGGCCACGCGCCCAGAGCCAGATCTGGTCGGACATCAGCATGCCGACGCGGCCTTTGTCCACCCGGTCGACGATCAGCAGCGGCTTGCCGTCAGGCCCGCTCATCAGGACATCGCCGGCTTGGGCGTTCGTTTCGACATAGCGCATCCAACCACCCCATTTGCGGCCGGCCAGCGGTGCGGTGACGGCATGGCGTTTGCCGGCATCCGTCAGTTCCGGGATGAATTCGCCGGTGCGTACGACACCGGTTGGCGCGGCCGGGAGAACAGCGGCGAGCGGCGATCGCGCAAGGCTGCCCGGGCCGGCGAAATCCTCGCCTGCAGCGATCAGCAATGCCCCGCCTTCGGAGACATAGCGCGCCATGTTGGCGAGGTAGGATTGCGTGATCACGCCGCGCCGTTCGTACTGGTCGAAGATGATCAGGTCGAAATCCTTGAGCTTTTCCTCGAACAATTCCTCGGTCGGAAAGGCGATCAGCGCGAGTTCTTCCACAGGGGCGGCGTCGGTCTTGTAGGGCGGGCGGAGAATGGTGAAGTGGACGAGGTCGACGGAGGGGTCGGATTTCAGCAGGTCGCGCCAGGTGCGGCCGGACTGATTGGGCTTGCCGGTGACCAGAAGGACGCGCAGGCGGTCGCGGACGCCGGCGAGCGTTGCGGCGGTGCGGTTGTTGGCGAGGGTCAATTCCTGCCGGCCGGGCGGGGCCTCGACGACGATGACATTCTCGCCGCGCCGCTCGATCTTGATCGGCAGGGGCGTGTCCTGACCGGCCTTTACGCGCACGCGCGTGGGCGCCCCTCCGTTCACGGACACGTCGATGTCGATGTCACCGCTGTCAGGGTCGTCGGCCCGCACGACGAGGTTTGCCGTCTCGCCGACAATGCCGAAGCTCGGCGCGTCGACCAGCGTGACCCGCCGGTCGCCCCGCTGCGGGTCGCCGACGATCAGGCCGTGCACGGGGCCGATCAGGCTGGCGTCGGAATCCGTGCCCGGAAGGTCGTGGATCTGGCCGTCGGTGATCAGGATCGCGCCGGCAATGCGGTCGCGCGGCACATCGGCCATCAGGCCTTCGAGGGCACCATGGAGATGCGTGCCGTCGTCGTTCGGATCGCTTTCGAGGATGCGGACTTCAAGGCTGGGATCCTTGGCGAGTTCGGCTTTCACGGCAGCGAAGGCGGTATTGGCGGCGGCCTGACGATCGCCGAATTCCATGCTTTCGGACCGGTCGAGCACAACCGCAGCGACGGAGGGCAGCGGCTCGCGTTCCTCGTGCACGAGAGAGGGGTTCGACAGGGCGGCGGCGAGCAGGGTCAGGCCGAGGCCCCGGCTGAGCCAGGCGCGGCCCCTCAGGAAGACATAGGCGGCCCATGCCAGGATCGCGAGTGCGGCGACGGCCCAGAGCGCGGGCCAGCCGAGGAAGGGTTCGAAGCCGATGCGGGTGGTTTCGATCATTGCGGCCCTCCGTCGGGAATTGCGAGGGGCAGACGCGGTTCGTTCGGGGGCGTGTCCTTGCCGTCGCCCAGGCGTTCGAGCAGGGCGGGCAGATGGACCTGGTCATCCTTGTAGCTGCCGGTGAGGACATACATCACGAGATTGACGCCGAAGCGGCGGGCCATTTCCCGCTGGTCGGCCCCTCCGTCCACGGAATAGAGGTCGCGCCCCTGCGGATCGATGGCCCAGGCGGATATCCAGTCGGCATCGCCGATGAACAGGCGCGAGACGCCGTCGCCGCGCGGCGCATCGGGGGAGCCTGCGCGCTCGATCCACAGACGGCGGTTGGCGAACCGGCCGGGGAACTCGCTGAGCAGGTAAAAGCTGCGCGACAGGACGTGATTGGCGGGCACCGGCTGCATCGGCGGGGCATCGAGCCCTTCCAGCAGGGATTCCAGCCGGCCGATTTCCTCATCGGCGCCGGCTTCGCCGCCGTTGCGCGTGTCGACGACCAGTGCGCCGCCGGAGCGCAGGTAGGCATTCAGGCGGGCGACGGCGGCAGGTGACAAGGGGCCGGCATTTTCCGGGACGCTGAAATAGATCAGCGGGTAGAGTTCCAGCGGGCTGGTCTCGAGATTGAGGGCGTCCGGTTCGGCGGGTTCCACCGACGTGCGCAGCGTCAGGATGTTGGACAGGCCGAACAGGCCCGACCGTGTGCGTTCGTTGAGGGCCCGGTCGGGCGTCTCGACATAGCCGAAGCGCATGGTCAGCGCGGCGTCGATTTCTTCCTGCGGCGGCCCGCCCGGCTTGCGCGGCAGTGGCACGATGGTCGGCCCGGCGGTGATGCGGCGATAGGACCCGTCAGGCATCAGTTCGTACTGGTAGGCCTGCGCGCCGGAATGTTCCGCAGGCAGAAGGACACTTGCGCCGCTGAGCACGAGAAGGGCGGCGGCCAGTTTGCGGAACCGGGGCAGTCGTCCGGCGACGAAGAGCGCGATGAAAAGGTCAAAGGCGAGCAGGATCGCCGCAATCGCCAGCAGGGGCCCGGCAAGGCGCAGCGAGCGGGC
>JBGSKI010000262.1:0-14051 GCA_041741315.1 Hyphomonas sp. | reverse complement strand
CCGCGATCCTGCTGGGCCGGGAACTTGCGGGAGCGCCTTGCGAAGCGGTGGACGTGGTCCATGCCGTGGAGCGGGCCCGCGACGCTGACGTGGCACGCCTTCTCATGCGTGGGGAGGCACCGGGCGGCCTGATGAAGGCGCTTGGCCGCATCGGCGAACCCCTGTGGACGGAAGGCGAGTATGCCCTCTTGCTCACGCTGTTCGCAGACGAGGAGACGGCGCAGATCCTGCGGCATACGGAAGAGATCCGTCCCGCATGGCTGAACCTGATCCATCGCCTGCCGGCACCGATCCGCGTTCCGAATGTCCTTGCGAACATTCCGGATGCGAACGGTGCCGCTGCGGATCTCGCCCAGGCCTTCCGGCTGGCCGTGATGATCCAGGGCAGGGACTCGATCGGCCGGATCGCCGAACGCTGGGGCCGGGCAGGCAATGCCCTGCGCCTGTTCGACATGGCGGCCGAGGATCTGCAGCCCATGCGTTTCGGTGGACCGGACGTTCCGCCGGAACTTGGCCCTGCCTTCTTCCGTGTGGCTGACCGCAAGACGCTGGTCGATGTGGCGCTTGAATTCCGCAACTGCCTGCGGGACTTCACGGCCGACATCGCCCATGGGCGGATGGCGGTCTATGTCCTGCGGGATGGCGTGGAACGGGCAGCGGTCGCCCTGCGGCGGGATCCCGCCGGTTGGCGGCTGGCCGAGGCCCGCGGACCGGGCAACGAAGACCTGAGCGACGAAACGATCCGTTTCATCGTCCGGGCCGTCGAGCGGGCAGGCGGACGCACCGGCGAATCGAGCTGGGCGCTGGCCAGCCGGCTGCATGACCATGCCTGCCGCAATTGCGGGCCGGCTCATGTTCCAGCCCGGGAAACCTGGCGGGAACAGCTTGCACTCGGCACGCTGTGGGATTGACCCGGCTGCCTTGCCCGGCATCAGGCAACCCCTCTCCGGAAACGGAGAGGGGTTTTGCCTTGTCCGCGACGCAGGATCAGGCGTAGCTTGCGGCTGGTAAACCGGGTCTGGAGGCCAGTTTCCCATGATATTCGACCGTGTGAAGTCGCTCGACGCCATTATGGCGACAGCGGAATCGAAGTCCCTGCATCGCTCGCTGGGCGCATTCCAGCTCACCATGCTGGGCATCGGGGCAATCATCGGCACGGGTATTTTCGTCCTGACGGCGGCCGCGGCGCAGAAGGCCGGGCCGGGCATGATGTTCTCGTTCGTGATTGCCGGGTTTGTCTGCGCGGTCGCGGCACTCTGTTATTCGGAACTTGCCTCGATGGTGCCGGTTTCGGGCTCCGCCTATACCTATACTTACGCAGTTCTGGGCGAATTGCTGGCATGGATGGTCGGCTGGGCGCTGATCCTCGAATATGCGGTGGCTGCCTCGGCGGTGTGCGTCGGCTGGTCCGGCTATGTCATGGGGCTGGTGCACAGTACGACCGGGTTTTCCTTACCGGAGTTTTTAAGTAGCGGGCCGGCCTGGGGCCTCAACGGGTTCATTCCGTCCGTCGATTTCAGCCATGGAGTGATCAACCTGCCGGCCATCGTTGTGGCGGCGGCGGTGACCTGGCTGCTGGTGCTTGGCACCAGCGAGAGTGCCACGGTCAATGCTGTTCTGGTGTGCGTGAAGGTGGTGGCGCTGACGGCATTCATCGCGCTCAGCCTACCCCTCCTGAAGGGGGAGAATTTCTCGCCCTTGTTGCCGACCGGCATCCTCGGGCATGACGGTCTTGGCGTTGTCGGCGCCGCTGCGTCCATCTTCTTCGCCTATGTCGGGTTCGATGCTGTTTCGACTGCGGCCGAGGAGACCAAGAACCCGCAGCGCAACGTGCCCATCGGCCTGATCGGATCGCTGGGAATATGTACGATCTTTTACCTGCTGGTTGCCGCCGGGGTGATTGGCAGTGTCGGTGCGCAACCGGTGCGCGATGCGGCGGGCATGGTCCTGGCGCCGGACGGCATCGAGTTCGCCAATCGTTGCGCCGAGCTTTCCGCGCAGGGCGCTGCGCCCATCGTGTGTTCCAAGGAAGCGCTGGCCGAAACCCTGCGCATGATCAATTTCCCGCTGATCGGCAACCTGATCGGACTGGCGGCATCGATCGCGCTGCCCTCGGTGATCCTGATGATGATCTACGGCCAGACGCGGATATTCTTCGTCATGGCACGTGACGGCCTGCTGCCGGAAAGCCTGTCGGACGTGCATCCGAAATATCGCACGCCGTGGAAAATGACGATCTTCACCGGCATCTGCGTGGCGATTGCCGGTGCCTTCTTCCCGGTCGGGCAGCTGGCGGACATTTCGAATTCCGGAACCCTGTTCGCCTTCTTCATGGTGGCGCTGGCGGTAATGATCCTGCGGCGGACCGATCCTGGCCGGCACCGGCCCTTCCGGACGCCACTGGTCTGGATCATTGCGCCGATTGCGGCCATCGGCTGCCTCGGCCTGTATCTCAGCTTGCCGGTCATGGCGATGATGGTCTTGCCGATCTGGGGGGCCATCGGACTGCTGGTGTATTTCTTCTACAGTCGCGGACATAGCCACCTCGGACGCGGGATTCTCGAGATTCCCGAACAGGACCCGGATGTGCCACCGGGGCCGGTGCCGCCGATCGCCTGACCTCCTGCAAGACTTTGCAGGCAGGCCGATCGGGACTAGGATGTCTGAAAACGGCAGGAGGAGACGCACATGGCTCACGGACACGATTTGGGCCCGCGGGCGAAATTCCGCGAAATGGTGGAAGGCACGCAGGAAGACTGGAGCATCATCGCGGAGCACGCGAAGATCTTCAACAAGGGCCTCGCCAAGCGCGTGCTCGATCACCTGCGCCTGCTCGACGGCGATTATGGCGGCTTTCCGGTCGACCGGCTGACCCATTCGCTGCAGACGGCGACGCGGGCGCATCGCGACGGGCGGGACGAGGAATATGTCGTCTGTGCCCTGTTGCACGATATCGGCGACACGCTGGGCAGCATGAACCATCCGGACGTCGCAGCGGCGATCCTCAAGCCGTTCGTGTCGGAGGCAAACCTCTGGATGGTGGCCAATCACGGCGCGTTCCAGGGCTATTACTTCTTCGAGTATCTCGGTCTCGACAAGAACATGCGGGAACAGTTCAAGGACCATCCGCACTACCATCACTGCGCGCAGTTCTGCCACCTGTACGACCAGGCCGCGTTCGATCCGGACTATGAGAGCGAGCCGCTGGAATTCTTCGAGCCGATGGTGGAACGCCTGTTCGCCAAGCCGAAGAACTCGATGTACCTGAAGCCGGTGCAGGAAAAAGCCTGAGACAAAATTTTCCGGGCTGCCTTGACTTTGCCCAGATCACGGAGCATATCGCGCCTCCAGACCGGCGTGGTGCCGGCATTAGAGACTGACAGAATGAGCCGTTCACGGATCAATTGGTACCAGGAAGGAAATGCGGCCGGAATCCCGTTCGCATGCGATTTCCTGCATGCCCAGTCTCGAGGAGGCGGCAAGGCCTGACGGCCTGACCCGAAAAGGTTCGATCCCGAACCCCTCCCGAGCCAAGGCTCCGGAGGGGTTTTTGTTTCCGCCCCACGGAGTTTCCCGACCCGGAGACAATAGGAGAATTTCTCGAATTTCAGGTGGTGAAGGTGCGGATTCCTTCGTTTTTTGCAAAGCCCAAGGCCGCATCGCCTGTTCCCCTGAAACAAGATTGCCGGTGGTGAAGAGCACGAATGCTTCGCACCTCTGAACGCGGGCCTGGAAACCCGCCGGCGCATGCATCGTACCGTGGAGGCACCCTCGCGAGGGGCGTCGCGACGCGGGTCCGGGCCGCAAGGCTTTGCGATGGCGTGGCTGACCTCGTGTTCGCATGTTCCCCGGCAACTGAATTGCTGCAACGGTGGTGAAGGGATCTGGTCCTTCGCTGTTAACGACGTGGTCGCAGGTTCGAGTCCTGCCGGAGGGTGGCAACACCGCTCCGTAGCTCAGGGGTAGAGCGCGTGCCGCAAGGCCCGGCAACGGGCTGCGCGGCGTCCCAGTCCCGACTGTTCCCCGGGGCAGCAACAGTATTGGCGGTGGTGAAGGAGTCGCGTTCTTCGGGTTGGTGATTGCCGGGCGGACACGTCCGCGCAAGGCGCACCACCTCCGCAAGGAGGGCTCGCGACGCCGGCTGTTCCCCGCCAACCCTTTCCGCCGGTGGTGAAGACACCGATACTTCGCCTGTCACGCGCGAGGTCGCGGGTTCGAGTCCCGTCAGGTCCGCCATCTTGGGCCTGTAGCTCAGTTGGATAGAGCACGTCATGTGCGGTTTCGATTGTTCCCCGGCGGGAACCTTCCGGCGGCGATTGCCGCCGGAATTGTTTGAGTAGAGAATGGCATCTGGTTGAAGGAGACGTGTCATGGCCAGGATCAACAAGCGCAAGGGGGTGTTCACGCATGAGGGCGCAAAGGGCCGCGCGTTCGGCCCGGAGGCGCAGCTGCGCCGGGCGCTGATGAACTGCATGCTGTGGGAAGACCAGTTCTACGAGGACGGTGTTTCGATTGCGGAGCGGATCGGCGCGCTGGTGCCGCTGGTTGCGGCAGAGACGGTTGCGGCGCTGGCCATCGAGGCGCGCGAAGAGATGAAGCTGCGCCATGCGCCGCTGCTGATCGTGCGCGAAATGGCGCGGCATGAGGGCCACAAGGCGCTCGTGGCCGATACGCTTGAGCGGATCATTCAGCGTCCGGACGAATTGACAGAGTTCCTGTCGATTTACTGGTCGGACGCACTCGGCCCGATGCAGCAGCGCAAGATGCGGGCGGTTCCGGCGCAGGCCAAGAAGGGGCTCGCCCGGGCATTTGCCAAGTTCGATGCCTACCAGCTGGCCAAGTATGACCGGGACGGTGCGGTGCGCCTGCGCGACGTGCTGTTCCTGGTCCACCCGAAGCCTAAGGATGCCGAACAGGAACAGCTGTGGAAGCAGCTGGTCGACGGCACGCTGGCGGCGCCGGACACGTGGGAGGTTTCCCTCTCGGGCGGTGCCGACAAGAAGGCAACGTTCGAGCGGCTGATCGCGGAAAAGCGGCTGGGCGCGCTGGCTCTGCTGCGCAACCTGCGCGGCATGCTGCATGCCGGTGTCGACAAGTCCGTGGTCGGACGGGCGCTCGACGAGATGCGCACCGACCGGGTGCTGCCGTACCGCTTCATCGCGGCGGCGCGCTATGCGCCGGACCTCGAGCCGGAACTGGAACACGCCATGTTCCGGTCGATCGAGGGCCACAAGCGCCTGAAGGGCAAAACGACCCTGCTGGTGGACGTGTCGGGCTCGATGGACTGGCACATGTCGGGCCGGTCGGAGATGATGCGGCTCGATGCGGCGTGCGGCCTGGCGGTTCTGGCGCGGGAGATCTGCGACGATGTCGAGATCTACACGTTCTCGAACGCGGTGGTGAAAGTGCCGCCGCGCCGGGGGTTTGCCCTGCGGGACGCGATTGTCGCCTCGCAGCCGCATGGCGGCACGGAACTCGGCAAGGCGATTGCCGAAGTCGACCGCAAGGGCCGCCGCCGCCTGATCGTCTTCACCGACGAACAGGCGCATGACCGGGTGGGCGGGCCGAAAGGCCTCGGCTATATCGTCAATGTCGCGTCCTACCAGAATGGTGTGGGTACGGACGAATGGCGGCGCGTGAACGGCTTCTCGGAGAAGATCCTCGACTGGATCATCGCTTCGGAAGAAAAATGACGGGGCGGCCCGCATCCTTCACGGGGTGCGGGCCGTTTCCGGTCAGCTCCCGCTCGGCGCGCATTCGCCTTCGCTGGCGACGCTGATGCCGGCGGCGTGGGCGCTGCACTTGTTGCTGTAGGTCTCGCCATCGCAACCGCAGACGGGCCGGTAGTCGCGCGTGCACATCGGGCGGACCTTGGTGCAGGTGCCGGCAGCGTCGGCGATGACACGGCAGGCGCCGTCTTCCATGATGCAGGTGAGGCCTTCATCGCACTGGATGCTGGCGAAGCCGCCGCACATCGTTCCTTCAAGCGCGATCAGTTTGAGGGGTGGCGCCGGTTCTTCGCTGGCGGCTTCGGCGGCCGAAGGGGCGACCGTACCGGTCGTGCCGGTGACTTTTTCGAACCAGGCGCATCCGGCCAGGATACTGACGGACAACAAGACGATGATCGTGCGCATGTTCTTCTCCCACTACAGGATCGAGAGTGCGGCGCGGCTAGGCGTTTGGCAAGTTTCCGGATGTTAATGTCCCGCCTGCGCCCCCCGGTGAAGGCGCAGGCGGGCAGGATATTGTGGGCAGGCCTACGACTTGCCGGCGGCGACGAGGCCGAAGATGTTGCCGCCATGCTGGCCACCGGACTGGAAGGCCGGAAGCGTTTTCGACGTGTCGGTAATCTCGTCCCATTTGGCGGCGACGGCTTCGGCGGTCAGGTCATCGCCCTGGCCGACGAAGGCGCCCTGGGTCTCGACGATGCGCGACATCGAGAAGGCACCGGCGCCAGCCGACAGGATCATGCCGGTCGGGGCGTCGTCCTTGACGAGGTTCATCACGCCGGGGGTGACGTATTCCGGCTTCAGCTGTTCGAGGGCTTCCGGCGACATCAGGCCTTCGGTCATGCGGGTCGCGGCGACCGGGCAGACGGCGTTGATCTTGATGTTGTTCTTGGCGCCTTCGATCTTCAGTGTGTTCATCATGCCGACGACACCGAGCTTTGCGGCGCCATAATTGGCCTGGCCGAAATTGCCGTAGAGGCCGGTGGAGGAGGTGGTGACGACGAGGCGGCCATAGTTCTGGGCCTTCATGATTTCCCAGGCGGCGTGGATCGGCAGGAAGCTGCCGCGCAGGTGAACGGCGAGGACGAGATCGATGTCCTCGACGGTCATCTTGCCGAATGACTTGTCACGCAGGATGCCGGCATTGGCGATGATGATGTCGATGCGGCCCCACTTGGACATCGTGTCGTCGATCATTTTCTGCACGCCGGCGACATCCGAGACGGACGAGCCATTGGCGATGGCTTCGCCGCCCATGTCCTCGATTTCCTTGACCACGGCCTGCGCTGCAGCAGAGTTTCCGCCGGTGCCGTCCATCGAGCCGCCAAGATCGTTGATGACGACTTTTGCGCCCCGGCGGGCCAGTTCGAGGGCGTGGCAACGGCCGAGTCCGCCGCCGGAACCTGTAACGATTGCAACACGACCGTCAAAACGGATAGCAGACATGGGAGCACTCCTGAAAAAACTGCAAAATCGGTGGGCCTGTCACACCAGACGCTAACGTCAACGTCAAGCACAGCCCCTGCGTCACCTCGCCGTCCCCACGCAGGCGAAAGGACATGCCGCGTGGTCAATCTTGCCGGGGGAAAGACTCTGTGGTGTTGTCAGTTCCGAAACAGCACTGAGGAGGACACCATGCTGGCTTACGTGACGCTCGGAACCAACAACAAGGAAAAGGCGCTGGCCTTCTACGATGCCGTGCTGGGTGAGATGGGGGCCAAGCGCTTCTTTGCCAATGACCGGTTGCAATTCTATGGCGTCGGCCCCGGCCAGCCGATGATCGCCATCGGCGATGCCTATGACAAGAAGGCTGCCACGGTGGGCAATGGTGTGATGCCGGCGCTGGCGGCGAAGGACAAGGAAACGGTCGACAAGGTCTACAACAAGGCGATCAGCCTCGGCGCCATCGACGAAGGCGCACCGGGCAACCGGATGCCGACCTTCTACGGCGCCTATTTCCGCGACCCGGATGGCAACAAGATCTGCGTCTGCAAGCTGGGTTAGTTTGTTGATCGCATGAGGCTCCCTCGGCATGCGCCGGGGGAGCCTTTTGATTCAAGCCATCAGTCCGGTCGCTCGTCCTGCAGCTTGCCGGCATAGAAGGCCCTTATGTCGGATGCGAGGGCCTGCAGGGCACCTTCGTTGAGGTACATCATGTGGCCGGCCTGGTAGTAGGTCAGGGCGACGCGGTCTTGCGGGATGCCGTAGCGGCCGAATGTGATCTCCGCGTCGAAGAAGGGGCAGATCATGTCGAAGACACCGTTGGCGACCATGACTTTCATGGCCGTGTTGTGCCGCATGGCGGTGGAGAGCTTGCGCCCGGCATTGACGTAGTGCGGTTCCCAGTATTCGCCGTCCGGCACATCGCGGAAGTTCCACTGTTCCCCCGCATCCGGGCTTGAGACGAGATAGGGGCGGTCCATGGTGACGCCGAGGTCAGCGGACAGGTACTGGTTCAACAGGGCGGTGTAGGCGGAGCTGATGAAATAGCTCGCCGCGTCGTCTTCCGGAGTTTCGGCGGCATCGTCCGCCTCGTCGCCCTTGTAGCGAGCGTCGAGCTGGCCGAGGGCGAGACCCTCGTCGCGCAGCAAGTGCTTGAGGAAACGCGGCACGAGGATGCGCAGGCCGGAGGTCTCGATATAGGCCGGGTCGAGACCGGTGAAATAGGCGAGCCGGTCGCGGATATGGGCGCGCTCCTCAGGTTTGAGGCGGTCGCCTTTCAGCAGGGCCGGGCCGTATTCGTCGCGGGCGAAGGCGCGGGCATCGGCGAGGAAGTCGGCCTGCGGAATACCTGCGCCAGCCTTGCCATGGTATTGGGCGGTCGCGGCCATGCTGGGCAGGTAGGTGATGTAGGAATAGACATTGTCGTGCGCCGAGGTCGAGCCCTGGTAGTCGAGCGCCTGCGAAATCAGGACGAGGCCATTGAGGGCAATGTCGACATCGCCGGTCGACAGGCGGTTGGCGATATAGGCGGCGCGGGTGGTGCCGAAGCTTTCCCCGGCAAGGTATTTCGGGGCGTTCCAGCGCTGGTGCCTGGTGATCCATATACGGATGAATTCGGCGATCGAGGCGGCATCGCCCTCTTCATTCCAATAATCCTTGTTCTCGCCTTCGCCCACCGCGCGGCTATAGCCGGTGCCGATCGGATCGATGAAGACAAGGTCCGTCAGGTTGAGGATGGATTGCGCATTGTCGACCAGTTTATAGGGCGCCGCGCCATCATCCGCGTCAGCATCGCTGGGCACGACGACCCGTTTGGGACCCAGCAGGCCGAGATTCAACCAGATGGACGCCGAACCGGGGCCGCCATTGAAAACGAAGGTGACAGGCCGGTCGGCGCCGGCATTGTCGCGGATATAGGATATCGTGAACAGGCTGGCCGCCGGATCGCCTTCCTCATTCGGGATATAGGTCTCGCCCGCCTCGACGCGGTAGGCCACCTTCTCGTTGCCGAACACGCCGGAATGCCTGCTCTCGAACATGACCGGATCGGGGATCGGTTTGGCTTCGGCCTCTGCGTCGGCGGTTTTGCCGGTCTCGGGTTCGGCGAAGGCCGGTGCGGCAACGGCCAGCACCAGCGCCAGGAACAAAGCGCGCATCTTGGTCTCTCCGAGTGAAGGCTCTGGTTTCCGGTGTGACACTCGCGCCAAGGGGGAAACCAGATGCTTGAATACAAAGGCAAAAACTAGCGGCGATCCGGATGCGCGTCAAACTGGTCCGCCGGACATATGCGGACCGCGCAGGCCGGATGCCCGAAACACCGCCGCCGGATTTGGCGTTTTCGCCTGAGACGGGCGGCATCGCACCTGCCTGCTTTCCTTCCATGCGCGTCGCGTTTAAGCCTGACATCGGAAAGAAACGGGCAGGGAAAGAGCATGAACGTCATGGGATTTGAATGGGGCTGGGACAATGCCCGCGCGCTGCTGGGAATTGTCCTGATTTACCTGATCTGCTGGGCCTGGTCAGAAAAGCGCAAGCTGTTCCCATGGAAAGTGGTGATCGGGGCGACGATCATGCAGTTTGCTTTCGCGCTGATCCTGTTCGGCATTCCCTTCGTTCGGTCCATCCTGTTCCACGCCAATGACGTCGTGGACGGCCTGCAGGCCGCGACCCGCGCTGGCACAGGCTTCGTGTTCGGCTATGTCGGCGACAACCAGGCTGCCGGGGAACTGATGGAAGGCTCGCCGCCGCCGCTCTTCTTCTTCCAGATCCTGCCCATCGTGATCGTGGTCGCTGCCCTCTCGGCCATGCTCTGGCACTGGGGCATCCTGAAATGGGTGACCAACGGATTCGCGTTCGTGTTCCGCCGGGGCATGGGCCTTGGCGGGGCAACCTCGCTGGCCGTGTCGGCGAACGTGTTCATGGGCATGACCGAGGCGCCTGTCCTCATCCGCCCCTACATCAAGGGCATGACCCGCTCGGAACTCCTCATCATGATGACGGCGGGCTTTGCGACCATCGCCGGATCGGTGCTCGTCGTGTACGGATCATTCCTTGAAGGCAAGATGGCAAACCCGCTGGCCCAGCTATTGACCGCTTCGATCATGGCGGCGCCGGCCGCCGTCGCCGTCGCGCTCACCATGATCCCGGAAACCACCCCCGCCACCGAGCGGATGCAGGAGCCGGACTTCAAGTATGCTTCGACCATGGACGCCTTCTCGCGGGGGGCCACTGACGGGCTGCAGATCGTGTTCAACATTGCGACGATGCTGATCGCGGCGCTGGCGCTGCTCTGGCTGGTCAATGCCGGGCTTGGCATGTTTCCGGACGTTGCCGGCGCTCCGCTGTCGATCGAGCGGGTGCTCGGCTGGATCTTTGCGCCCCTGATGTACATGATCGGCGTGCCGCTGGACGAAGCCGCCAAGTCCGGATCGTTGATGGGCGTGAAGACGGTGCTGACCGAGTTCGTCGCCTTCCTGCAGCTCGCCGAAGTGCCCGCCGACGCGATGGACCCGCGCACGCGCATGATCACGGCGCATGCCGTCTGCGGCTTCGCCAATTTCGGCTCCATGGGCATCCTGATCGGCGGCCTGTCGATCATCGAGCCAGCGCGGCGGGAGGATTTCCTGTCGCTGGCCTGGCGCACGCTGGTGGCGGGCACGTTCGCGACCTGCCTGTCGGCCGCCGTCGTCGGCGCACTGCCCTACCAGTTGTTTGCCGGTCACGCGGGCTGATCTTTTAACCCCTTCTCCCTTGGGAGAAGGGGTTGGGGATGAGGGGCAACACAGGTATCCATTGCGTGCCGCCGGGGCAGGTACGAAACACATTCTGTCCGCCACCGCAGGGATTGAGCATGCCGCAACACCGCCACCCCTCACCCCCGGCCCCTCTCCCAAGGGAGAGGGGCGCGCATGCTACAACAGGCCTCTCCACGCTGTGGGCTGCAGCCGGGCTGTCGATGGTGTTTTGCGTGCCGACAGCTTTCGCACAATCGACGAACGGAGAAACGGCGGCACTGCCCCCATGTTCCGAAGTCATCGGTTCCGCTGCAGATATGTCGTGCATGGAAGACAAGACAGGTGAATCTGTCCGTATATTCGACTCGGCAGGCTGGGTGTATCGGCAGGATCCTGTCGAAATCTGGGGTGACCGATCCGAAATCGATCCCGGCAGCCATGCCGTTGTGACGGCTGAGCAGATCGATGCCACCGCCGCCGACCATCCGGCTGAAATCCTGAACCAGCTTCCCGGCGTCAACATCCAGATGAATTCCGGGCAGGAGCATCTGATCGCCATCCGCTCACCGGTGCTTACGGGCGGGGCCGGGCAGGGTAGTTTCCTTATTCTCGAGAATGGCGTGCCGACGCGTTCACCGGCTTTCGGGAACGTCAATTCCCTGATCGAACCGCATCACGAGATCGCCGATGCCATCGAAGTCGTGCGCGGGCCGGGCAGTGCGAAGTATGGCTCCAATGCCGTGCACGGACTGATCAATGTGATCCTGCCGGAGCCGGGCAGCGGTAGCGACGTGCGAGCATCCTATGGCACGCTGGGCCGCTGGCGCACCGACATGAAACTGGATGAGGGCGAACACTTGCTGTTCAATCTCTCGCTCCAGAAGGATACCGGCTGGCGCGACAATACCGGCGTCGACCAGCAGAAACTGTCCGTTGTCGGCAAGTTCGAGCCGGGCGACTGGGATGCCACCGTCTGGCTGTCCGCCCAGAACCTGCAGCAGGAAACGGGCGGCTTCGCGGTCGGCGATGACGCCTACAAGGACGAAGACCTGTCCAAGGCCAATCCAAATCCGGAAGCCTATCGCGATGCTTGGTCAATTCGCCTCGGTGCGCGCCTCACGCGCGAACTCGGCGAGGGATCCCTGGTGCTGCTTCCCTACGCCCATTCGCAGGCAATGATCTTCTCGCAGCACTTCCTGCCCTATGGCGGTGTCGAAAAGAACGGCCACACCGGCGGTGGCCTGACGGCGCGCTGGGTGCGGCCGGTTTCGGATGATGTCACGTTCCGGATCGGTGCCGACGCCGACTTCGCCACTGGCTATCTCCGCGAAATCCAGCCTAATCCCCATCCCAGCCCGAACTTCCCGCAGGGCGTCCATTACGACTATGACGTCGACACAACCGTCACCGCTTTGTGGAGCGAGTTCGAATGGGACGTATCCCCGGACGTTCGCGTCCTTGCAGGCCTGCGCGGCGAAATGCACGATTATGATTACACGACACAGGCACCAGCCGGCATAAATGGCCGCTTCAACGTGCCGGCAGACCGTTCGGACTCCTATGCCTTCGTTACGCCGAAACTCGGCATCGTCTGGACCGTCGCTCCCGCCATCGATCTTTATACGAACTATGCGCGCGGCGCCCGTGCACCGCAGGTGTCGGATCTCTACCGCCTCCAGAATCTCCAGACGGTCGGCGGGATCGAAACGGAAACGCTGGACAGCGTGGAAGTCGGGGCGCGCACGACCGGCTTCCACGAGCGCCTCGTCTTCGACATTGCCGCCTACTGGATGGACAAGGAACACTTCTTCTTCCGGGATTCCAACGGCCTCAACGTCACCGACGGATCGACGGAGCACAAGGGCGTCGAGCTGTCCGCGGCTTTCGAGCTCACGGACGCGCTGACCGTATCGGGCAATGTCGCCTGGTCGGACCAGACCTATACATTCGACCGCGCTGTCACGTCCGCACAGGAGACCATCCTGTCGGGCAACGCCATCGACACGGCGCCGGAATGGCTGGCCGATGCGGCCATGGACTGGCAGGCAACGGAAAGACTGACATTGTCGCTCAATGTCGAGCATGTCGGGGAATACTTCACCGACCCCGCCAATACCGTGACCTATCCCGGACACACGCTGCTCGGTGCACGTGCCGCATGGGAATGGGTGGACAATACCGAGTTCTGGCTGAACATCCGGAACCTGACGGACGCGCGCTATGCCGACCGTGCGGATGTGGCCTTTGGCAACGAGCGCTATTTCCCCGGAGAGCCTGTGAACGCGACGGTCGGCATAAGCAGAAAATTCTAGGAGGACAGGCATGAAACTCTACCAGAGCCCGAAGGCACCGAACCCGGACCGCGTGGTCTATTTCCTGCGCGCCAAGGGCAAGCTCGATGCGGTCGAACTGCGCGATGTCTCGATCATGCGGCAGGAGCACAAGACGCCGGAATACCGCGCCCTGTCGCCCTTCGCGCAGGTGCCGGTGCTTGTCCTGGACGATGGCACGAACATTACCGAGAGCCGGGCGATCTGCACCTATTTCGACAATATCTATCCCGAGCCGAACCTGATGGGACGCGACGCAAAGGAGAAGGCGCTGATCGAAATGTGGGACCGGCGGGTGGAGCTGATGTTCTTCCTGCCGTTCGCACAATGGTTCCGCAATTCGCATCCGGCGATGGCACCGCTGGAAGTACCGCAGAGTGCGGAATCGGCAGCGAAGGGCGAAAAGTCCGCCAAGCGCATGGCGGAGAAGTTCAACGAGCATCTTGCCGATCATGAATTCATGGCGGCGGACAGGTTCTCGATTGCGGATATCACGCTTTATATCGGCTGCGGATTTGCCGGTGTGATGAAATGGGCACCGCACAAGGAACTGGAACATCTTGGCCGCTGGCGCGAAGCCATGAAGGCACGCGGCTTCGCAGGCTAGGCGCGGGCCATTTCGCGGGCAATGAGTTCGTAGCTGCGGATACGGTCTGCGTTGCGCTCGGCGAGTGTCAGGATGAAGACTTCCGATGCGCCGGTGCTTGCCGCGAAATCCGACAGCCGGCGGGCGACGCCCGGTGCGGCGCCGATGATGCCACGGCCCTCGGCGACCTGTAGTGCCTGAGGACTTGCGGCGGCGATGACGGCGTCAG
>JBGSKI010000261.1:0-2303 GCA_041741315.1 Hyphomonas sp. | reverse complement strand
AGCGCGCCCTTGCCCTGCTTGCCGATGCCGCGCGGCGTGCGGCAGGCGTCGATGATATAGGCTTCAGCCATGGTGTATCTCCCGGGTTTGGAATTTGGCAGCGGTTTACGCGAACGTAAGCGTAAACAAAAGTCATGACGCCGGGGCAGGCCGGACGCCCGCCGCGATTTGCCGCGGTGCGACACTTGTGTGATAGTCCGGCATGGCCGCCGTCCGTTCCATCCGATTCCTGTTGGCTGTACTGGGCGGCGCCGTCCTGCTGGCCCTGCCATCGGCGGCGAGCGAGCGGCAGGTGATCCCCTTCGATCTCACGGACCTCGACCACATGTCTGTGCCGTTCGTGATCAATGGTACGATCCATACAGAGGGGCTGGTCGACACGGCCGCGACCTATCCGATGATCGACGGGCACACCGCGCGCCTGACCGGGCTCACCGATCCCGGTGCGGATGCGCCCATGGTGAACGTGCTCGGCGTGACCGGCGCGCAGATCTATCCGGTGGTGCGGCTGGCCCGGCTCGACGCCGGCAATGTGAGTTTCAACGACTTGCCGGTGGCGCTCAACATGGAACTCGACGTGCCCGGCCCGGGGAACATCCTTCCCCTGAAGGCGCTTCAGGGCGATGTCGTCGACTTCGATTTCGCCAACAAGCGCATCACTGCCTACAACGGACGACCGGATGGCGCCGCCCAGTTGCAACCCAGCCGCACACGCATAACCGAGGAAAACGGCCTCCTGTTCGTCACGGTCCGCATCAATGGCAAGAAAGGCCGTGCGCTGATCGATACCGGCTCCGGCGTCACCTATATCAATTCGCTGTTCGCGGAATCCTCGGGCACGCGGGCGAACGAGGAAAAGACACTGAAGCTGCAGGGCGCGACGGGTGGAAACCTGTCGGTACGGGTTGCGTCGGCGCGGGTCATGACGATCTGCGACTATCGCGTCAACCAGGTCGACATCATGGTCTCGAATCCACCGCTGTTCGACTATCTCGGGCTTGGGGAAGAGCCTGCCATGGTCCTCGGGCTCGATTTCCTGTCTTCGTTCCGTATGCAGATCGATCGGCGGCGCAGCCAGCTCGTATTGAGCCTGCCGGAGACCCGCAGGAACGTGCGCACGATCAACCTGAATGCAAAAGGCAGCCGCATCCGGAACTAGGGTGTGCAGCCTGCTTTCCGGCTCAGGCGCCCGGTACGCGCCGCAAATGGCAGGGCGTCTTCCAGCTGCGGCCACTTCTGCAGAGCCGTCTCGAATACGGTGGCCGACTTGCCGAGCAGCGCGCACGCTTCCTCGTGGTGGTCCTCGCCGTAGAGGTCTTCGAGCGCCAGTAGCATCTGCGCCTTCTGGGCCGCGGCGCGGCCGACTTCAATAAAGGCGACCTGATGGTCCGGCTGCTGGGCGAGGAACGCCTCCGGCAGGCCGATCACCTTGTCGAACTCGGCGAGCGCCGTGTCGAAATCGAAATCGTAGATCGCCGCCGTCAGGGCACGCGCCTTGCCGTCGGAATAGGTTGCCTGCACGTAGGAGTATGAGCCGCTGTCAAACGCCTGCAGGCGATCAAGATGAGACCGTGAGCGAACGAGGGCTGCGTGGATATCCCGCGACAGGGCGCGCCGGCGGGAGAAATACGGGTCGGCCGCCACGGCCCAGGACACAGCGGTGCGTCCGCCCAACCGGGCCGCCGGTCTCAGGTGCGCGATGGCATCCTCGAACTCGCCATCCCAGGCAATGTTCGACGGCCCGGCCAGCGCCATCTGCTCGACCGCCCAAAGGTGCTGGTACATCAGGTTCGGATTGGCGTGGTTCAGTTCCGCCAGTGCGGCAAACGCATCGATCGCGCGCAGGTCATAGTCGAGCGCGACATCCAGCGCCGCCTGGTCCGGCCCCGCCGGGACCGACAAGGCGCGGCCCTCCGCAACATTCGGGATGGCCTTGTCGCCGACGCGGCGCAGGAAGATCGCATCCGCATAGGCGAGGCGCGTATCGTCCGGATGGCGGACGCGCAAGGCCCTGTAATCGGCTTCGATCGTGCCGGTCGAAAGGTCGTGTTCCGGGTCAATGCCGGGAAGCAGGTCGGCCGCAAGCATGAGCGAGGCGGCGCCTGCCCGCGCCGCCAGTGTTTCATCATCCTGCGGATCGTCCGCAAGCAGGGCGTCAAATATGTCGAAGGCTTCATTCGCCGCCGCTTCGCCTTCCGGCAGGTGCAGGAAATGGTAGGCCTGGACATAGGCGAACTGCGCCAGCTGCACGGCCAGCGTGCGGCGCACCTCGGCGCTCGCGCCGGGCTTGGCGGCCAGCGTGC
>JBGSKI010000260.1:0-5930 GCA_041741315.1 Hyphomonas sp. | reverse complement strand
CGCGCCCTTGGCGGCGGCGACCGTGTGGCAACTGCCACGCTTCGCCACAGCCCGGCCATAGCCCGAACCGTCCTGCGTCTTGTACATTTCCTCATCGATGAACACGATCTTGCCGGCGGCCAAATCGTCCGGCGCCGCCTGCAGGTCTGCCAGCGTCTCGAACCGGACGACCTCCGCTTCGATGCCGCCTTCCGGCGTCGCCCGGCTGCCGCCGAGGGCGGAGATCACCATGGACTGCGGATTCGGTCCCGAAACAGTCAGGCGCTCGTGCGTACGGGACCAGTAAGGGATCGTGAAAGGCTCCGCCCGGACATTCGCGAAACCGAGTTCGGTCAGTTCGGCGACGGCCCAGTCACGCGCGCGCTGTTCGGCGGGCGATCCGGCAAGGCGCGGCCCGATTTCGGTGGTCAGGTCTTCGACGAACTTCAGGCCGACCTCATCCGATGCCGCCTGCTGCATCAGGTCTATGGCCGTGGCCGCGACCGACGCCTCGTCGGCCTGTGCAGCCTGCAAGGGAAGGAGCGCCGCACAGGCAAGCGCGGCGCTGGTAAGGAGATGTTTCATGTCGGACCCCGATCTTGTCAGGCGGGAAGGCTAGGCCAAACGCGCCACCTCGGAAAGCCCCGGATGCCGCTCAGAGCGCGCCGGCCATGGCGAGCACCGCCTCGGCGGACGGACGCTCCTTGTAGCCCTGCTCCCGCATCACGGCCTTCACGATCCCGTCGGCACCGATGAACACGATGGCCGGATGCGGAATGCCGTCATAGCGCGACCCGGCGGCCATTTCCTTGTTGCGCAGGTCGAACGCGTCGATGGCGGCCGACCCCGAGTCGGAATACAGTTCGTAGGAGAGGCCCTTGCCGGCCTTGAAGGCAGCCAGCACGTCCGGGCTGTCATATGACACTGCCGCGAGTGTCCAGCCAGCTTCCTTCAGAGGCGCGGCGGCGGATTCGAGATCGATCAGCTGCTTCTGGCAGAACGGGCACCAGTCAGCAGACCGGAAGAAGGCGACCACGGTCCCCTTCTCGCCGGCTATATCGGCAAAACTCACCGCACCTTCGGAACCGGTGACGGAAACAACCGGCGAAGGCGCTCCCACGACGGGCCCGACGCGGGCCGACTCAGCCGCCGCCTTTTCCGCTTCGACAGACTTGGCGGCAATGGCGGCCTCGTTGGTGTCCGCCACTGCCGCAGCAGGGAGCATCGCGAGGACGGAGGCAAGGGACAAGGTGCGGATCATGGGGAGGACTCCTGCATTGGGATACCGGCAAGCTTACGCCCCTTGCCCACGCACTGCGAGCCGAATCCGGCTCCGTTCACGCAAGCTTGACCCGGTGTGATCAGCCGCCGCGGCGGGCGCGCCAGGCATCTGCCGACTGACCGAAGACATGCCAGCGGATATCCGAAAACGGCGCCGGTGCCTGCGCCTCCCGCAACTTGCGCGCACCGAGCTTCGCGGCGAGCCGGAGGGACGGCGCGTTGAGCGGGTCGATACAGTGGATCACCTCGTCCCAGCCGAGAATGTCGACGGCATAGTCGATGGCCGCCGAGACGCCCTCAAGGGCATAGCCCTTGCCGTGTGCGGCGCGTGTCAGGCCATAGGCCACTTCCGTGCCCGGCCAGCCATCCGGCTGCCAGGGGCCGAGCCGGCCGATCCATGCCCCGGTCGACTTTTCGATCACCGAGAACATGGAATAGCCGCGGATCGTCCAGGCACCGGCCAGCGTGCACAGCGACCGCCACACAACCGGCGGATCCATCACGCCGCCAATGAATCGCGCCGTTTCCTCGTCTGCCATCATCGCGCACATGGACGGAAAATCCTCCGCCTGCGGCGGGCGGAGGATCAGCCGGTCTGTCTCGAGTGTCGGGCCGATATTGGCCATGAATGTCCTAGGCGAGCGAAGGGTCGATTTCCTTGCAGGCTGCGATCAGGCCCTGCACGGCAGCCACCGATTTGGCGAACATCGCCTCTTCGGCATCGTTGAGGTCGAATTCGACAATTTTCTCTGCGCCGCCGGCTCCGATCAGGGTCGGCACGCCGACATACATGTCGGTGACGCCATATTCCTTGGTGCAATAGGCAGCGACCGGCAGCACGCGCTTCTGGTCCTTGAGGTAGGACTTGGCCATCGAAATGGCTGACTCTGCCGGAGCATAATAGGCCGAACCGGTCTTCAGCAGGGCGACGATCTCGCCACCGCCCTTGCGGGTCCGGTCGACGATCGCGTCCAGTTCTTCCTGGCTCATCCAGCCCTGTTTCACCAGTTCCGGCAGCGGCAGGCCGCCAACCGTCGAGTGGCGCACCATCGGCACCATGTCATCGCCATGTCCGGCCAGCGTCCAGGCGTGGATGTCGGCCACCGACACGCCGGTCTTCTCGGAGAGGAAATAGGCAAACCGCGAGGAGTCCAGCACGCCGGCCATGCCGACCACCATGTTCGGCTTCAGGCCGGAGAATTGCTGCAGGGCCCAGACCATCGCGTCGAGCGGGTTGGTGATGCAGATGACGAAAGCGTTCGGCGCGTGCGCCTTGATGCCCTCTCCGACGGCCTTCATGACCTTCAGGTTGATGCCCAGCAGGTCATCGCGGCTCATGCCCGGCTTGCGCGGCACGCCGGCGGTAACGATGCAGACGTCTGCGCCGGCGATCCCGGCATAATCGTTCGCACCCTTCAGGCTGACCGAGGAATTGTAGACCGGGGTCGATTCGGCAAGGTCCAGCGACTTGCCCTGCGGCAGGCCCTCGGCAATGTCGAACATCACGATGTCGCCCAGCTCCTCGCGCGCCGCGACGTGGGCCAGCGTGCCCCCGATCATGCCGGAACCGATAAGAGCAATCTTCTTGCGAGCCATGTGCGAAATCTCCTGTGAGGGGGGTGAAAGCCGGTTGCCGGGACCGTTAGCCGAGGGCACGCCGTTTCGCAATGCGGCAAACAAAAAGCCCCGCCGGCAAGGGCGGGGCTCTCGTATTCGCAAGGTCCGGTTCTAGCGGCGGGACAGCAGCGACATCAGTGTCGTGAAGATGTTGTAGAACAGGATGAAGAAGTTCAGCGCGCCCCAGTTGGTCATCACGGCGAGCGTGCGCTGGTCCCCTTCGAAGGCGAAATAGCCTTCTTTCAGGTTCTGGGTGTCATACGCCACCAGCACGCCCGAAATGCCGAGCACGCCGACCGTGATCGCCGTTTCAAGGAAGCCCGACGGCGGGAACAGGAAGCTGAGCAGCGACACGCCGATAATGCCCCACAGGGCGAAGACGGCGATCACGCCGATCGGCTTCAGGTCACGCTTGGTCGTGTAGCCCCAGAGCGACAGGGCACCGAAGGCCGAGGCCGTCAGGAAGAAGGCCTTGGCGATGGTCACGAAGGTCGGCGCCATCGACGTGCCGGCGCGTGTGGCGCCCTCGATATTTGCCGACGCCATAAAGATCCAGACCGACAGGCTGAGGCCGAGCAGCGACACGATCGTCCAGTAGAGAATAGACGTGCCGAGCGGCGAAGGCCGCCGCATGGCGAAGGCCGACACCAGGATCAGCGCGATCGGTCCGAACTGGACAACCATCCGGAAGGGCGAGAACAGGACCAGTTCGGTCAGCGCCGGGAACGTGTTCGTGCCGACGATGAAGGCGAGGCCGCCCGCCAGTGCGATACCGAGCGCCAGTTTCTGGTACACGCCCAGCATGAACGCCCGGAGACCCGCATTGACCGATGTGTCCATCGAGCCTGCGCCGGTCTGGGGCGAAAAAGCGCGATTGAATTCATTCATAGGTTTTTCCCTTTAGGAATGGCCCGGCGCGGAATCCCGCGACCGATGATGGGCTGAATATGGGTGAACCAGTGCCCGTTCGCAAGAAAATCCGGCGATCCGATAGCGGTGGCCGTGCAAAATACTCTTGCTGAGTCGACCGGCCGGAACTCAGGCGCCCCGCCACGAATACTTCGACTGCTTTCAGAGACGGCGAATCGCCCGGAGCGATCACTGGAGTATTTGACGGCTTTCTTCTGCCTTTCCCGGCGCACCCGCTGCCTTCATTACAGTTTTGCGTTGACAGCTCTTGCCCTAGGGATAGTTTTGCTAGCTGGCGCAATTCCAACAGTTGGGGGCGTCGGAATTTTAAGGGGACAGTCATGGCAGACGCGTCGGCATACGCCGAAAACATCAAGAAATACGCGAAGGGTTACAATCAGGCGGCGGCGGAACGAATCGTTGGTCATCTGGGCATCGCCCTTCGCAACAAGGACAGCTCGCTGGTGGCATGCAGCGATTCCGGTGAACTTGACCGGGTCCGGGAGAAATGGTGCCGGGGAAAGCTCGGCCTCGCCCAGACACAGGGCGAACTCGATGCCGCCATCAAGGCGGTGTGCGAGAAAATGAGCCCCGAAGGCGGCACGAAGTCACGCGTGACCTTCTACTACCTGCTGGCGGAGCATTTCAGCAGGCTGGACCATCTGGCAGGCTGATCCGGCCCTTGCGCAGGCAAGCAAAATCGACTGAAAACCCGGCTCATTGGCCGGGTTTTCTTATTGTGGCAGGCTCCCGGCCGGGCGGCGACAGGACGGCAGCATGTACAGACTATTCGCAGCGCTTCCGGTTCCGGACAATATCTGGCCGGGCCTCCTCGCCCTGCAGGACGACCTCCCCGGGGCAAGCTGGCGTCCGGAGGAAAACTTCCACATCACGCTCCGCTTCTTCGGCGACCTGAGCTACACCGCCGCGCGGGACCTCGACGACCTCCTGGGCGGGATCCGCTGCCAGCCGTTTGACATTACCCTGGAGAGCACAGGCTATTTCGGCCGCCGCGAACCGACCGCCGTCTGGGCCCGGGTGCGCGAGAACGATGCACTGCGCAGCCTGTCCGCGCAGTGCGACCGTGCCGCCCGCCGCCTTGGCCTGACGCCTGACCGGCAACCCTTCACGCCGCATGTCACCCTTGCCTACCTGCACGCCACCCCGCTCGACGCCGTCCGCCTCTGGATGGAGAAACATGGCGGCTATTCCGGCGCCACCTTCACCGCCGACCGCTTCCACCTCTATTCCAGCCACACCACCAAAGGCACCAACCGCTACGTCGCGGAGGCAGACTATGTGCTGGAATGAAAGCGTGCCGGATCAACAGGAAAAATGGTGCCGCTAAGGTGACTTGAACACCTGACCCCCGCATTACGAATGCGATGCTCTACCAGCTGAGCTATAGCGGCCTGTCCATTCCGGAACCCCGCCTCATACCGGCAGAGGGCGGGTTTCGCAAGCCGGTTTTGCCACGCCGCAGGCTGGGCCGGTCAGTCGTCGTCGGAGGCATAATCCAGCGGCGGGGCAAGCGGGCGGTCGGGCGTCCTGGGCGGGGCGAGGCGCTCCTCCTCCGGTCCCGGCAGGGCGAGCACGCGGCCCGCTTCCAGTTCCCGGCCATATGTTTCGTAGCGCGGGTGCACGAGGTCGCCGACATCGCCGAACGTGTAGACGAGGCGGCTCCAGTCGCGCCGGTCGAAATCGAACGCATTGCCCTTCGGGTCGAGGTCCGACCAGTCGGCCTCGCGCGAGGCCGAGGCTGCCATCCGGCCCCAGCGCTGGGCCTCGGCCGGGTCGCCATAGCCCTTCAGGGCGCGTTCCATCAGCAGGCAGAGGCGCGCCGTCGGGTTCTCCTCGACCATCAAGGCAAGGTTCTTGATCGCGCCGACCCAGTCGGCCTTGTCCATGGCCAGTTCCGCCGTAAGAATCCGGCTTTCCCGGTGGTTCGGATTGGCGTCGATCAGGGCCTTCAGGCGGGCATTGATGTTCTCCAGCTTGTCCTGCGGCACGAGGCGGCGGCTGAGCTGTGCCAGCGCGGGGTGCGGGCGGGCCTTCCAGGCGAGTTCCAGAACGCCTTGGGCAGCCTTCGCCTTGCCGTCGATCATCAGGTGGCGGGCGCCGTGAAAGGCAGCCGGCGGAAAGCC
>JBGSKI010000259.1:0-21516 GCA_041741315.1 Hyphomonas sp. | reverse complement strand
AAGGCATCGGCCACGATCAGGCCAGCCTCTTCCGGGATCAGGTCCAGCGGAAAGTCCCCGTCGACCGCGAACCAGAACCGGTCGCAAAAGGGCACGTATTCGGGCCATTTCGAATCCGAGCGGAAATCCGCGACGCCGGACTTGATCTCGACCATCCAGATCTCGCCCCCGGGCCCGAGCGCGGCAATGTCGGCCCGGCGACTGTTCGACAGGGTCAGTTCCTGGATGCCGCAAAGGCCCAGCCCGGCCAGCAGGCGCAGCGTTCCCCGCCCGATCGCCGCTGCACGGGCCGTATCCCGCAGGACTGTCCCGTCACGCGCCATGTCTTGCCCTTCGTTCCCTGAATGTTCGCATAAATCCTAAACCCGCTTCCCAAATCGGGTCAAGCCGCGACGGGCTCGCCACGGTTTCCGGGTTGAATCCAGTTTCCCCTGATCCATCCGGCCGCCTCACACGTAGAGCGTGTGTAGGTTCGGTCTGCCTGAGGAGTAGCTCTTGTCCCGCGCGTTCGACACTCATGGCCCGGCCGACCGCCGTTTTGCCAGGACCGCGATGCAGGCCCCGATGCTGGAACCCCGGCATGAACAGGATCTCGCCCGCCGCTGGCGCGAACAGGAGGATGAAGCCGCCCTTCACGAACTGACCAAAGCCTATATGCGGCTGGTCATCGCGATGGCGTCGAAGTTCCGCCATTACGGCCTGCCGATGGCAGACCTCGTCTCGGAAGGAAATGTCGGCCTGATGATGGCCGCGGCCCGGTTCGATGCCGACCGGCAGGTCCGCTTCTCGACCTATGCCAGCTGGTGGATCCGCTCCTCGATTCAGGATTATGTCCTGCGCAACTGGTCGATCGTCCGGACCGGCACGACCTCGGCCCAGAAATCCCTGTTCTTCAACCTCCGCCGCCTGCGCGCCCGGATCGACGATACCGGCGACGGCGTGATGACCCGGGAAAACAAGCAATGGGTCGCCGAACATCTCGGCGTGCCGGTTCGTGACGTTGAATCCATGGCCTCGCGCCTGTCGGCATCCGACCGGTCGCTGAATGCGCCGCTGTCGGACGATGGCGAGGGCCAGTGGCAGGACCTGATCGAGGACACTGGCGCCATGCCGGAACAACTGGTCATGCAGCGTTCGGATTCGCGCCGCCGCCGCGAATGGATCGCCGATGCGCTGAAGACCCTGAACCCGCGCGAAATGCAGGTCATCACCCGGCGCCGCCTGACCGACCAGGGTTCGACGCTCGAAGCGCTCGGCCAGGAACTCGGCATCTCCAAGGAACGCGTCCGCCAGATCGAGCACGCCGCGCTCGAAAAGTTGCGCAAGGCCCTGGAACGGATCGTCGGCGACCCGGAAGCGGCGGGCCTGATCCCGGAGGCGTGACGCCCTCTCGCTCAGCTGTGCGACAGAACCTCCAGGTCGAGTGAGTGCGATACCTCCATCCGTCCATCCCGCACATACCCGCGCGCCAGCACCCGCGTGCCCGACGCAAGCTGGCAATAGGCCGCCGCGCCGGTCTTGATCTCCAGAACCAGCGGCGAACCTTCCAGCGACAATCCGCATACTGAACCGAAACCTTCCGACCCCTCCATGGCCGTGACCTTGCCGGTCACCAGCTGGAACCGCTCGAACTCTGCCGGCAGCGCCTCAGCTTCCGCAACCTCATAGACCCGCAGCGACCAGAGTCCCGCCTTGTCCCGGCGGGCCCGGTTCTCGAGCCCCACAAGGCCTTCGCAGCCTGCCGCCGTATCGGGATAGACCCGCACCCGCGCGCCGCCCCGCTGCACCATTTCGCCATTGAGCCAGAAGGTTGGCCCCAGCGCATCGACCGTCCGGACCTGCGCCAGCGCGCGGTCGTACCGGTCCCGCGTCAGGCCGCCATAGGCGAGCTGCACTTCCCGGCCGAGCACCATGTCTTCCAGCATCCGCTTGGCTTCGGCGTGGAACGCCTCGCCCTCGCGGCCTTTTGACGGTCCGGCTGGCGCCTCGATCCCCGCAAGGCGGACGCTCTGCCCGGTGTCCAGCACCAGCGCGTCGCCATCGATCACCCTGACTACCCGGCCCCGCTCGCCCAGCTGCAGGTTGGCCGGTGTGCCCGACGCGCCGCAGGCCGCCAGCAAGAGGCTGAGGCAGATCGCGCGGGCGGTCGTTCGAAAGGGATGGCGGACAGTCGGCATGTGCCAAGTCCTAGCATGCCCGGCCGCCCCGCAAAGCCTCAGCTAACCGGCACAACAGCACTCGCAATACCGCCCCTTGGCAGCCAATCGACGGGACGATCCCGGAGCCCAGCAGGACAGAATGGCCGATTCCGAACATCGGGTGGCCCCGTCGGGATGCGCGCGGTGCGTTCGAATGCGACGAACACTTTCCACAGCCGCAGATCGCCCGGTTCCGGTTATCTGCGCCATGTTTGTGTTGCACAAGCAGCACACTTGGCGATTTCCTGTTCCCCGCCCGGCTTGAAATATTTTTGCAACTGTCGTAAAGGTAGGAATGACACCGGTGTCAATCCGGGACAAACAACGGGAGGAATCGAAGAGTGAAGCTGAATCCAAATCTTCGCGCGCAGGCCGGCGTATCGCTGCTTGCGCTGGTAATCGCTGGGCTTCCGGCGCTCGCTCAGGGGGCCGAACCGGCAGAGTCTGCTGTCGACAGCGACGACCGGGTACTCGACAGCGTCGTGGTAACCGGTTTCCGCGATTCGCTTGCTGAAGCTCTTGACGTGAAACGCAATTCTTCCGGTGTCGTCGATGCGATCGTCGCTGAGGACATCGCCGCATTCCCCGACCTCAACCTCGCCGAGTCGCTTCAGCGCATTCCCGGTGTTTCGATCGACCGCGTCGGCGGGGAAGGGCGCCAGATCACCGTTCGCGGTCTGGGGGCCGACTTCACGCGCATCCGTATCAACGGCATGGAAGCGCTTGCGACGTCCGGCGCCTCGGACTCGTCCGGAGCATCGAACCGCGGTCGCGGCTTCGACTTCAATACGTTCGCCTCGGACCTGTTCAATGAGATCAGGGTAACGAAAACCACTGCCGCCTCGATTGAGGAGGGCTCCCTCGGGGCAACCGTCGACCTGATGACAGCCCAGCCCTTCGACTATGATGCCGGCCTGACGGCGGCCGGATCGGTTCAGCTTGGCTACAATGATGTTTCGGAAGAGACCAGCCCGCGTTATGCCGGGCTCCTGTCCTACTCGAACGACCAGAAAACCTTCGGAGCGCTCGTGTCGCTCGCCTATTCCGACCGTACGATCCTTGAGGAAGGCTTCTCGACGGTACGTTGGCAGGATGCGAACTTCCGCTCCGTGAACGGAGCGACCTGTCCAGCCGGTCCGGACTGCTCCGACGTCGATGTGAACTCTTCCATCTACCACCCGCGCATTCCGCGCTATGGACGCCTCACACATGAGCAGGAGCGCCTCGGCGTGACAGGTTCGCTGCAATTCCGGCCGACCGACCGCACGACGGTGTCCCTGGATGCCCTGTATTCTCAGTTTGATGCAACCCGAGAGGAATCCTACCTGGAAGTATTCTTCCGCAGCCAGGAAAACCGCATCGATGTGAACAGCTTCACGATCAATCCGGACAATAACACGATTGACTCGGGTGTGTTCACGATCAGCCCGCTGGCCAATGGTACGCACCCGATCCGGTCGGAAAACCGCTTTGACGAACTGACGACGGACTTCACGCAGTTCACCGTCAACGTCGACCACGAATTTTCCGACACGCTGCGGGGCAATTTCCTTGCAGGCACCGTGAAGTCGGAATTCGCAAACCCGGTCCAGACGACGATGTTCTTCGATGCTGTCGGAACCGTTACCGGATATTCCTATGATTTCCGCGGTAACGGCAATACGCCGATGATCGACTTCGGCTCGTTGGATGTGACCGATCCGGCACAATTTGCGTTCACCGAATTCCGTGACCGGCCGCAATTTGTCGACAACAAGTTCGAAACGATTGCTGGCTCGCTCGAATACGATCTGAGCGATGCGCTCACTGTTTCAGGCGGCGTGAGCTACAAGCAGTTCGAGTTCGACACGGAAGAATACCGCCGGGAATCGACTTTCGGGTCGGTCGTCTGCAACCTGCCCGGCATCACCTGTCCGACGGGCGCTCCCGGCCTGCCGATCACGGCGGACATCACGTCCTATGTCTCCGGATTTGGCAGCGGCCTCGGTGCGCCCAGCGGAATCGACACGCGCTGGATCATTCCGAACATCCAGGCCGCAGCAGACCTTCTCGGCATCTACGACATCGCCGGCGTGCCTCAGGCAGGTAACACCCGCAACGTCCAGGAAGAGGATCTCGGCGGATTCGTGCAGCTGGATTTCGAAACCCAACTCGGCGCGATCCCTGTGCGCGGAGATGTGGGCGTGCGCTATGTCGAAACGACCACTCAGTCGACCGGATCTGTCAGCGGCACGACGGTTACCGTCGAGCGGACATATGAAGATACCCTGCCGTCGGCCAACCTGACGTTCGAAATGACGGACGATTTCTATGTCCGCCTCAGCGCGGCGAAAGTGATGGCGCGTCCATCGCTCGGCAACCTGACTCCGGGCGGGTCGCTGGACAGCTTCAACGGTCCTCCGTTCCGCTACAATTCCGGCAACCCGGCCCTCGATCCGTTCCGCGCGACGACCTATGACGCGTCGTTCGAATGGTACTTCAACGACGAAGCGCTGATTGCGTTGAGCGTCTTCTACAAGGATGTCGACAGCTTCTTCACGCGGTCGGCAACCACGGAGATCCCCTACAGTCAGTCCGGACTTCCGGCTTCGCTGCCGCCGGCGTCCAGCCCGCTGCGCAACCTGCTCGATGCAGGCGGTGACCCGCTGGTCGAACTGCGGGCCGTCGAGAATGGCGGCAGTGCTTCGGTCCAGGGCTTCGAGATCGCCTACCAACAGCCTTTCACCTTCCTGCCGGCACCGTTCGACGGCTTCGGTTTCCAGGGCAACTATACCTATGTCGACTCCGACGAGATCCGCGGATTCTCGCCGAACGCCTACAACGCGACCCTGTATTACGAGAAGGATCGCCTGTCGGCGCGCATCTCGGCCGCCTATCGGGACGCCTATGTCACGCAGGCTGCGAACGCCACGACAGGTCGCGACGAGCAGGGCTACGGCTCGACGACCAATATCGACTTTGCGTCATCGTACCAACTGACCGGCAATCTCGACCTGACATTCGAGGCGATCAACCTGACGGATGAGTTCGAGCAGCAAGTCTTTGACACGGGTGACCTCGTCAACGTCTACCACCATACGGGTACGGAATACCTGTTTGGAGCGCGCTACAGGTTTTGATCCCGAACGGATCGAACTTTCTCTGGTGTGACGGGGCTGGCCCCGGAGCGATTCCTCCCGCTCCGGGGCCAGTTCCGTCTGGCCTTTAACCAGACCGGCAGTGCAGCAATAGGGGGATGCGCCCGCGCGCGGGCACGGTCGCAAATCCGTTTGAATGATCTGCCGTCTTTTACCGGGAACTGGTTTCCAGCAGTTTGGCATTGGCGCCGACCAGCCGGACGTGCATGTCCGCTGTGCCATGAGCCCGCACGGTAGCCTGGCTGCCGATGCGCGCAGCGTGCACGCCGGTCACTGCGCCTGTGGAAATCGCCATGCCACGCGTCAACGGCATGTCCCGGCGTGCGGCATTTTCCAGCATGAAGCGGAACGATTCGATGGGGCCGCCTGGAATGATGCTGGCATCGGCCCGACCGACAACCTGTCCGTCCACAACGGTTTCGAACGGTATGAGCGTGAAGTCCAGCGGCCGCCAGTCCGGCAATTCCTCGCCGATCAGCAGGCCGTTATTGTTGCCGAAGTCTGAAATCGTCACCAGCGGCCCATGGTCGTTGATTGCGCTGAACGGGCTGCTCGCGATTTCGACGCCGGCATGGATCGCGCCGATCAGGGCGATCGCTTCGGCGGTTGTGTAGTCGAACTTTCCGGCTGGCGCATCCACGCCGGCAACAATCACGCATTCGCCTTCCACCGCAGCAAATCCGCCGGCAAATACCGGCATGCCGATTTCTTCAGTGCCGGCACGGTATATCTGGTCCTTAAAGATCGGGCCCGCCAGGCGGTCGGTGCCGAAGCGGGCAATGTCATCCCCATTGATGCGCCCGACTTTCCAGCCGGCGACGGGAACCGGCCAGGAGCGGATCGCCGCATCCTGGATGAGATAGGCCTCGTCCAGCGTTTCAGGCATCCGGCCGGGATAGTCCGGCAGCGCGACTGCCCCGAGACGCGCTGCAACGAACGCCTGTGCTGGCGGTGACAAATGGCTCAACCTGGTTCGCTCCCTCATCCGCGGACATCGTATCCGGTCCTGGGGTGGACACTAATGGAAACCGGTGTCATTTTCAAACACAGAAAGCGTTAAACGCTGCCGGACGATGTGGATTGTTGTCACATTCGAGATGTCCGGCGACAAGGGAGCTACAGAGCGGCATGATGGTTCATCGCAACAATTTCCTGAAAGCACTGGGTGCCGCTGGCGCACTCGCAGTCCTCGGGGCCTGTGTTTCGGACGCATCGGCTCCGCCAGGCGAGATCTCCCGCACGCCAACCCGTGCAATTGTCGAGGTCGCAAGCGCCGAGGATGCATGGTTTGGTCCGTTCGGTGATGCCGCCCCCACTAAAGGCGGGCAGGGCGGCCGCATCATCAAGGTGACGACCCTGTCGAAAGATGGTCCGGGTTCCCTGCGCGAAGCACTGCTGGCGGACGGTCCGCGCATCATCGTATTCGAGGTCGGCGGGGTCATCGACCTTGAAGGTGAGGAAGTCGTGATCCCAAATCCCGATGTGACCATCGCTGGCCAGACCGCGCCGTCTCCAGGGATCACGCTGATCAAAGGCGGCCTGTCGATCACCGGGCATGATGTCATCATCCAGCACCTGCGCATCCGACCGGGTGATCTCGGCGAAGGCTTCATGAGCGGGCGGGACATCGACGCCATCACCACAATTGCAGCCTACAATGTCATTGTCGATCACTGCTCGCTCAGCTGGGCCACCGACGAAAATCTCTCGGCCTCCGGGCCGCGGTTCACGGGCGACGGACCGGACGACTGGCGCATGGGAACTTCCCACAATATTGCGTACACGAACAACCTCATCGCGGAGGGTCTGTCACATGCCACGCATGCCAAGGGGGAGCATTCCAAGGGTTCCCTGATCCACGACAATGTCAGCGGAATCCTGATCTACCGGAACATCTACGCCCACAATTACGAGCGCAGCCCATTGTTCAAGGGCGGCGTGCACGGCTCCATCGTCAACAATTTCATTTTCGATCCGGGCCAGCGGGCCGTGCACTACAATCTTCAAGGCCTTGAATGGGGTCGTGTGCCCGCCGAAACCGGCAAGATGAACCTGATCGGCAATGTCATGCGCGCCGGCCTCTCGACCCTCGATGGCCTGCCGCTGCTGACGCTGGGTGGCGACGGCGACCTCGATCTCTATGCCCAGGACAATATCGCGGTCGACCGCTGGGGCGAGCCATTGCCGGCTATCGGCCGCTACACGACCGGCAAGGCGAAACTGGTGCCGATGGCTGAGCCCTTCGCATTGCCGCCCGGCCTGCCGGTGTTGGAGGCCAGCGCACTCGAGAACTACGTGCTGCGAAATGCTGGCGCGAGGCCATGGGACCGTGACATGCACGATGTCCGCATTCTTGCCGATGTGGCCGAAGGCCGGGGCCGGATCATCGACAGCCAGCAGGAAGTCGGCGGTTATCCTGTCGAGACGCCATCGCAACAGACTTTCAATCCCGGCGACTGGAACCTCGAAACCATGGAACCGAACAGCCGGGCGGTCCTCGATGCGTCGTCGAAGGCGCGCGGCACTTGATGAAACTGTCCGGCACCCTCTAAGTAGGCAGGAGAGCGGCGAAGACGGTGCAGGGCAGTTGCATGACTGACAAGCGGGAATCCAGGGACCGGACACCGGTCACGATCATCGACATTGCCCGCATGGCCAATGTCTCCAAGAAGACCGTATCGCGCGTGATAAACGAATCCCCGCTGGTGCGCGAGGAAACCCGGCTGAAGGTCAAGCAGATCATTGCGGACACCGGATTCCGGCCGAATCCACAGGCCCGGGCGCTGGCCTTCCGCCGGTCGTTCCTGATCGGCCTTGTCTACGATAACCCGAGCCCGCAATATGTCGTCAACATGCAGCGTGGTGTGCTCGATGCGCTCGACGAAACGCCATTCCAGCTTGTCCTGCGACCCTGCGACCGAAGTGAATCCGGCTACCGCGACCGCGTGCTCAGCTTTGTCGAACTGCACAAGCCGCACGGCATCATTCTAACACCTTCGGTGTCGGAGGATGACGAACTGGCGGCTGAGTTGAACGCCCTCGATTGCGACTATGTCCGTATTGCTTCGGTGAATCTGGACAGCCCGCTGCGCAGCATCCGCACACAGGATGCTCAGGGCGCGGAGCTTGCCGCCAGCCATCTCGCACAGCTCGGACACAAGCGCATCGGGCACATCCACGGCCCGTCGTCGTTTCGCTCGGCACACGAACGATTGCAGGGATTCCGCAAGGGCCTCCAAGCCTACGGAATAGAGCTTGATCCAGCGCTGGTTCTGGAGGGCGCCTACACGTTCGATTCGGGCGTTGCCTGCGCAACGCGCCTGCTCAACCGTCGCGACCGCCCGACAGCGGTCTTCGCCGGGAACGATGAAATGGCCGTTGGTGTCTATGTCGCGGCCCGCAAGGCCGGCTTGCGCATCCCCGAGGACCTGTCGATTGTCGGCTTCGACGATACGCCGATTTCCTCGCGCATCTGGCCACCGCTGACAACGGTCCGGTCGCCGATCCGGGACGTCGGGCGCGCTGCAGCGACCCTCCTCATCGAGCGCGGTGACGAGAACGAGGTTGCACGCGAGCCGGTGATTTCCCTTGCCCTTGAACTGGTTGTGCGGGAATCCACCCAGGCACCGTGACGCGGGTCCCGGCTGCTTGCAACACGGATGGTGGAATGTTATGACACCGGTTACCAAAATCACCGGCGATGCGCCGCAGAAAATGCAACAGGAGGAGCGGGCCATGTTCAGCAAGGTCTATCACGCAACCCATCCGGACATGATGGATTCGGTCGACAACGAGAAGCTCCGCGAGCGCTATGTCGTCAGCAGCCTGTTTGTGGCCGACACCGTGAACCTCAATTATTCCCATAACGAGCGGTTCGTCATCGGCGGGGCCATGCCGGTCTCCAAACCGGTCGTACTCCCGGTGCAGACCGAGCCCGCCTCTGCTGAGGGCCAGCCCTTTCTCGAGCGCCGTGAAATGGGGGTCATCAATGTCGGCTCCGGCAGTGGCACCGTCACCGTCGATGGAATGGATCATGCCCTGAAACCAAAGGACGGACTATACCTGCCGATGGGTACGAAATCCGTCATGTTCAAATCGGACAGCGCCGGTGCGCCGGCCAAATACTACCTCACGTCAACCCCGGCCCACGCGCGCTACGAGGTCGCCAAGATCTCGATCGACAAGGCCGTGCCTTTGGAACGCGGTTCGCTTGCCGAGAGCAATGAGCGGACCATCTATCAGTACATTGTCCCGGCAACGGTGAAGTCTTGCCAGCTCCTGCTTGGCCTGACAGTGCTTAACACCGGCAGTGTGTGGAACACGATGCCCCCCCATCTTCATGACCGCCGCTCGGAAGTGTATTTCTATTTCGGTCTCGGTGAAAACGACCGCGTCTTCCACTTCATGGGAGAACAGGACAATATCCGTCACATCGTGATGGCGAATGACGAGGCGGTGATCTCGCCGCCCTGGTCGATCCACATGGGTTCGGGCACCAAGTCGTACACCTTCATCTGGGCGATGGGCGGGGAAAACCTTGACTATACCGACCTGAACGTTCTCGACATCTGCCAGCTCAAATAGGGCAGGGGATGATGCAAAACCCTTTCGATCTTTCCGGAAAGGTGGCCATCGTCACCGGGGCCAATACAGGCCTTGGACAAGGCCTTGCCGTGGCGCTGGCAGGGGCGGGCGCGGATGTCGCGCTGATCGGCCGGTCGCCGCCGTCCGAGACGTTCGATGCGATCTGCGCGCTCGGCCGCAAGGTGCATGCCGTTCAGGCGGATCTCGCTTCGGCAGACCATGTCGGGGAAATCATTGCCGATGCCAAGGCCGCGCTCGGCTCGGTCGACATCCTGGTCAACAATGCCGGCATCATCAAGCGCAATGATTCGATCGATTTTACCTTCGAGGAATGGGATGCGGTCATGAACGTCAATCTCCGTACACTGTTCTTCCTGTCACAGGCGGCCGCGCGCGAGATGATTTCATCGGGAACCGGCGGCAAGATCATCAATATTGCCTCCATGCTTTCCTTCCAGGGCGGCATCCGGGTGCCGTCCTACACGGCATCTAAAAGCGGCGTGGCAGGCCTGACCAGGATTCTCGCCAATGAATGGGCCAAGCACGGCATCAACGTGAACGCCATCGCGCCGGGCTATTTCGCGACCAACAATACTGCGGCCCTTCAGGCCGACGAAACGCGCAACGCGGAAATCCTTGGCCGCATTCCTGCGGGCCGGTGGGGCAACCCCTCCGATCTCGGCGGTGCGGCAGTGTTCCTGGCCTCATCCGCCTCCGACTATGTGCAGGGTATTACCTTGCCGGTCGATGGAGGCTGGCTTGCCCGCTGATACCGCCCGGCCAGCCGTGCGCCAGCCGGCACAAGGATAGCGCATGGCCCGGTTCACATGCTTCGGCGAACTCCTCCTGCGCCTTGGGGCGCCAGGCCGGGAAGTGCTGCTCCAGACGCCCACGCTGACGGTGCACGTTGGCGGGGCTGAGGCGAACGTGGCGCTGGCGCTTGCCCAGTTCGGTCATCAGGCAGGCATGGTCTCGACCCTTCCGTCAAATGCGCTCGGCGCAGCAGCGTTGCGGGAACTTGGCCAGTTCGGCGTCGACACGACCGGCATCCGCCTCGCGCCCGGCCGGATGGGATTGTACTTCCTCGAAACCGGTGCCGTTCGCCGCCCGTCGCGCATCATTTATGATCGTGCCAGGAGCGCCTTCACAGAGGCGGACCCCGCAGGTTATGACTGGCCCTCGCTCCTCGCCGGTACCGGCCTGCTTCACCTGTCCGGTGTCACCCCGGCAACCGGAGCCAACGGATCCGCCGCCGCCATTGCGGCTGCCGAAGCGGCGGCGGACTTCGGCCTGCCTGTGTCCTTCGACGGAAATTACCGTTCCCAACTCTGGCAGGCCTGGGGTGGCGACGGCCCCGCGGTACTGAAGCGCATCCTCTCCGCCGCGACCCTCGCCTTCGTCAACGAACGCGACCTCAGCCTTATCCTCGGTCAGGACTTCCCCGACCGTGAATCGGCCTTCCGTGCTGCGTTCGAGTTTTTCCCGCGCCTCGACAGGATCGCCGCCACGCACCGCCAGCAGGTCAGCGCCGATCACCACATTCTCGACGGCGAGCTGGTCACGCGTGACAGCCGCTTTGTGTCCGGTACCCATGACTTACCCGGCATTGTCGATCGTATCGGCGGCGGCGACGCCTTCGCGGCGGGTCTGCTGCACGCCATCGCCGCGGGCCAGTCTTTGCAACGCGCCATCGAATTCGCGACGGCGGCAGGTGCCTACAAACACTCCGTTCCCGGCGATTTCATGATCGCATCCGTCGCGGATATCGAAGACATGTTCGGGAACGGCAATCTGGACGTCCGGCGTTGAGGCTGGATTCCGGATACGGGAGGAAGAAGCGATGATAGACCGACGCACCCTGCTCCGCACAAGCGCGTTGGTGGCAGCGTCGCTGCCGCTTGCCGGCTTTACCGCGCGCCTGCCGGACCACCCGGAAGTGATGACCGCGCATGGCCCGGTGCGCGGATACCGGAACGGCAATGTCGCGGTCTTCAAGGGCGTGCGCTATGGTGCCGACACGGCCACGACCCGCTTCGCCCGCCCCGCCGCGCCTCAGGGCTGGACCGACACGCAGGACGCGTTCGACTTTGGTGCCGCAAGTCCGCAAAGCGGTACGGGCGAAGTGACCAGCGAAGACTGCCTGTTCCTGAATGTCTGGACACCGGCCCTTGGTGACGGCGGAAAGCGCCCTGTAATGCTGTATTTCCACGGTGGCGCCTATGCGTCCGGATCGGGATCGTCCCAGCTTTACGACGGCTCCGCGCTGGTCAATCAGGGCGATGTCGTGGTGATCACGCTCAACCATCGCCTGAATGCGGTCGGGTTCTTCTCCCTCGGGCGTCTCAATCCGGATTTCCCGGATTCGGGCAATGCGGGCATGTGGGATCTCGTCCTCGCGCTCGAATGGGTGCGCGACAATGCCGAAGCATTCGGCGGTGACCCGTCGCGTGTGTTCGTGTTCGGACAATCTGGCGGCGGCGCAAAGATCGCAACCCTGATGGCAGCTACTCCGGCGCGCGGCCTGTTCCACACTGCTGCGACCATGAGCGGCCAGCAGGTCACGGCCTGCGGTCCGCTGAATGGGGAATTGCGAGCCCGCGCCTATCTCGACACGCTTGGCATCGCGCCGGACGATACCGGAGCATTGCGCCGCGTTCCCATCGAGCAGCTGGTCGAAGCCCTGTCGAGCCGCGATCCGGTCAACCCGGAGCAGGGTCTGTATTTCGGCCCCGTCCTGGATGGGCGCCTTCTGACGCGTCATCCTTTCTGGCCGGACGCCCCGGCACAGTCGGCCGCACTGCCAATGATCCTTGGCAATACGAAATGGGAGACCCGCAACCTGATTGGCGGACGGGAGCCCGACAGTTTCGACCTGGACTGGGCCGATTTGCCGGCCCGCCTCGTGCGGCACATGCGGTGCGACATCGACCCTGGCGAAGTCATTGCGCGCTATCGTGAACTCTATCCGGACTATTCGCCGTCGGATGTGTTCTTCGCCGCGACGACCGCAGGCCGGTCCTGGCGTGGGCAGGTCGAGGAGGCCGACGCCCGGGCGCGGGAATGCGGCCCGACCTGGGTCTATCAGTTCAATCTCGGCTCCCCGGTCGATGGAGGCAAATGGGGCGCGCCGCATGCGTTCGACATTGCCTTCGCGTTCAACAATCTCGACTTGGCTGCCGCCTCGGGCAGCCTCACGCCGCCGGATACCGCCGAGGCGCGGCGCGTTGCGAAAGAGTTATCGGGGGCCTTTATCTCGATGGCTCGGTCCGGAAATCCCAACCATGCCGGCCTGCCGGACTGGATGCGCCACACGCTGCCCTGCCGGCAAACCATGGTATTCGATACCGAAACCCGGCTCGTCAACGACCCCCGCAAGGGCGAACGCGAACTGTTCGCCAAAGTACCTTTCACACAGTGGGGCACATGAACGGGATGTCCTTGCGCATTTCATGACACCGGTTACCATAGGCTAATCCGGTCCCCCAGCTTCACCCAGGCAAGCTGCGCGAGATGGCCGGTACAGGAGGAATGACAGCATGTGCGCCGCCAGCCTGAACCGGGGCAGGACATGGTGACCGGCAGGACCGCCAGCGCGCGGCGTGGCCTGACCCGCCGGGAATGGATCGCTGCGAGTGCCGCGGCGGGTTCGCTCACCGCCTGTGGCGGCAGGGGAGGGCGCACCTTCCTGACCGCCGACACTCACCCCGAGGAATACCCGACCGTACAGGCCGTCTTACAAATGGGCCGCCTGCTGAAGGAACGGTCCGGCGGCCGAATGAGTCTCAGCATCTACGCCGGCGGGCAGCTCGGATCGGAGCGCGACACGCTTGAGATCACCACATTTGGCGGGCTGGACATCAATCGCGTCAACCTCGCGCCTCTGAATTCGATCGAACCGCTCACCATCATTCCGTCGCTTCCTTTTCTTTTCACGTCGACCCGCCACCTGCGCCAGGCGATGGATGGCCCGCCTGGGGATGCCGTTCTCGCCTCGCTCCAGCCGCACGGCCTGGTCGGCCTCTGCTTCTACGATTCCGGGGAACGCTCCTTCTACAATACAAAGAAGCCGATCCGCACGCCGTCCGACATGAAGGGCATGAAGATCCGTGTGCAGAACTCGGACCTCTATGTCGCCATGATCCGCGCGCTCGGCGCGGACGCGACGCCGATGGGCCTTGGCGAAGTCTACCAGTCGCTCGTGCAAGGCGTGATCGACGGGGCCGAGAACAACTGGCCTTCCTATGAGAGTGGCAGGCATTTCGAGGCGGCCCCGTATTACAGCCTGACCCGGCACGTCATGGCGCCGGAAATCCTTGTCATGTCGCTCAGCCGATGGCGCAAGCTGAGCGCGGACGATCAGGCCCTTGTTCAGACCTGTGCCCGCGAGTCGGTTGGCTACATGCGCGCACTCTGGGACCAGCGAGTCGATGATTCCCGCCGCCGCCTGCTCGATGCAGGCGTTATGGCCAATGAAGTCGACGATCTGTCGGAATTCTCCGGCCGGATGCGCCCTGTCTGGGAAACGTTTGTGACCACGCCGGCGCAACGCACGCTGGTCGACGACATCCTTGCGATGGGAGGCAGCATATGAGACAGGCGCTCGCACGGGTCACGCATGTGGCTGCCGGCCTGCTCGTCAAGATCGCGGCGGCCGGACTTGGCCTGATGACGGTCATTGTCGGCTGGCAAGTGTTCGGCCGCTATGTCCTGAACCATTCGCCATCCTGGTCGGAACAGGCGGCCCTGACCCTGATGATCTGGTACGTGTCGCTCGCCGCTGCGGCGGGCGTCCGCGAAGGCTTCCACATCCGCATTGTCGCGCTCGAATCGGCGATGCCCCCGCGCATACAGACCGCCATGCGTGTCGCATCGAACGCCGTCGTCGGTTTTTGCGGGTTCGCGATGCTGTTCTGGGGTGGCGAAATGGTGATGAAGACCTGGTCGCACGTCATTCCCTCGCTCGGCCTGCCTCGCGGTGTCGCCTATCTCGGCCTGCCGATTGCCGGTGCCCTGATGCTGCTGTTCTCGCTTGAGCGCATCCTCGAGGAAGTGTCGGACGAACCGCCGGCCAGCGAAGGAGACTTGTAATGGAACTAGCTGTTCTCGCCGGCGTGCTGGTGATCCTCCTCGCCCTCGGCGTGCCAGTCGCCTATTCGTTGCTCGCGTCGGCCATGGCGACTTTCTTCGTCATGGACCTGCCGCTGATCGTTGTGTTCCAGAGGCTCGCCTCAGGCATGAGCGTATTCACGCTGATGGCGATTCCCTTCTTCATCTTTGCTGGCGACCTGATGTACCGGTCCGGCATCGCGCAGCGGCTGGTTGAAGTGGCCGAAGGCACGCTCGGCCGGTCACGAGGAGGTCTGGGCCTCGTCAATGTCGGTGCCTCGACCCTTTTCGGCGCTGTGTCCGGCTCGGCGATTGCTAGCGCCTCGGCAATGGGATCGACCCTGATGCCGCTGATGAAAGAGCGCGGCTATGACGGTGACTATGCGGTGAACGTGACCGTCACGTCGGCGATTGTCGGGCTGCTGATCCCGCCCTCGCACAACATGATCATCTATTCCGCTGCCAGCGGTATCGGCGTGTCGATCGGCGACTTGTTCCTTGCCGGAATCGTGCCGGGCATGCTGACCGCGATGATCCTGATGATGGTCGCCTGGCGGGTGGCGGTGAGGCGCGGCTACGAGAAGGGCCGGTTCCCCGGCTGGCACGCCCTGATGCGCGCCATCCTGTTTGCGATCCCCGGATTGATGACCGCCTTCATCATCATGGGGGGCATCCTGTCCGGCATTTTCACGGCCACGGAGTCCTCCGCCATCGCCGTGATCTACACGATCGCGATCGGCATGTTCGCCTATCGCACCCTCGGTTTCTCGAAACTTGCAGAGGCGGCCATTCAGTCGGTCAAGATCACGTCCATGGTTCTGCTGATCATCGGCGCGGCGACAGCGTTCGGATACGCGTTGGCGATCCTTCGCGCGCCGGAACAACTCGCCAGCCTGATTACGTCGGCCACCGACAATCCGATCCTTGTCCTGCTGATCGTCAATATCATCCTTCTGGCCCTCGGCACCTTCATGGACATGTCGCCACTGATCGTCATCACCACGCCGATCCTGTTACCGGTGGTGATGAAGGTCGGCGTCGATCCGGTACATTTCGGGATCATCATGATGCTGAACCTGGGTATCGGCCTCGTCACGCCGCCGGTCGGCTCGGTCCTCTTTGTCGGCTCGGCCGTTGGTAAGGTACCCGTCGAAGATGCCGTGCGCACGATATGGCCCTTCTATGCCGCACTGCTCGCCGCGCTCATGCTCATCACCTTCGTTCCCCAGCTTTCGCTCGCCCTGCCGGCCCTGATGAAGTGAGGTTCTCACCATGCGGATGATCCTGCTTGCCGCCACGACCCTGCTCGCCGCCTGTACCAGCGCACCGCATGTCCCCGCGACCCCACCTGTGCCTGCATCCTACCGGCCAATGATTGTCATTTCCGCCAGCGAGGTGACGCGAGAAGAAGCCCCGCCGCACGGCAGTATCGGCATGAGTACGGCGATCCGCTTCTCGGATCAGGCTCCCGGAAGGACGATGGAATTCCGCGGCCGCATCCTGTATCCGGGTGCCGCCATCGGTCCGCATGTGATCAGCCATGACGAAGTCTATTATGTTTTGAGCGGTACCGGACGGGTCACGTCCGACAGCGAGTCGGCGAACCTCTCAGGCGGCATGGCCGCCTATCTCTACGCGGGTGCCAGGGTGGGCATCGAACAGACCGGCAGCGAACCGCTCGACCTGATCATCTCCTACCCGTTGCCCGGGGCGACCGGCACCAGCCTGCTCGTCGACATGGACCGCCAGCCCGACGAAATCGTGCCGCTTTGGCCGGACGGACCGCCCGGAGGCGTGCCAGCGGGCCTGGAGGAGCATGCAGTTTCCCGAGACAATCCCTGGAACCTGCCGGACCATGCCCTGCACGACGTAACAGCCCCGGCCTTGTCCGTGTTCCGGCCACAGCGTCCGGACGGGTCGGCCATCCTGCTTATTCCAGGTGGCGGCTACAAATGGGTTGTGGTCGAAAAGGAAGGCCATGAAGGCGCGCGCTGGTTCGCCCGGCACGGAGCGACCGTCTACGTCCTGTCCTATCGCCTACCGCACCAGGGCTGGTCCGCGGGTGCCGACGCACCGCTGCAGGATGCACAGCGCGCGATGCGCCTGATCCGTTCGCGTGCGTCACAAGACGGTATCGATCCCGGCCGGGTCGGCGTGATGGGTTTCTCCGCAGGCGGACATCTCGCCGGGTCGCTGACCAATCGCTTCGACGCTCCGATCTACGTGGCTGCGGACAGCGTCGACATGCTTCCGGCCCGGCCGGACGCCGCCATGCTCATCTATCCCGTCATCACCCTTGCCCAGCCCTTCACCCATGGGTCGACCAGCGAAAACATGATCGGCACAGCCCCAACGGCGGAACAGCTCGCGACCTTTTCGGTCGAGCGCACCGCCAGGGCGGACGGCCCGCCGGTCTTCATCCTCCACGCCAGCGACGATCCGGCGGTTCCCGTCGACAATGCCCTGTTGGCCTATGACGCCTTCCGCAAGGCCGGAGTGCCGGTCACCCTGCACATTTTCGAGCGGGGAGGGCACGGCTTCGGCCTGCGCGGCATCGACAGTACCTCGCTCGCTGCATGGCCCCGCCTGGTCATGGACTGGGGCACCGACCAGGGCCTGTTCCACTCGGATCGGCTTGGGTTTTGTTGCGGACAATGATTGTGTGCAGAGCCGGTGCCGATTCAAGGAGGCAGGGCGCAGAATGACGTCATCCTCTCTCAGTCGATCCGACGATGCCATCCGGGTTGCCCCGGAGGACGATGTGGCCGTGGCCTTGCGAGACCTGCCGTCCGGTACCATGATTGAAGTCTCCGGCGCCGCCACCCTGCTCCGTGAAGACATTGCGAAAGGGCACAAGCTCGCACTGCGGGCGATTCCCAAAGGCGGTACGGTGCGCAAGTTCGGCCACCCGATCGGGTATGCCACGCAGGCCATCGCTTCGGGCTCGCATGTCCATTCGCACAATCTTGAAACTGCCCTTCGCTCGCACGAGACTTATACATTCCGGCAGACGAGCCACACTGGCGCACATGCGTCGACAGGCGAGCGCTTCATGGGCTATCGCCGGTCTGATGGCCGGGTCGCGACGCGCAACGAGATATGGGTGATCGCCACGGTCGGCTGCGTCGCGATCGCCTGCCAGAAGATCGCCGCCCGGGCATCGCAGCTCTATGCCGGTCAGATCGACGGCATTGTCGCCATTACCCATCCGTTCGGCTGTTCGCAGCTCGGCGACGACCATGGTGCGACCCGGGACATTCTCGCTGCACTTGCGATGAACCCCAACGCTGGCGGCGTCGTGTTCGTCGGCCTCGGCTGCGAGTCGAACCAGCTGGACGGCGTGGTCCAGGCGGCACCCCGCCTCGATCCAGCCCGTGTCCGCACGGTACGCAGCCAGGCAGTCGAAGACGAGGTGGAATCCGGGTTGGATGCAATCGCCGACCTCATGCCCCTTGTTGCGGCCAGCCAGCGGGAATCCGTGCCCCTGTCCGGACTGGTCCTCGGCCTCAAGTGCGGCGGATCGGACGGCTTCAGCGGTCTTACTGCCAATCCGCTGCTCGGCCGCCTCACAGATCGCGTCACGGCGGCCGGCGGCGCAGCCATCCTGACGGAGATCCCCGAGATATTCGGCGCCGAAACGCTGCTGATGCAGCGCGCCATTTCGGAAAACGTCTTCAACCGGACGGCCGGTCTCGTGAATGATTTCAAGGCTTATTTTGAGGCCGCCGGGCAACCGGTCCACGAAAACCCGTCACCCGGCAACAAACAGGGCGGCATAACCACGCTGGACGAGAAGTCGCTCGGTGCCGTCCAGAAAGGGGGCCATGCGGTTCTGTCGGATGTCATTGCCTATGCCGGCCGGCAATCCCTTCCGGGACTCACCCTGCTCGAAGCACCGGGAAACGATGCTGTTTCCTGCACGGCGCTGGCCGCCGCCGGCGCGACGCTTGTCCTGTTCACAACGGGCCGTGGCACGCCACTCGGCTGCCCCGTGCCGACCCTCAAGATTGCATCGAATTCCGATCTCGCCGCCCGCAAGCCACGCTGGATAGATTTCGACGCCGGGCAAGTTCTGGAAGCGTCTGACCCTGCGAAAATAGACGATGCGTTCCTCACCTGCGTGCTTGAGACAGCCAGCGGAAAGCTCACCCGCAATGAAATTGCGGGTGAGCGCGGGGTCGCTATCTGGAAGCGCGGTATCACACTCTGATCGAGGCAGTTGGCATTGGAATCGCAGCAGAAATACTGGGTCAGCGTCGCCGCAGGATGCCGTTGCTTCGCTGCAAATAGGCACCAGGCAAGGCAAGCGGCTGCGGCCGTTGCAAGGCTCCCGGAATTAGGCGGCTTGGACCATGCGCGTGGCTGCTGGCAAGTCGCTGTCATGATTCCGGGGTTTGGCGGCTGCGGCATATCTCCACGCCAGCGCGTCGCCGATCATGCGGAGTACCGGCATCAGCACGGCCGAAACGGTCTGTTGCACCTTCCAGCTGCGGCCGACCAGAGGCAGCTGGCGCGCCAGCTGTTTGGCCACGCCTTCGCGGATGCGCCATAGCGGCACGGGCCGGTAGCGGTTGAAATAGGGATCGTCCTCGAGCTGCCATTTCGCCTGGAAGTGGGTCAGGCTGTTGATCTGCCAGGCGTGCGACCAGCGAAGCAGGTAGATGCCAAGGTCGTCCGCAGTCACAGGATAGTGCCGGCCTGGCACGCAGAAGGTAATCACCGAACTGGGTTCGATGAAGATGCGCCCGCCCTTGCTGCACACGGTCATGCTGAAATCGATATGATCCTTCGAGCATGGCATGTGTTCGTCGAAATCGCCGAACCGGGCGAACGCGTCCTTGCGCACGAGCAGGCCGTGCATTTCCGTGATCTGCGTCTGCGCGCGCGCCAGCGGCCAGTCGCCGATCTTGTGGCCCTGACCCGGCAGGTGGTCGGCACCGATCCGCCGTGTGCCTTTGGGCGCTTTCAGGAAGGCCTCGAGATCGTCCGTGAACGATCCGCCGGCGCTGTGGATCTCTGTGTGCAACGGTACGCCTTCGCAGATCAGCGGCTGGACCACGTCTGCCCCGGTCTCGTCGGCGCAGCGGACGAGGTTCTGCAACCAGCCGGGCGTGAACATCACATCATTCTCGACAAACACGACATAGGGCGTCGCGGCGAGGCGGTGTCCGATATTACGCGACTGGCAGGCGCTGAGATATGTGTCGAAGCGAACGTAGCGGAATCCATGCCGCGCGCAGATCGACTCAAGTTCCGCCGCAATCTTCCGTGGGCTGCCGGCATCGATATAGATGAGGTCGTAGGGCTGCGCCGACGTCTCGGCGAGAGAGGTCAGGGAACGGATCGCGACACTGAACCTGTCGCGGGCCGTGACGACGATTGTTGCCTTTAGGAAAGAGCTGGAAACCTTGGTCATGCGGAGACGACCTCCTTGCTGAGAGTTGGTTTGGTGCGTACGGAAACCGGGTGTGCTGCGAGCACGTCTTCGTACGTGCGCAGCAGGGCGGCATTGGTGGCGTCGAGGGCGTAGCGGGTTTCGACGGCAGCGCGCGCAGCGGCAAGCATGCGCGGCAAGCCGGACTGGCGCGCGACCAGCCGGTGCAGCGCCGCCTCAAGGCTCGCCTCATCATTCTCCTCGCAGAGAAATCCCGTCTCGCCTTCGGTGACGAGTTCCGGGATGCCGCCATGCCGTGTGGCGATCACCGGGCGGCCGGTCGCCATGGCTTCTTTCAGTGTGTTGACAGGCGCATCCTGTCCGCCGCGTGGGCAGGTCATGGACGGGGCCAGTAACACGTCACTGTCACGCAGGATGGCGGCAATGGCGGCATGTGTCTGTGTGCCGTGGAATTTCACATGGTCGCCGAGACTGCATGCCTGGACGATCGCCTCGAGAACCGGGCGGAAGGGCCCGTCGCCGACAATGCCAGCACGGATGCGCATGCCCGAAGATTGCTGGAAGCGGGCGAGCGCACGCAGGGCAATATGGAACCCCTTGCGCTCGATCAGCCTGCCGACCATCAGGACGTTCAGCTCATCGCCCGTGTGGAGCGCGGCAGGAGCGAACGGGAAATTGTCGAGCCTTATGCCGGAGCCGACCACCCGGATGCGGTCCTTCGGGCAGCCTATGGCGATGGCCCGACGGCGGAAGTAGTCGCAATTGGCAATAAAGCCGTCGGCTTCGGGCCAGACAGTGTCATAGACACGCGGACCGCAGGCATGGACGGTTTCGGATATGTCATACCCTCGAAAATTGACCACGATCCGCCCACTGAGGAAGCCGGCGCGGCGATGCTTGATGACATGCTCGGCCAGGGTCGCGAATTGGCAATGCAGGATATCATAATCGCCCTGTGCGGGCAGAAAACCCGCCTGGTAAACGGCCGACAGGTCGGCCAGCGTGCGGCGATAGATCTGTGGCTGCAGGCGCGCGAGGCCGCGCAGGCCGTGCTGCCCTGCCACCCGGCCAAGTGCAGCAGGCAAGTGCATCCAGC
>JBGSKI010000258.1:0-5797 GCA_041741315.1 Hyphomonas sp. | reverse complement strand
CCGGCGCGACCCAGCCGACCCTTGCGGCGACGGCCACCGACAGCCACCTCGCCCGCTTCGACCGGATGCGCAATGCCAGCGGCGACCAGCCGGTCGCCAAGCTGCGCCTCGAAATGCAGAAGGCGATGCAGAACAATTGCGCCGTGTTCCGCACCGGCGACGTGCTGAAGAACGGTGTCGATGCGATCGAGGACGTCTACCGCAAGCTGCCCGGCATCGACGTCCAGGACCGCACCATGGTCTGGAACACCGACCTCGTCGAAGCGCTCGAATTCGACAATCTGATCGCCCAGGCCGCCGTCACCGTGAATTCGGCCGCCAATCGCGAGGAAAGCCGCGGCGCGCACGCCCGCGAGGATTTCTCCGAGCGCGACGATGCCAAGTGGATGAAGCACACGCTCGCCTGGGTCGACACCGCCGGCAAGGTCAGCCTCGATTATCGCGCCGTGCACGATTACACGCTGTCCAACGAGATCGCCTATATCGAGCCCAAGGCCCGGGTTTACTAGAAAGTATCGGATCGAAGATGGTTCAACTTACCCTCCCCCAGAACTCGAAGGTCCGCAAAGGCAAGACCTGGCCGAAGCCGCAGGGCTCGGCAAAGCTGCGCGAGTTCCGCATCTATCGCTACAGCCCGGAAGACGGCCAGCCGCCCCGCTGGGACACCTATTGGGTCGACATGAGCAAGGCCGGCACGATGATTCTCGACGTGCTGCTCTACATCAAGAACAATATCGACCCGACACTGGCCTTCCGCCGTTCGTGCCGCGAAGGCGTGTGCGGCTCGTGCTCGATGAACATTGCCGGGCGCAACACGATTGCCTGCACCAAGGGCTTCGACGACCTGCCGGGCGGCGTCATCACGATCAGCCCCCTGCCCTCGCAGCCGGTCGTGCGCGACCTGATCCCGGACCTCACCAATTTCTACGCCCAGCACGCCTATGTGCAGCCCTTCCTGCAGACCGTCACGCCGGCGCCGGAGAAGGAGTGGAAACAGTCCGAAGCCGACCGGGAAGAACTGAACGGGCTCTATGAGTGCATCCTCTGCGCCTGCTGCTCCACGTCCTGCCCGTCCTACTGGTGGAATGGCGACAAGTATCTCGGCCCCGCCGCCCTGCTGCAGGCCTATCGCTGGCTGATCGACAGCCGCGACGAAGGCACCGGCGACCGCCTCGACGCTCTGGAAGACCCGTTCAAGCTCTATCGCTGCCACACGATCATGAACTGTGCGCAGGTCTGCCCCAAAGGCCTCAATCCGGCCAAGGCGATTGCCAAGATCAAGCACATGATGGTCGAACGGGTCGCCTGACGCAAAATCCAGCCTTTCCCAATCGTTAAGCTCTGGTACAACCTGTCAGGGTCGGGAAACTGAGCGGGAACATTGTCATGCCGGATTGGTTCAGCACATGGCCTGAATGGGCGCAATGGGTCGCCTATCTCGTCATCGTGGCATTGGTCCTCACCCTGCTCTGGGTCGCCCGGCCGAACCTTCACAACGTGCTGAAGGCCGTCTTCTTCGGGATTTCGCACTGGCTGTCCCGGATTTCGATCTGGTTCGGCGCCGCCGGAGAGTCCATGTACGACCAGTACTGCGAGACGGTCGCGGCCCACCGGGCCGAGGAATACCAGCAACGCCTCTACCGCCACAATGCCCGCATCGCCAACACGGTCAGCGTCGATACCGGCAATGTCATGGACGCGACCGGCAAGCTCGAAGTCAGCGCCATCTCGATCGAGGGCGCCGCGCGCAGCCTGTCGGACGTCAACCTGTCCCGGGAGGCCGAACTCGAGATCAAGCGCGCCATGGCCGACAAGGACACGGCCAAGAACACCGTGAAACTGGTCCAGAACGTGAAAACGGCCCTCTCGGCCAAAGTGCTGGAAGTCCGCCCGGACATCCAGAAGATCCGCCAGGAACTGCCTGCCCTGCAGCGCAACATCGAACGCCTGCACGAGAGCGAGCAGAAACTGTCCAGGGCTGCCGAGTCGATCAATGCCGACCTCGCCGAATTCTCCGAAGCCATCCATTCCGACGACCGCCGAGCCGTGGCCGAAAAGGAATCCATCGTCATTCCCTGGGTCCTCGCGCTGCTTGTCATGTCGATCGCGCTGTTCGGCGTGTTCCTGAACTTCTTCCTGATCCAGCGCCCGATGGCCGAAATCGTCGGCGACGATATACGCGTGGTCGGCCTGTCCCTGCCCACCACGGCCGCCATCGTCGTCATCTTCCTCGAAGCGGCCGCCGGCATCGTGCTGATGGAATCGCTGCGCATCACGCGCCTGATGAAGATTTCCGAACTCAGCGACAGCATGCGCCGCGTTTTCCTGGTCGCAGCGGTCGTCGTCCTGCTCGGTTTCTCGGCCTTCGAGGCCCTGCTCGCCTTCCAGCGCGAGGCCCTGATCGAACTCGACCAGCGCACGCAGGAACTGGCACAGGGCATCGACCCTGTTGCCGGCACAGCACCTGTGGTGGATGCCGGCGATGCGGCGGCAGGCGAAGAAGACGATGCGCACGAGAATGGGAAGTCCTTGAGCTTCGCGCTATGGGCGCAGGTCATCCTCGCGGTGATCATCCCCTGGCTGCTCGCCACCGCCGCCATTCCGCTCGAGACCGTGGTCCAGAATCTCTGGTTCATCCTGCGGCTCGCGGCGCACCAGATCCTGATGTTCCTGTCGGTCCTCTCGAAGGTGCTCGCAACGGCGATCCGCTCCTTCGGCCTGTTCCTGCTGCGGCTCTATGACCTGATCATCTTCCTGCCGCTGGCCATCGAGCAGATGGTCAGGCGAACGCACAAGCCGACAAGAGGTGACTATTCGTGAAACGAACCGCCCTCTTCGGACTCTGCGCGGCAGGTGTCGCGGCGCTTGCAGCCTGCGGCGTCAAACTCATCGAGTCGAGCGAGACGGACCTGTTCGTCCTCGTCGATGCGTCCGGCACCTATGCGGCCAACATGGACTCCGCCGTGCAGGCGTCCCGGCTGATGGCCGTCCAGCTCGCCCCGAAGGACACGATCACGTTCGCCCAGATCAGCTCCTGCAGCTTCTCTGACGAGAATGTCGTCCTGCGCTCGACCCTGCCATCGACCCCGAGCCGCGCCGCGATGCGCAAGCAGGACATCTTCCGCCAGCTCGACCAGTACCGCGACACGTTCCAGGCCACATCGTACACGGACATCCGCGGCGCGCTCAAATACGCCTCGTTCGAACTCGCCCAAAGCGGCAAGGATGCGAAATACATTGTCGTGTTCTCCGACATGGTCGAAGACACCGCGCCTGATTGCGACACCCGCGACCTCGCAATCGACCTGACGGGCATTACCGTCATCGCGACCAATGTGACCAAGCTGCGCAGCGACTCCGCAAATCCGGAAGCCTATTTCGACCGGCTGGCGAAATGGGAAGAGATCGTGACCTCCGCAGGCGGCATCTGGGTACTCGCCCCGAACACCGAACAGGTCCTCGAATCGATTTCCTGACCCTTCCCTGTTGATCGCAACAGCGGTTTGTCAGCCAAAAAGAAAAAAGCGCGCCGGTTGCCCGGCGCGCTTTTTTGTTTTCTGGTCTGTTATCAGGCCGGATTGGGTTCCGGATCGCCGGCGGGTTCGCCGCCTTCATCCTTGCGCCTGCGGCGCTTGCCGATCACCGGCACGGCCGGGCTCGGCGCGCCCTCGTCATCGGAAATATCCGGCCGGCTCGGCGGATTGCCTTTCAGAAGTTCGGCGATCTCCGCGCCCGACAGTGTCTCGTATTCCAGCAGGCCTTCGGCAATCGCCGCCCATTCGCTGCGGCTTTCGCTCATGATGCGGCGGGCATCGTCCATGCCGGTCTGGATCAGCTTGCGGACTTCTTCCTCGATCTTGCGTGAGGTCTCTTCGGAGACATGGCTCGACTGCACCAGTTGCTGCCCGAGGAACACATCGCCCTGATCGGAACCGTAATCGACCGGGCCGATCGTGTTGGCAAAGCCCCAGCGCGTGACCATGGCGCGCGCCAGTCGGGTTGCCTGCTGGATGTCGGAGGCTGCGCCGGCGGTGACATGATCGTCGCCGAATTTCAGTTCCTCTGCGACCCGGCCACCCATCATGATGGCAAGGCGGCTCGTCATCTCGATCTTGGACATTGACAACTTGTCGTCTTCCGGCAGCTGCATGACCATGCCGAGGGCCCGGCCGCGCGGAATGATCGTCGCCTTGTGGACCGGGTCCGCCGCCGGAACTTTCATCGCCACGATGGCATGACCGGCCTCGTGCCAGGCCGTCAGTTCCTTTTCCTTCTCGGACATCACCATCGAGCGGCGCTCAGGCCCCATCAGGACCTTGTCCTTGGCATCCTCGAACTCGGCCATCGCCACGACGCGCTTGCCGCGGCGGGCCGCCAGAAGCGCAGCTTCGTTGACAAGGTTCGCAAGGTCGGCACCGGAAAAGCCGGGCGTGCCGCGCGCAATCGTCTTGGAATCCACGTCCTTGGCCAGCGGCACATTGCGCATGTGCACGCGCAGGATCTTTTCGCGGCCGATGATGTCCGGGTTGCCGACGGTCACCTGACGGTCGAACCGGCCGGGGCGCAGCAGCGCCGGGTCGAGCACGTCCGGACGGTTGGTCGCGGCGATCAGGATGATGCCTTCATTGGCTTCGAAGCCGTCCATCTCGACGAGCAGCTGGTTCAGCGTCTGCTCGCGCTCGTCATTGCCGCCGCCGAGGCCTGCGCCACGCGACCGCCCGACCGCGTCGATCTCGTCGATGAAAATGATGCAAGGGGCCGAGCGCTTGGCCTGCTCGAACATGTCGCGCACGCGGCTGGCACCGACGCCAACGAACATTTCGACAAAGTCCGAACCGGAAATCGTGAAGAACGGCACGCCTGCCTCACCGGCAACGGCGCGGGCCAGCAGCGTCTTGCCCGTGCCCGGCGGGCCGACCAGCAGCGCGCCTTTCGGGATCTTGCCGCCGAGGCGCTGGAACTTGGACGGGTCCTGCAGGAATTCGACAATCTCCTGCAGCTCTTCCTTGGCTTCATCGACGCCGGCCACATCGTCGAACGTGACGCGGCCCTGCTTCTCGGTCAGCAGCCGGGCCCGCGACTTGCCGAAGCTCATCGCTCCGCGTCCGCCGCCGCTCTGCATCTGGCGCATCATGAAGAAGACGAAGCCGACGATCAGGATGATCGGCAGGATCGAGAAGATCAGCGAGGCGAACGTGTTCTTGCCGCTGTCGCCATCCACCGTGAACGGCACGTTATGCTCGCGCAGGTAATCCTGCGTGCTCATGTCGAGCGCCCGCAATTCGCTGACCAGCGTGCGGTTGTCATTGGTCTTGACGATCAGTTGCTCGTTGCCGAGCGTCGCCTCGGTGACCTGTCCGCTGTCGACCAGCCGGTAGATTTCCGAGAGCTTGGTCTTGTCGGCACGTGCCGCCTGCGGATTGCTTCCCATGGCCACCGCCATGCCGATCACAAGCAGGGCCAGCGCGCCCCAGATGGCCAGGTTCCGAACATTCATATCAGCACTCGCATTTTGGAAGTCTTATTCGAACGTAACATAGGACCGGCCCCGGGCAAAAACGACTCATTTGCTGCGCCTGTGGATGTTTTGTCACGGATTACCTGAACAAGCCGTTCGCAGGGCCGCCAGACGTTGATCGAGTTTGTCCACTCCCGGTTGGGGATTGGCCGCCTCCGCCCGCAGGACAAGCCCGTCCCCGTCCCGCTTTACCACAACGCCTGCCAGCGTCGCCCCGGCAAACGGACGGCCTGACGTAAGGCGCGCGACGAGCCGCTCGACGGCGTCCGTGCCGGCCGG
>JBGSKI010000257.1:0-6378 GCA_041741315.1 Hyphomonas sp. | reverse complement strand
GACCCGCGCCGGCGTGCTCGTCGCGCAGGCCGCTGCCCCGACCGTCAAGCGCGTTGCGCAGGAACTCGGCGGCAAGAGCCCGAACATCGTGCTGCCGAACGCCGACCTGCAGAAGGCCGTGACCGGCGGCATCATGCACATGATGACCAATACCGGACAGTCCTGCAACGCGCCGTCGCGGATGTTCATCCAGCGCGACCAGCAGGGCCAGGCCATCGAAATCGCGAAGGCCGTCACGGCATCCGTGAAAGTGATGATGCCCTCGGAAGCCACCCCGGGTGCCATCGGCCCGATCTCGAATGGCAGCCAGTTCCAGAAGGTTCAGGACCTGATCCAGAAAGGCATCGACGAAGGCGCAACCCTCGTCGCTGGCGGCACCGGCCGTCCGGAAGGCTTCAACAAGGGCTACTTCACCCGCCCGACCGTGTTTGCCGACGTCACCAATGACATGACCATCGCGCGCGAGGAAATCTTCGGCCCGGTGCTCTGCATCCTGCCCTACGACACGGTGGACGATGCGGTCGAGATGGCGAACGACACCGTCTATGGCCTTGCCGGTTACGTGCAGGGCCCGGAGCAGGACGCCTATGCCATCGCCAACCGGATCCGCGCCGGCCAGGTTGCCGTGAACGGAGCAAATCCGGACTTCGCCGCGCCCTTCGGCGGCTACGGCCAGTCAGGCAATGGCCGCGAATGGGGCGAGCATGGTTTCGAGGAATTCCTCGAAGTGAAAGCCGTCATCGGCTACAAGGCCGCCTGATCGCGCCTGACAGGATTGAAACGGAAAGGGCGGCTCATCGGGCCGCCCTTTTTTTGCGGCTGTTGCGACCAGCACTTACGGCGCGCTGTCGACCCGGAAGATGTCGCCCGAAGCGATGGCGACGATGTAAAGGTTGCCGGCGCTGTCTTCACCGAAGCTCGCAATCCCGCTCAGCGTTCCTGCATCGGGCACCAGATCGGCATTCAGCCGCACAAAGGCGGACGACGGAACGGTCGTGCCGTTCACGAGGCTCGACACCGGCACCGACCAGATATTGCCGCTGACATAGTCGGCGAACACATACTGGTCCTTCAGCGGCTCGACATTGCCGCGATGGACATACCCCCCGGTGATCGAGTTGCCCTGCGCCGCGCCGCTGCCATGAAGGTACTCGGCAACCGGATCGCGGAAGCCCGGATCGTCCGGGCCCTCATAAATCTGCGTGCCCTCGAGATTGTCCCACCCGAAATTGACGCCGCCCTCGTTCGTGCCGAGCCGGTCGACTTCCTCGACCGCGCCCTGCCCGACATCGCCGATGAACAGGTCCCCCGTGCCGGAGTCGAAACTGCACCGGAACGGATTGCGCACGCCGAGCGCATAGATTTCCTCGCGCCCGCCTGCGCCGCCCGGAAACGCATTGCCGGCCGGAATGGCATAGTCGCGCAGGCTGTCTCCCGGATAGTCATCCGAGGAAACATCGACCCTTAGAATCTTGCCGAGCAATTGCGCCGGGTCCTGCGCCACTTCCAGCGGGTCTCCCCCGCCGCCGCCATCGCCGAGCGGGATGTAGAGCAAGCCGTCCGGCCCGAAGCCGAGCCAGCCGCCATTGTGGTTCGCCTGTGGCTGTGCGACGGTCAGGATCACGTCCTCCGTGGACGGATCGGCCTGTGTGGAGGAACCAGAGAACATCCGGTAGCGGCGGATTTCGGTGTCGCCAGCAGCGTTCGACACATTCACATAGAACGTCCGGTCGGTCGCAAAATCCGGCGAAAAGGCGATACCCAGGAGGCCGCGTTCGCTGGTCGTCGATATGTTGGTGATCGAAAGGAGGTCGACCCCGTCTATCGTCCCCGTCGCCGGGTCGAGCAGACGGATGCGGCCGCCCTTCTGCAACACGGCCAGCCGGTCCGTGCCGGGCACCGGCGCCGCAAACAGCGGCTGGCTGAATCCCGATCCGACCCGGGTCAGCGCCATGCCTTCGACAAGGTTGGCGACCGTGATCGTCACGTTCAGCCGCGCCGTCAGGCCGCCCGGATCGCGCACCTCGAACGTCAGCGAATAGGCATTGTCGCCATTGGCGTCGGCTGGCGCCTCGAAATCCGGGGCCGTCGCGAACGCTACAGTCCGGGCGGCCGTATCCACGACGAACGCCGCCTCGTCCCCGCCGGCGACCACCGAAAAATTCAGCGCATCGCCGTCCGCATCGGATGCAGCCATCGTATAGACCGTGCCGGTCGTGTTCTCGTTCACGGTGACCGCACTGGCAGATGTAAACACCGGTGCCCGGTTGGCGGGCGGCGGCGGTGGAGGCGGCGGACTGGACGACCCGCCCCCGCAACCCGCCAGAAGAACCGCGCCGGCAAGGCTTCTGAACCCGGCACCCCGCCATTGGAACCTCCGGAAGGTCTGATCCATCGCGCAATTCCTTGTTTGCAAAGGAACCTAGACCGCCATTCCGGGGGAGCAAGCCAGATACGCCAAGTGTCCGAAATTTTAGGAACGGCGTCAGCGCCTCTGCCCGGTTCAACTGGCATTCAGCTTTGCCCCGCCATATATGAAAGAGGAATACGAAGCTGGAGGCTTGTGTCCGATGTCCAGGATGAACCTGATTGCCGGGATTGCCGCGCTCGCTGTGCTTGGCGCATGTGCGACGGCGACGCCGTACCAACCCGCAACCACTTCGCCGAAAGGCTATTCCGAGCAGCAGATCGAAACCAACCGGTTCCAGGTCCAGTTCGCCGGAAACTCGCTGACCGACCGCAAGACGGTCGAGACCTATCTCCTGTATCGCGCGGCGGAACTGACCCGCATGCAGGGCTATGACCATTTCCGCGTTGTCCACCGCGATACCGACGCCAAGACACGGGTCACGCAGATCGGCGGCTATGACCCCTTCTTCGACTATTTCTATTGCGACTACCGGTATTACGGGCCGCGCTCGGCCTTCTTCGCCAATCCCTATCGCCGGCCCGGCCGGTACAGCCCGTTCGGATTCTACGATCCCTACTGGGACGGCCCGCCGGAATATCGCGAATCGACCAGTTTCGTCGCTTCGGCGGAAATCATCATGGGCAAGGGCGAAAAGCCCGATGACGCGGCCTATTTCGATGCCGGACAGGTCCTGTTCAATCTCGGCAACCAGATTGTCCGGCCGGAAGTCTAGGCCAGCGCCGCACCATCTGTGACCTGAAAGCCCCGCCTCATGGCGGGGTTTTCGTTTCAGCCGCTTTTTTCACCTCCCGGCCTAGGCAAGCGCGGCTCTGCGGTCCAGATACCACCTCCCTGTAACGCCAACCGGGAAAGGGCTGGGCCATGCCGGATTCTGCACGCAACGCGCCGTCGCCCACCGCGCTGGAAACCCGCCGGCCTGTCCCCGGACGCGCCGAAATGGTCGTCATGATCGCCGGCCTGATGGCGCTCAACGCGCTCGCCATCGACATCATGCTGCCCGCCCTGAACCAGATCGCGCACGCGGTGGGCCTGACCGCGGCCGACGTCGAGAGCGACAACCGCCAGCAGCTGATCATCTTCTCCTACGTGCTCGGCTTCGGCGCGCCGCAATTGCTCTGGGGCCCGATCACCGACCGCTTCGGCCGGCGCGGACCGCTGTTCATCAGCCTTATCGGCTACATCGTCATGGCGGTATTCTGCATCACCATCCGCGAGTTCCATCTGCTCCTCGCCTCGCGCTTCATCCAGGGCGTGTTCTCGTCCGGCGCGCGCCTCGTCGCCGTGTCGATCGTGCGCGACCTCTATGCCGGCCGCCAGATGGCGCGGTTCATGTCGCTGGTCATGACCATCTTCATGATCGTCCCGATCATCGCGCCGGCCTTCGGACAGGTCATCCTGTTCGTCGCGCCCTGGGAATGGATCTTCGGCGTCCTCGCGATTTTCGGCGTGATCATGCTGGCCTGGACATACCTCCGCCTGCCGGAAACCCTTCTGCCCGGGAACCGCCGGCCGCTGAATGTCCTCAACGCGCTCGGCGCCTATTCCGAAGTGATCAGGACGCCGGTCACGTTCGGCTACATGTGCGCCTCGGGAATCGTGTTCGGGGCCTTGTTCTCGTTCATCGCAAGTTCGCAGCAGGTCTTCGTCGAGGTCTTCGGCCGTACCGGTGATTTCGCCTTCTGGTTCGCCGGCATTGCCGGGATGCTGGCCTGCGCCAATTTCACCAATTCCCGCCTGGTCGAGAAAGTCGGCATGCGGAGGATCAGCCACACGGCGCTCGTCCTGTTCACCCTGCTCGCCGGTGTCTCGGCCATCAGCACGATCCTGTTCGGCGAGAACCTCTACCGGTTCTACCCGCTGTTCATGGTCACGTTTGCCTGTTTCGGCCTGATGGGCTCGAACTTCTCGGCACTCGCCATGGAGCCGCTCGGCAAGATCGCAGGCACCGCCTCGGCAGCCTACGGTTTTGCGACCACCACCGTCTCCAGCCTGATCGGCATGGCGATCGGCCTTGCCTATGACAAGTCGACCGTGCCGCTGATGACCGGCTTCGTCTGTCTCGGCCTCGCCGCCCTCGTCGTGGTGCTGATCACCGAGAAGGGCCGCCTGTTCAGTTCACGTTGATCCGGCCGCTGCGGACGAACGATTCCCGGTCCCGCGACAGGGGCCGCACTTCGCGCTCCAGATGTTCGATGATCAGGCCGGCAATGTCCTTGCCGGTCGCCTTTTCGATGCCTTCGAGGCCCGGCGACGAGTTCACCTCCAGCACTTTCGGGCCGTCCTTGGTCTGCAGCAGGTCGACCCCGGCGACATTCAGGCCGAGCACCTTGGCGGCGTCGCGCGCAATCTCCCGCTCCTGCGGCGTCAGCCTTATGTTCGACGCCGTCCCGCCCCGGTGAAGGTTCGACCGAAACTCGCCCTTCTGGGCCTGGCGCTTCATCGCGCCGACCACCTTGTTGCCGATGACGAACGCCCGCACATCGGCGCCCGCCGCTTCGGCCACGAATTCCTGCACCAGGAAGTTCGCATCGAGCCCCCGGAACGCGTCGACCAGGCTTTCGGCCGCCTTGCGCGTTTCCGCCAGAACGACGCCCCTGCCCTGCGTCGAGGTCAGCAGTTTCAGCACCACCGGCGCGCCATCGACCAGCCCGATCAGGTCCTTGGTATCTTTCGGGCTGTGCGCAAACGCCGTCACCGGCATCGCGATCTTCGCCCGCGCCAGCAGTTGCTGCGCCAGCAGCTTGTCGCGCGACCGCCCGATCGACCCCGCCCGGTTGAGGCAGAACGCCCCCGTATTGGAAAACTGCCGCAGCACCGCCATGCCGTAATCGGTGATCTTCGCCCCGATGCGCGGGATCACCGCATCATAACGCGGCAGCGCGGCCCCGTCATAATGCACCTGCGGGTCCAGCGTGCCGAGCTGCATGTAGCAGCGCGCCGTGTCGATGATCTCGATGACGTGCCCCCTCGCCCGCGCGGCCTCGACCAGCCGCCGGCTCGAATAATTGCGCGGCTCCCGCGTCAGCAGGGCAATCCGCAGCGGCCGCCGGACCGGCTTGCGCTTCGGCAGGCCGGCATACAGGCTATAGTCCAGCTGCGGCAGGCGGAAGGATTCGTTCGCATCAACCACCATGTCCGGCTGGATCGCGCCGCGCCCGAACAGCATCCGGTAAGTCATCGTCTCGCGGTTCGACAGGGTCAGCTGGATCGGCCAGCGCCGCCCGCCCATGTCGACATTCGTCTCGATCACATAGCGCAGTTCGGTCTCGCCGTTCGAACTGGTGACTTCCCGGCGGTCGACCACTGGCGCGGAACAGGTGATTTCGAGCGCCGGATTGTTCGGGTCCGGCTGGATCAGGAAGCGCACCTGCGGGCTGGCGGCCGGCCCGAACGGCTCGATCACGCTGGCATGCAGGGCCGAGGTCTTGGCGCCGGTATCGATCTTGGCCTTGATCGCAGGCAGGCCGAGGTCCGGCAGCGCCAGCCACTCTTCCCAACCGAGTTCGAACACGGGACCGTTCGGCATGACGCATCATCCTTCTGGAGAAGGAATCGATTAGCGGCGTTGCCCCGCCCCGGCAACTCAGCCCGTCACCAGCCAGGCCTTCTCGACGATCTTCACGACGTCGCCCATGATGCCCGTGATCTTGAAATCCTTCGGCGTGTAGACGCGCGCAACGCCCATCTGGCGCAAGGCCTGGGCGTCTTCCGGCGGGATGATGCCGCCGACGACGACCGGCACCCGGTCGAGGCCGAGCTTGCGCAGTTCGGCGAGCGTTTCACGCACGAGATCGAGATGGCTGCCCGACAGGATCGACAGGCCGACGACATGCGCGTCCGCCGCCTTTGCCTGCGCGGCAATGTCGGCCGGCGCGAAGCGGATGCCTTCGTAGACGACGTCCATGCCGACTTCCCGGCGGTCGACCACTGGCGCGGAACAGGTGATT
>JBGSKI010000256.1:0-4886 GCA_041741315.1 Hyphomonas sp. | reverse complement strand
CCGGTGCGGCAATGGCCGTCAATCAGCGACAGGACAAGGTCCCGCCCGGCACTGTCGAGGGCGGTGAAAGGCTCGTCGAGGAGCCAGACCGGCCGGTTCACGAGGAGCAGGCGGGCAAGCGCGGTCCGCCGCCGCTGCCCTGCCGACAAGTAGCGGGCCGCCACGTCGGCGGGTCGGGAAAGACCCATCCGGACAAGAAGCGCGTCCAGATCAGCATCCGAGCCCCATGCCCTGGCCCAGAGCCGCAAATGCGTCCGGGGAGTCTCGTGCGGCTTCAGCCCGTCCTTGTGTCCGATCCAGTGATGCGGCGCGGCGCGGACGACGTCGCCTGCTTCCGGGCGGGTCAGGCCTGCCAGAATCCGCAGCAGGGTTGTCTTTCCGGTGCCATTTGCGCCGCGCAGGACCACGCCCTCGCCCGCATGAACCTGCAGGCCAACACCGGTGAACAGCACGCGTTCTCCCCGGATCATTCCGAGGCTGCTGGCCGACAGAAGGGGGGAGTCCGGCGCGGTCAGCGCAGCGGGTTCCGGCAATATTGGGCGGACAAGGGCATGACGGGCGGTTTCCGGTTGGAGCGGTTCGCCCGTCTTGTACCGGCTCGGCCTGCCCGCGCAAACAGGCGGTTTGACGCTGGGTACGGGCCCCATCAGCCAATTGCATCAAGGGCCTACGCCCTATATGAGACGGGCACGCGCCGCCCCTTACATTCTGCGGCCCCGATTCACTCCAGACGCGAGGTATCCCGTCCCATGCCGTCTCTCGACAGCTTCAAATCGAAACGCACCCTTACGGCCGCAGGCAAGACATACGCCTATTACTCCATTCAGGCCGCCGCCGAGAACGGCCTTGGGGATGTGTCGCGGCTGCCGGCGTCGCTGAAAGTGCTGCTCGAGAACATGCTGCGGTTCGAGGACGGCAAGACGGTCACCAAGGCGGACATCCTGGCCTTCAAGGGCTGGCTGGACACCCGCGGCTCCGCCGACCACGAGATTGCCTATCGCCCGGCCCGCGTGCTGATGCAGGACTTTACCGGCGTTCCCGCCGTGGTCGACCTTGCTGCCATGCGGGACGCCGCCAAGACGCTGGGTGCCAGCGCCGATGCGATCAACCCACAGGTTCCGGTCGACCTGGTGATCGACCACTCTGTGATGGTCGACTATTTCGCCCATGCCAATTCGTTCGAGAAGAACGTCGAACGGGAATATGAGCGCAATGGCGAGCGTTACGAATTCCTGCGCTGGGGTTCCAAGGCGTTCGAGAATTTCCGCGTTGTCCCGCCCGGCACCGGCATCTGCCACCAGGTGAACCTCGAATATCTTGGCCAGACGGTCTGGACGAAGGAAGAAGGCGGCGAGACGATTGCCTATCCCGATACCTGCGTCGGAACGGATTCCCACACGACGATGATCAACGGGCTTTCCGTGCTTGGCTGGGGCGTCGGCGGGATCGAGGCCGAGGCCGCGATGCTCGGCCAGCCGGTCTCGATGCTGATCCCGGAAGTCATTGGCTTCAAACTGACCGGCAAGATGGCCGAGGGCGCCACCGCGACCGACCTTGTGCTGACCGTGGTTCAGATGCTGCGCAAGAAGGGCGTGGTCGACAAGTTCGTCGAATTCTACGGCCCCGGCCTTGCCAATCTGTCGCTCGAAGACTGCGCGACGATCTCGAACATGGCACCAGAATATGGCGCGACCTGCGGCTTCTTCCCGGTCGACAATGAAACCATCTCCTATCTTCGTGACACCGGGCGCGATGCCGGCCGGGTCGCGCTGGTCGAGGCCTATGCCAAGGCGCAGGGCTACTGGCGTCCGGACATGGACGATCCGGTGTTCTCCGACACGCTCGAACTGGCGCTCGATGATGTGAAACCTTCGCTCGCCGGCCCGAAGCGTCCGCAGGACCGGGTTCTGCTCTCGGATGCAGCGACCGCGTTCAGCACGGCGCTGGACAAGGAATTCGGCAAGGCGGCGGACGTCGGCAAGCAGGTCCCCGTGAAGGGGACCGAGTATTCGATCGGCCATGGCAGCGTGTGCATTGCGGCAATTACCTCGTGCACCAATACGTCGAACCCGTCCGTGCTGATCGCCGCCGGTCTCGTCGCCCGCAAGGCGCGCGCGCTCGGCCTGACCAGCAAGCCCTGGGTGAAGACCTCGCTCGCCCCGGGAAGCCAGGTCGTGACCGACTATCTCGACAAGGCTGGCCTGTCGGAAGACCTCGATGCGCTCGGCTTCAACCTGGTCGGCTATGGCTGCACCACCTGTATCGGCAATTCCGGTCCGCTGTCGGACGAGATCGCTGCCGCCATTGCAGAAGGCGACCTCGTGTCGTGCTCGGTTCTCTCGGGCAACCGCAACTTCGAAGGCCGGATCGGTCCGGACATCAAGGCAAACTATCTCGCCTCGCCTCCGCTGGTTGTCGCCTACGCGATCGCCGGCGACCTGAACGTCGATGTCGCCAATGGCGTTATTGGAAAGTCATCTGACGGCAAGGATGTCTACCTGAAGGATATCTGGCCGAGCTCGGCAGAGATTGCCGAGATCATGCGCCAGAACGTGACACCGGAAATGTTTGCCAGCCGCTATTCGGAAGTCTTCAAGGGCGACGAGAACTGGCAGGCCATCCAGGTGTCCGGCGGTCAGACCTATGCCTGGCCGATGGCGTCCACCTATGTGCAGAACCCGCCCTATTTCGAGGGCATGAGCCTTGAGCCGTCGGCTCCGGCGGACGTGAACAATGCCCGCGTGCTCGGCCTGTTCAAGGATTCGATCACGACCGACCATATCTCTCCGGCCGGCAATATCTCGGCCAAGAGTCCGGCGGGCGATTATCTCCGCGACCACCAGGTGCCGGTGACGGAGTTCAATTCCTACGGCGCGCGCCGGGGCAACCACCAGGTCATGATGCGCGGCACGTTCGCGAACATCCGCATCAAGAACCAGATGGTCCCGGGCATCGAGGGCGGCATGACCGCGCATTATCCGTCGGGCGAGATCATGTCGATCTACACTGCAGCGATGCGGTACAAGGAACAGCATGTCCCGCTGGTGATCTTTGCCGGCGAGCAGTACGGCACCGGATCGTCGCGCGACTGGGCCGCCAAGGGCACGCTCCTGTTGGGCGTGCGGGCGGTGATCGCGCAATCGTTCGAGCGCATCCACCGCTCGAACCTGATCGGCATGGGCGTTCTGCCGCTGGAATTCACCGGCGACACGAGCTGGGAGAAACTCGGCCTTAAGGGCGACGAGACGGTCAGCATCGAAGGCATCAATTCGATCCAGCCGCGCCAGAACGTGACGGTGCGGATCACCAAGGCGGATGGCTCGGCGGTGGCCGTCGAATGCCTGATCCGGATCGATACCGAGAACGAACTCGACTATTACCGGAACGGCGGCATCCTTCAGTATGTGCTGCGCAACCTTGCGCGGGACGCCGCCTGATCGCCGGAGGTCTTCTGCGAAATCAGCCCCCGCGCGCGCTGCGGGGGCTTTTTTTTGCAGCCTTCACACCCGTGTGATTGTGACGTGCGCGTCAGGTTGATCTATACAGGCGTCAAGATGAAACACTTCCTCGCCTCCTGTGTCCTGCTTGCTGCGACCGGTGCCCTGCCGGCAGCGGCGGAGTCGCCGGTGCTGGTGGAATTGTTTGCCTCGCAGAACTGCAAGGCCTGCCCGAAGGCGCACAAGACGCTGAAAGAGGTCGACGCGGCGCGCGACGATGTCCTGATCATTACCTGGTCGGTGGACTATTGGGACTATCTCGGCGGCAAGGATCCGATGGCCATGGCGGAATCCAAGGAGCGTCAGCGGGGCTATGTCGATCATTTCTCGCTGCGCGGGCCGTATACGCCGCAGACGGTTTACAATGGCGTCGAGCAATGCGCCGGCAACAAGCTGGCCAAGGTCGAAGCCGCCATCGGCAAGGCCGAGTCGGGACCGTCTTCCGGCGTGACGCTGCAGCTAAAAGGCGACGGTGTCGAACTGAACGGCAAGGCCAAGGGCCTGACGGATATCTGGCTGGTCGACTATCTCGACGGCGATGATAACACGACCGACATGGTCCGTCCGGTGACGCGCGTCACCGCGCTTGGTCCGTGGCTCGGCGGGCGCACCACGCTGCCCCTGCCGCACTGCGAGTCAGGCTGTGCGCTGGTGATCCAGGAAGCCGGGTTCGGCCCGGTTCTGGCGACCTTGCCGCTCGCGCCCTGATCAGGGGCGGGTCAGGTCCGGCGGCCGGACGATGGACGCAATCGCCGGCGTGAAATCGTTCCAGTCATATTCCGACAATTCGAATGCCCAGCCTTCGGCCTTCTGGTTGATCGTGCTGCCGCGCTGCGCGCCTTCGCCCGCCTCGATTGCCCGGAGGGTCACGTAGAAGCCGTCCGGTTCCCTGTAGGCCTGCAGGTCGACTTCCAAGCCGTCATGGGTTTCCGTGATGTGGCGTCCGACGGGTTTCGTTCGCAGGTCCTTGGCCGGTTTGACGCCGATGGGCTGGAAGCGGGTGAGGGCGAGCGCCGGGGTGGAGGCGGCGATCCGGCTGACGAGGCGGAAATCCTGATAGGGCGGGCCCGGCTGGAAGCTGCGGTCGCTCGCCCCTACGGCGCGCTGCAGGTAGAGGCTTTCGCCATTCCGGTCGAACAGGCGGACTGCCGATACTGCGTCGGAGTTGATGTCGATAATGTCGAGATCGAGCCAGCCGTCGCGGTTGTAGAGCGGCGGCAGGTCTCCGGTAACGCGAAAGGCCTGGGTTTCCTCAGGCAGGCGTGCGTAAAGCTTGTCGTCCTTGCGGCCGGTAATGATGGCGGCGGTGATCTTTCCGGCATCGTTGGTGATCTCGACGAGTGCGCCGGTGCCGCCGGAACGCGGGTCGCCGAGGCCGACACGGTTCAG
>JBGSKI010000255.1:0-2794 GCA_041741315.1 Hyphomonas sp. | reverse complement strand
GAGGCTGCCGCGCAGCGTATCGAACGATCCCGCCTCGCCGCTCGCCCGGTACCCGCGCAAGTCTTCCGGCGTCAGCGCCACGACGCCGCCGATCGCGTCCGAGCCGTAGATAGACGAAGCCTCCCCGCGCAGCGCTTCAGTCTTCGACACGCCGATGGCCGTCAGCAGGCCAAAATCCGTCTCCCCGGTCACCGGGTCCGACACTTCGACCCCATCCAGCAGGACAAGCGTATGGTTTGCCTCCGCGCCGCGCATCCGCACCTGCGTCAGGCTTCCCGGCCCGCCGGACCGCGACACCGCCACGCCCGGCACGGCCCGCAACTGGTCCGCCACATTCGGCGACAGGCGGACGAGCAGGTCCTCCGTCAGCACCGACACGCTGGACGTCACATCCTCGCCCGGTTCGATCCGGAACCCGGTCACATCGACAGGGGGCAGCACATACGAATCGGCACCCACACTGGCGTTGGCCAATAGGGATTCCCTGGCGAAGGCCACATGGCCAATCGACAGCGCGGCCACGCCGCACATCATGTATCTCCTGAGCATCGCTCACACTCCGTTATCCCGGCGAGCGCCGGGCGTTACACCAAAAGTGTCGCGTAGACGGAGTAAGCCTCCGCTGCCTTTGGCCTGTTCCCGGGCCACGGGCAAACGACGGCAGTAGGCAGGTCTCCTGGCTTGCGGATCGTTGCGAACAGGCCGCCTTCCCAGTCACCGCCGAGGCGGATCTCCAGTGGCTTTGTGGCCCGTCAGCTCGCCGCTGACAGTTGCGGGTACAGCGCCGGATTCACACCGGCTTCCCTTTTCACCCGGAATTACCCGGGCACCTTCTGCGTGAGGGGTGATTACAGCGAGTGCGCACCGGGTGCAAGGTCATGTAGGCGCACCCGGAGGGAGGTCGAGCGCGCCGAGTACGAAATCCGCCCGTTCGGTCACGGTGGCCTTTGGTAACAGCACGGTGCGGTAGCCGAGCGCCGGAAAATCGCGCGCCAGCCGTTCATATTCGACCACAGCTTCGTCGAATCCATGCCGGCGCTCTGAATCGGTTTCATAGATTTCCGGCCATGGCGGCGCGAAGAAGACGAGCGAATGATAGCGCTCATACTGTGCCAGAAGTCCAGCGGGCTCCGTGCCCGTCAAGGCCGCCAACGCCGAGGCGGCATCGACCAGCCCCCGGTCGAAGAAGATCGGATTTGCGCTGCCTTTTGCCGTGTCCATGTCTTCCGCAGCGAGCGACAACGTTGCCTTCAGGAACGCTTCAAGATCTTGCCATGGCAGCGCCTGCCCCCGGCGCACGATGCGTCGCCCGGGCTCCTCGACAGTTCGGTAACCGCGCCGGGCGAGTTCTTCCAGCAGGCTCGACTTGCCGCCGGAAGAACAGCCGGAAATGACGATCCGCATGCCCCCCTCAGAGCGGGATCAGCATGTGCCCGCCATCGACAACGAGCGTTGAACCCGTGATATAGCTGCCTGCCTCTGACGCCAGCAACAGAAGCGCGCCATCGAGTTCCTTGTATTCACCGAACCGCCGCATCGCGATCCGCTTGCGCATAGCCTCCCCGGCGTCGGAGTCGAGATACTCGTCATTGATCTCGGTCTTGTAATAGCCCGGCGAGATCGCATTCACGCGAATCCCGTACCGCGCATTCTCCATGGCCATGTGCCGGGTCAGATGGTCGACGCCCGCCTTCGACACGCAATAGGCCGTGGTCATCATCTGCGTGCGATGGGCGGTGATCGACGCGATGTTGATGATCGATCCCTTCACCTTGGCGTCGATCATCGCATTGGTCGCATGCTTGCCGACGCGCCAGACGCCGGTGAGGTTGGTGTCGATCACCGCGTTCCAGTCTTCATCGCTCTGCTCGCGGAACCAGCCTTCGCGCGACATGCCGGAATTGTTGATGATGATGTCGCACGGGCGCCCCAGCGCTTCCCTGATGCCTTCGAACCCTGCCTGCACGCTGCCGTCCGAAGTGACATCCATCTCGACCGGCAGGGCCCGTCCGCCCGCCTTCGAAATCTCGGACGCCAGCACTTCCAGCCGGTCCATCCGCCGCGCCGCAATTACGACATCCGCCCCAGCCTGCGACAGAACGCCCGCGAAGTGACGCCCGAGACCACTTGAGGCCCCGGTTATGAGTGCCGTCCGGTTTCTCACATTGAACAAATCCATGCCCTCATCCTCTTATTTCGCACTTGCACAACGCAAGATTCTGTCGCTATTCCTCCGCGCATGAAAATTTCAGTGCTGAGGGAACGACGTCTTGGTGAGACCCGTGTGGCGGCAACACCAGAGACGGTCAAGAAGCTAGTGGCCGCCGGTCACACGGTCACAATCGAATCCGATGCCGGGAAGACGGCCGGGTTCCTGGACAAGGCTTATGAAGCGGAAGGGGCGACCATCGCTCCTGACGCGAAGTCTGCCGCCGCCGGGGCCGCCGTCATCTTCAAGGTCCGCGGGCCCGAGGCCGGGGAAGTCGCCGCCCTGCAGGAGGGCGCCGTCCTGATCGCCCTGATGGAGCCCTTCGCGATTGACGCCAAGGCGCTTGATGCGATCAACGCGAAGAAGATCGCCGCCCTGTCCATGGAATTCACCCCGCGCATCACCCGTGCGCAGAGCATGGACGCGCTCTCGTCCCAGTCGAACCTTGCCGGCTACCGCGCCGTCATCGAAGGCGCGCAGATCTATGGCCGCGCCATGCCGATGATGATGACCGCCGCCGGCACGATTGCCCCGGCCAAGGTGTTCATCATGGGGGTCGGCGTCGCCGGCCTGCAGGCCATTGCC
>JBGSKI010000254.1:0-4329 GCA_041741315.1 Hyphomonas sp. | reverse complement strand
GCGTCGTGGCGGGCGGCATCGAAGGGCGGCACGCCTGCCGGGCGGGCATTCACGCTGAGGAGGTTGGCGGTCTTGTAGGCCTCGAAGGCGCTGTCATAGAGGCCGAGCTGGTCGAGCAGGCGGCCAAGCGCGAATTCCAGGCTGGCGCGCGAGGCGGCCGACAGGTCACCCCGCGAGCGGGCTGCCTTGATGCGCACGACAATGTCATCCTCGACCGAGTTCGCCGTCGAGATGTTACCGAGGCGGGCCAGCGGTTCGGCTTCGAGGGGGGCGAGTTCGTGGATGCGGCGGTAGAGGGCGATGGCCTCGTCGCGGCGTCCGAGGTCCTCGTAGGTATTGGCGAGATTGAACATGGCGGGCGTGTAGGTGGGCGAGAGTGTCAGCGCTGCCTCGCAGGCCTCGATGGCCTTTGCCGGATCGAGCAGGTCGTCGGCATAGATCACCGCCTTGTTGAGCAGCACTTCCTCGGCGCCGCCGACATGCCGGGCGAGCGCCTCGTCATAGGCGGCGAGCGCGGCGACGGGCTGGCGGTCGCGGCGGAGTAGCCAGCCGAGATTGTACCAGCTGTCCGGCAGGTTGGGCTCGATGGCGAGCACCTGCTGGTAGGCCTTGATCGCTTCGGGCACCTGTCCCTGGTTGCGAAGGCGGGAGGCTTCCTGGAGCCGGTCGGCGTAGAGGGCGGGGTCAATCACTGTCATGCCCGCGTTCTTAAGCGGTCGCGGCGGGTTTTTCCAGCGCGTCAGGCGGCTGCAACCAGGCTCTCGAACACACCGAGGCCGTCATCGCCGCTTTCTGTTGCGCCGACGGCACGTTCCGGGTGGGGCATCATGCCGAGGACGCGGCCGTTCTCGCTGAGAATTCCGGCGATGTCGCGGGCCGCGCCGTTCGGGTTCGCGCCGGGGGCATAGCGGAAGGCGACGCGGCCTTCGCCGTCCAACCGGTCGAGCGTGGCGGCGTCGGCGAAATAGTTGCCTTCGTGGTGGGCGATCGGGATCGACACCTGGCGGCGGCCTGCATAGGCCGAGGTGAAGGCGGTATTGGTGCTCTGCACGGTCAGGTCCTGCGACTTGCAGACGAAGTTCAGGGAGGCGTTGAGCATCAGCGCACCGGGCAGGAGGCGGGTCTCGCAGAGGATCTGGAAGCCGTTGCAGACGCCGAGCACATAGCCGCCCCGGGCGGCATGGTCGCGTAGCTGGCCGATCACAGGCGAATTGCCGGCCATGGCGCCGCAGCGGAGATAGTCGCCATAGGAGAAGCCGCCGGGGATCATCACGAGGTCCGTGCCGGCCGGGATCTCGCCGTCCTTGTGCCAGACCATGGCGGGGGCCTTGCCGGTGACCTTCAGCAACGCGTCATGTGCGTCGCGATCACAATTGGACCCGGGGAAGACAATCACGGCGGTTTTCATGCAGCGCCTTTAGCAGGGAGTCGGAGCAGAAGTGAACTGGTTTCGTGCGGTCATCGGGCTCAGGCGCCGCGGAAAATCAGGGCGGCCCCCGCCGCGATCAGGGCGAACCCGGCGGCGTGGTTCCAGCCGAGCGGTTCCTTGAGGACCCAGACCGAAAAGCCCGAGAACACGATCAGGGTGATCACTTCCTGGATCGTCTTCAGTTGCGCCGCCGAATAGACTGCATTGCCATACCGGTTGGCCGGCACGGCGAGGCAGTATTCGAAGAAGGCGATGCCCCAGCTGGCAAGGATGACCAGGGCGAGCGGCGCGGCCTTGAACTTGAGGTGGCCGTACCAGGCGAGCGTCATGAAGACGTTGGACAGGGACAGGAGGATAATGGGGGTGACATAGGGCGGCATGCGGCGCGAATCCTCTGCAGAAACGCCAACCTTCTACCGCGCGGCTCGATCGCCGGATACGAAAACGCCGCCTGCGCGAACAGGCGGCATTCTTTTTGCCGGGGCTGGCTAGCCGCGCTGATCGATCGGGACGTAATCGCGCAGGGCGTGGCCGGTGTAGATCTGGCGCGGGCGGCCGATCTTCTGGGTCGGGTCGTCGATCATCTCGTTCAGCTGGGCGACCCAGCCGACGGTGCGGGCGAGGGCGAAGAGGACAGTGAACATCTGCTTCGGGAAGCCCATCGCATCGAGAATGATGCCGGAATAGAAGTCGACGTTCGGGTAGAGCTTCTTCTCGATGAAATACTCGTCCTCAAGCGCGATGCGCTCAAGTTCCATGGCGACTTTCAGGATCGGCTGGTCCTTGAGGCCGAGCAGGTCAAGCACTTCATGTGCCGACTCGCGCATCACCTTGGCGCGCGGATCGTAGTTCTTGTAGACGCGGTGGCCGAAGCCCATCAGGCGGAAGCCGCTGTTCTTGTCTTTTGCCTTGGCGACGAATTCCGGGATCCGGTCGACCGAGCCGATCTCATGCAGCATGTTGAGGCAGGCCTCGTTGGCGCCGCCATGGCTCGGGCCCCAGAGACAGGCGACACCGGCGGCGACGGCCGCGAAAGGGTGGGCGCCGGAGGAGCCTGCCAGCCGGACGGTCGAGGTCGAGGCGTTCTGCTCGTGGTCGGCGTGCAGGATGAAGAACCGGTCCATCGCCTTGGCGAGGGCCTTGTCGACCTTGTAGTCCTCGGCCGAGACCGAGAAGCACATGTTGAGGAAGTTCTCCGCATAGGTGAACTCGTTGCGCGGATCGACGTATTTCTGGCCCATATTGTACTTCAGGATGCGGGCGCAGAGCGTCGGCATCTTGGCGACGAGGCGGATCGAGCCGAGGCGGCGTTCTTCCGGGTCTTCGCTGTCCATCGCGCCGGGATAGAAGGAGGCGAGGCCGCCGACGCAGGCGGTCAGCATGGCCATGGGATGGCTGTCGCGCCGGAAACCGTCGAAGAAGCGATCCATCTGTGTGTGCAGAAGGGTGTGCTGCTTGATCTCGGCATTGAAGGACGCAAGTTCGGTTTTGGTCGGCAGTTCGCCGTTGAGGATCAGGTGGCAGACTTCCGGGAAGGTCGAGTTTTCGGCGAGTTGCCCGATCGGATAGCCCCGGTGCAGCAGCACGCCTTCGTCGCCATCGATGAAGGTGATCTGGCTTTCGCAGCTGGCCGTCGAGGTGAAGCCGGGATCGAAGGTGAAGCGGCCGGTGTCCGCGTAGACTTTCCGGATATCGATCACGTCCGGCCCGTGCGTTCCCGAAAGGACCGGCAATTCGTAGGAATTGCCGGCGATGTCGAGTTTCGCGGTGCCGTTCTTCTTCGTCTTGTTTTCCATCAATCTAGCCCTCTGTGCCCAATATGAGTTCTGCGGCGGCGGCTCAGCCGGTCGCCACGATCTGATCGTCGATACGCCCCAGCGCCTCTTCCCGGCCAAGCCATTGCAGGACCGGAGCGATATCCGGTGCCGGCAGTCCGCCTGTCAGGGCCGCGCGCAAAGGTTGGCCTACCTGCCCCATAGATAGGCCTGCCCGTTCGCAATACGACGCAATGGTCGCGGAAATCGCGTCCGCCGTCCAGAGGGGCAGGCCTGCGAGCGCTTGCCGCAGCGGTTCGAGCCGTCCGAGCGCCTCCTGAGTGAGCGCCTTGCGCGCATTCTTGTTCATTTCCAGCGGCCTTTTGGCCCGCAGGAAGGCGAATGCCGCCGCCAGTTCCGGCAGCGTGGTGCCCCGGTCCTTCAGGTGCGGCAGGGCGGCGCGGATGCGGGCCTCGCTTTCATCGCTGAGGGGAGCTGTCGCCTCGAAATAGGGGCGCAGGAGGCCGAACAGGCGATCATCATCAGCCTGGCGCATGAAGTGCGAATTCACCTGGCCGAGTTTTTCGAGGTCGAGGCGGGCCGGGGCCTTGTTGAGGCCGGACACGTCGAACGCCGCGATGGCTTCGGCATCGGTGAAGATTTCCTGGTCGCCATGGCTCCAGCCGAGGCGGAGCAGGTAGGACCGCATCGCCTCGGGCAGGTAGCCGAGATCGCGATACTCCAGCGTCGACATCGCGCCATGCCGCTTCGACAGTTTCGCGCCATCCGCCCCGTGAATCATCGAGACGTGGGAGAAGTGCGGAATGGTCCAGCCCATCGCCACATAGATCGGGATCTGGCGGAAGGTGTTGCGGAGGTGGTCGTCGCCGCGGATGACGTGCGTGACGTTCATGTCGTGATCGTCGACCACGACGGCCAGCATATAGGTCGGCGTGCCGTCGGCGCGAAGCAGGACGAGGTCGTCGATCTCGGAGGCCTGGACGCGGACGCTGCCCTGCACGCCATCCTCGACCACCTGTTCGCCACCATCCGGGGCGCGGAGGCGGACCGTGTAGGGGGCATCCGGCGAAGGCGCCGTGGCACCATCCCGCCACGGAGACCGGAACGGGGCGAGCAGGCGGTTGG
>JBGSKI010000253.1:0-2280 GCA_041741315.1 Hyphomonas sp. | reverse complement strand
CCGCACCGCCGCCGCACCCGCAGTCACCTGATGGCGAACCGGCACGCCGTCCGGCGGTGTCAGGCGGAAATCCGTGAATTGCGGCATCGTCTGCCCCGGCGGCGCGGAAATCTCAGGCCGCAGAAGCCTTGCGCGTCGGCTTGGGCGGGGTTGCGACCGCATCCTTGCCGGACGCCGCAGCAAGAACAAGGCCGGCAAACTGGCGAAGATACGTCATGCCCGAGGGCGTCCGCTCAAGGAAGATGTTGCGCAGGTCTGCATCGTCCCTGATGCGGCGGATGAAATCGAGGCGTTCGAGCGCGTCCAGCGCGCGCGTCACGGCCGGCTTGGCAATGTTCAGGTGCTCGGCAAGGCCGCGGACCGTATGGGGGCCCGGTGCCAGCGCGATGGTCATCAGGATGGCCTGCTGGCGCGCCGTGAGATCCGGTGCGTCTGAGCGTACGGAGGCCGTCACGGCCAGCCGCCACAATTCCAGGCCCTCGCGTTCCGACATTCCCATCCTGCAGCTTTCCCTCGATTTTTTCCCGTGTGGGAAGAATCTCGGGTGATTTGCCGGGCACGTCCAGACCCCGTGAACCGCCGCCCGACGCGCGACCCCTTCACATTCCGGTCAAAACACCCGACATTGCCGCCATGTCCGATCACGCGACCCATACCCACGCGCACGTCAACACGCCCTGCAGCCCGCAGGACGTCGACGCCTTCCTCAACGAGGCGGAAACCCTGGTCATCCGCCAGGGCCAGCGGATGACGCGCATCCGCCGCAAGGTGCTCCGCCTGCTGCTGGAAAGCTCCGAGCCCGCCAAGGCCTACGACCTGCTGGCCAATCTCGACGGCGAAGGCTCGGCCAAGCCGCCAACCGTCTACCGGGCGCTCGATTTCCTGCAGGAGACCGGCCTCGCCCACAAGATCGAAAGCCTCAATGCCTATGTCGCCTGCGGACATGCCAGCCACAGCCATTCGGCCGTGTTCCTGATCTGCGAGACCTGTCATGGCGCAGAAGAACTGCACGCCGTGGCCACCACGGCCGCGCTGAAGGCCGAAACGGAGGCCGCCGGATTCCGCCTCAACCGCGCCGTTGTCGAAGTGCGGGGCACCTGCCGGGATTGCGCTGCGTGATCGAGTTATGGCGGGGTAGCTGCAATCAATGGGATTGCGACGAGAACGCGCACATGAATGTGCGCGTCTATGTCGAGAAGCAGATGGAAGGCCTGGTCGTGTTCGCCCATGCCCTCGGCATGGCGCAGGCCTTCGTCAAGAATTCGCCCTCGACCATTGTGCCGGTAGACCAGCACATCAGGTTCGTGCGCGAAGTTCTGCCCGGCGGGCCGATCAGCATGCGCGGCTGCGTCGTGGAAATCGGCGACACCGACGCCGTCATCTTCCAGGAACTGCGCCATCCCGACGGCAAGCTTGCCGCCTCGTTCCGGACACGGATCGTGCACATCGATACGGCGGGCCGCGAGGCGTTTCCGTGGGGCAAACGCGTGCGCGAGGCCCTCACCCAACATCTGGACGAACCGCCCGAGGAAGCCGCGCCACGTTCCTTGCAACCCGACGCACCGGGCCTGCCCCGTGAAGAAATCACGCTCGACCTGCCGGAACAGCTCGGCCTGACCCGGATCGGCCTCGGCGCGGTCCCGCCGCAGCATCTTGACGTCCACGGACGGATGGAACCCGCCTGGATCATCGGACGGGTTTCCGATTCCGTGCCAAACCTGCTGCATGGCTGGCGCAACCAGGTGGCGCAGAAAGCCGGCAGCGCGCGGATCGGCGGCGCAGTGCTGGAATACCGCATCCGCTACCATGACTGGCCGGAAGCCGGCGACCTGTTCGCAATCTATAGCGGATTTGGCGGCGTCGAAGGCAAGACGCATTCGCTGATCCACTGGATCATGGACCCGGTCACGCGCCGGCCCTGGGCCACCACGCAAGTGGTCGCGATCACGCTCGACCTCGATGCGCGCAAGGCCATTCCCGCCCCGCCGGACATGCTGGCCGAACTCGAACGCCTCGCCCCGCGCGGTCTCTCGATCTAGAAACTATTCTGCGACCAGCTGGACGATCAACGTCCCTTCCGACACCTGTTCGCCTGCCTGCACGCCTACCGATTCGACCACGCCATCGCGCGGCGCGGCGAGCGCATGCTCCATCTTCATCGCTTCCATCACCGCCAATGTCTCGCCGCGCGCCACCTTTGCGCCGGGCGACGCCGTGACGGCGAGGATCTTGCCGGGCATCGGGGCCTTGACCGCATCGCCGCCAAGGACCGCTTCCGCG
>JBGSKI010000252.1:0-13531 GCA_041741315.1 Hyphomonas sp. | reverse complement strand
GTGCCGGAACCGGTCCTGTCCAGGCCCCCAGAAGCTGCTTCATCGCATCCGAATGGGTGGCGGTGATGATGTCGCACGCTGCCGCGAATTCAGCGTCCGGCCGGGGCCCGCTCCAGTTCCAGGCGCGGGCGGCATTGGTGGCCACCTGCAGGACCTTGCGCTCGCCCGGCGTGTACTTGCGCTCGGCTACGGGCCCGAATTCCAGCACGCGCACGCCGTCGGTCAGGATCAGCGCCGCATCGACGGCATCGAGTGATGTTCCGGACATGAACCCGGCGACCCATTCGGCTCCGGATTCTTCATTCGCACTGTTCAAGGGACCGTCTTTCCGTGCTACGCGCCGTCGCCTTCACGGAGACACGAGAAGATGAGCGATTACAAGTCGGAATTCCTGAAGAGGTTGCAGGCGCGCGGCTTCATCAAGCAGGTCACCCATCCGGTGGAGCTTGACGCCTATTGCATGGCGGGCGTTCCGGTTGCGTATATTGGCTTCGACGCGACGGCTGACAGCCTTCACGTCGGTTCCCTCCTGCAGATCATGATGCTGCGCCATCTGCAGAAGGCCGGCGGCAAGCCGATTGTCCTGATGGGCGGAGGCACGACCAAGATCGGCGATCCGACCGACAAGGAAAAATCGCGTCCGCTGCTCACCAACGAGCAGATCAACGCCAATATTGCCAGCATCAAGCAGGCCTTCGAGCCGTTCCTGACCTTCGGAGACGGGCCAACCGACGCAGTCATGGTCAACAATGACGACTGGCTGAGCAAGCTCGGCTACATCGAATTGCTGCGCGAAGTCGGCGTGCATTTCACCATCAATACGATGGTCAAGCAGGACACCGTCGCTCGCCGCCTCGAGGCCGAGACGCCCTACACATTCCTCGAGTTCAATTACCTGCTGCTGCAGTCCTACGACTTCCTCGAACTGTTCCGGACCCGGAACTGCCGCATGCAGATCGGCGGATCGGACCAGTGGGGCAACATCGTCGGCGGCATCGACCTGATCCACAAGGCGGATGCCGGATCGGCCTACGGCCTGACCGCGCACCTGATCACAACCTCGTCAGGCGGCAAGATGGGCAAGACGGCAGACGGTGCGGTGTGGCTCAACGCGGATCGCAAAAGCCCCTACGAATACTGGCAGTTCTGGCGTAATACAGAGGATGCCGATGTCGGCAGGTTCCTGCGGCTGTTCACCGAATTGCCGCTCGACGAGATTGCCCGGCTCGAAGCGCTGGAGGGCGCAGAGATCAATACCGCGAAGATCGCCCTCGCCAATGCCGCAACTAGCATGTTGCACGGACTCGAGGCCGCATCGGAAGCCGAAGCCGCCGCAGCCTCCGTGTTTGCTGGAGGGGGAACGGCGGATGCGTTGCCGACGGTCGAAATTCCGTCTTCGGAGCTTTCGGCCGGGTACCCGGTCGCGGCGGCCTTTACCGCCGCTGGCCTGTCGGACAGCAACGGCGAGGCGCGCCGCCTGATCAAGCAGGGAGCGGCCAAGGTCAACGATGTGACGGTGTCTGATCAGAACGCGATCCTGACTGCATCCGACCTCGTCGACGGCGCGATCAAGCTGTCAGCCGGCAAGAAGCGGCATGCGCTGGTGAAGCCTGTCTAGAATCAGAATTCCTCGCCATTGATGGGCGGTAATTCGGACGGGATCGCCTCTTCCGGCGGGCGTGGCTTTGCCTCAGGTATTTTCGTGTTCGCCGGGTTCTCGAAGATCCGGCGGATCACGCCTGGCGCGAGCGCGGAAAGCGGGTTCACCGAAACGTTCGCCTTTTCGGTGGTGCCGCGGATGGAATAGGTCAGCGAGAACACACCCTCGCCGTCGCGCCCGACCACAAGGTCACCGATGATCGGAATACCGCCCAGGGCGGAATTCATGCCGAAGCTTGGCACCAGGACGCCATCGATGGACATTTCTCCGGATTTCGATTCGAGGAAGCCGTTCGCCGTCAGGCCAAGTGCCGGCCCCTGCGCCTTGCCACCATCCACGACATAGCGGTCGCCCGCAATGGTCAGGGGAATGTCGATGCGCGAGAACAGGACGCCTTCGCCGCCCAGCGTATCCGCAAGCCCCCGGAGCGAGGCCAGCGAGAGGATCTGCGTCAGGAACGGTGCATTGCGCATCCGCGCGCCGCTGATCGCGATATCGAATTTCGCCGGCCGGCCTTCGGCCGCAAGCGTGCCATCAAGTTCCAGCTTGCCGCCCTGCAGGAAGTCCGCCCCGAGGAAAGCACTCGCAAGAAAGCCTGCATCGCCGCTGACAACTTTCAGGCGCGATCCTTCCGGGCGGGCCGTGAAACTCGCCTCAAGCGACGAGCCGTCATCCGCCGCACCCATCGCCGAGAAGGACTGAATCCCGTCGGCGTTCGATTCCAGCGTGACGTGCGCCTTGCGCATGTCGAGCCCGGGGCGAAGTGTCAGGGCATCGACATTGGCGTCGATCGACATCGGCGTTTTGCCGGCCCCCTTGGAACTGCCAATCGCCCCGACGCCCGGCAGGGCACCCGAAATATCGAGATAGGCGCCGGTCAGGCTGACATCGAGCCCCTGATTATCCCGCCGCTCGACCGATCCGGCGACGTCCGCGCGGTTTTTAAGGAAGGCCCGGCGCAGCGTTGCAGCCATCAGTTTAGACTCCTTACCGATCGAGAAATCCCCGTCGAGATAGGCATCGTCCGCCTTGAACAGGACCGATGCGTCATATCCTGCCGGTGTCGTCACGTAAGCGACCGACGCCCTGGCGGGCTTGCCCGCCGCCTTGACCCATCCAATCTCCGACATGTCGAGCCGGGACTCCCCAAGGTCCAGCGCGGCGTCCGCACTGATGATGGACTCGTCCCCAATCTCCGCCTGCACTTCCATCGGGATTTCACCGCTTAGGTAAGCGCGCCCAAGAATGCCGAACTGGTTGAGGAAGTCCGGCGTGACGACGCTCGACGCCGACAGATGGGACGGCGCGCCGGCGTCTCCGAAACCGTCGCGCCAGGTGAACTGCACAGGCGACGGTCCGAGCAGGCCCTGTCCGGTGATCGTCATGCCATTTTGGTCCACTTTCACGGTCCCGGTGGACTTGGTAAGATCAAACCCAAGCGCCGCGTCCTTGAGGCCGGCATCGGAAATCGTGCCAATCGCGGTGAACCGGACGTCCTCGAAGGGCACATCGCCGGTTGCCGGACGGAATAATTCAAACGTCACGTCTGCATCGCCTGACAGCCGGGCCGGGTCGAATTTGACCTGCAGACGGGATGCGGCAAGCGTCTTGATCACGTTCTCGACCGGCCCGCGTCCCTTCGCGAAGACCCGGAAGTCCTTACCCTTCGGATTGAACTCCGGAAGGTCGAACGCAGCTTCGTCTATCTGCCAGCCGCCATAGTCTCCGCTGTCGAGCACCGCCAGGAAGGAATTCCCGGTCAGGCGACCCGTGCCAACACCATTCTCGACCGGCGGCAGGTCCGACAGGAACTTCACATTGGCTCCTTTGGCGGCGAAGGTGATTTCGAGATCGCCATCGCGCAGGAAGCCTTGAGCGAGACTGTCGCGTTTCAGGTCGGCGCGGCCCTTGATATTCGACACTTCTTCTGCGGTGATCCGTTCGTCTGTGAACCGCCGTGCGCTGTCGCCAAGCTTCACCGGCCAGAAGGCCAGCACCGTTTCCTTGCTGACATTGCCTTCTGTTTCGAGCGTGAGCGAGGCCTGAACCGGCAACTCGCCTTCCTTGCGGTCCGGCGTGGCGCCCAGGTCACCGCGCACATGGAATGTCGCCCCGTCCTTTACGAAAGACAGGTCCATGCCGGTTGCGAGCTTGTCCTTCACGGCCAGCGCGCCGGTGGCGTGCACGGACTGCAGGGCAATCGGCTCTGCGAATCTCGGTGTCAGGTCGAGCGTCATGCCATCGCTTGCCAGCGCAAAATCATGCGCCGCATCGCCGAGCAAAATGTCATCTAAAGAGAACGAAACCTTGCCGCTGAGCGGACCCAACCCAGCCGTATCGAGGTCGACCCTGAGCTTGTCCGTGCCGGCTTCATAAGTCAGTGTTGCATCAAAATCCTTAACGTCCAGCCCTCCGAAAAATGCAACCCGTCCGGCGCCTCCCTGCGCATGCAGCGTCACAAGATCGACGCCCTTGTCCTCTGACACATCGAACGCCACTTCGGCGCTCGCCGACAGGCCGTCAATTTCATCCGAAGGCATGCCGAGGCGGCGAGCTAGGTCTGCCAGCGGCCAGTCCGCAACGGCGAACTCGGCATGCAGCCGCTTGTCGGCGCGGGTCGATTTCAACGTCACCGCCAGACCGGCCGGCGCGCCATCGCTTTCGCCGCGTCCGGATATGTCGAGCGCGATACCGTCTTCCTCGCGCGCAAGCCGGCCCTGCGCATCCGCCAACGTCATCAGCGGTACCGCATTTGTATCGCGGACGCGGAACTCCATCCGCTCGAAGCGGACGCTTTCAAGCGCAAATGTCTGGTCGGCATTGTTGAGCGCCGCAAGCAGTGGCGGCAGGACCTGGTTTGCCCGCTCCAGCCATTCCGAAGGCGTCTGCGGCAGCACGCCAGCGGGAATTTCCGGCAGGGGGTCCCCGGCGACGGTCCACTTGACCGGCGAGACCTGATCGACATTGACCCAGCCATCGCTGAGCGCCAGCCGGAGCACTTCGACATGGCCGAGCACCAGCGACGATCCCGACAGCACGATCCGCGCATGCTGCGCTTCAGCACCGAGTTGCCCTGCATCGTCAAACAGTTCGATATCCTGCCCTGTGATCAGAACCCGGCGGTCGGTACCCGACCATTCAAGCTGCACGCTGCCAATCTTTACTGGACGGCCCCGGCCTTCTGAAAGGGCACGTTCCACATCGTCCTTGAACATCGCGAGGTCGAGCGGGCCACTCGCCAGCCGGAAGGCCAGGGCACCGGCCACGAGGCAAACGATCAGGATTAATCCGATCAGGATTTCCAGAAACACGAGGGACGCGGTCTGGCGAACCAAAGGCGCGCTCCTTAAGACAGTCACCTGAACACTGCGCCGCTCGCCGCGCGCAAGTTGATATAAGCGTCACTGCGATAGCGCACCATAGGAGGTTTGCATGACAATCGGACTCAAAGAAGGCGATCCGGTGCCGGAATTTGTCCTTGAATCAACGGATGGGCCGGTATCTCCCGGCCGGTTCGCTGGCCGTATGCTGGTGCTCTACTTCTACCCCAAGGATGACACGCCGGGCTGCACGACTGAGGCCAAGGACTTTTCCGCCCTTGCGGCCGAGTTTGCAAAAGCCGGCGCGAGCGTGGTCGGCATCTCCCGCGACACAGTCGCCAAGCACCAGAAATTCGCCGCAAAGCACGAACTCGGTATCATTCTGGCGTCGGATACGGACGGTTCAACCTGCGATGCATTCGGCGTCTGGAAGGAGAAAAATCTCTACGGACGGACCTACATGGGAATCGAGCGGACAACCCTGTTAATTTCACCTCTCAAATCGGTAATGAGAATCTGGTCGCCGGTTCGGGTCAAAGGGCACGCCGAACAAGTCCTGGAGGCGGTGAAAGCGGCCTGACGAACTGCGTTTGGCGTGCCAGATTTTTGAGCGTTAACAAGCGCTTTACCCAGATAGGCGAAAATTCGTACGAATTCTGCGCCCAAGGGGTTTCGTCCAATTTCGAAATCGGTATGTATATCGATCACGGGTTTGGGAACTTGCTGTATAAGACACTGCAGCAAGGGGTGTGCTTCTCAGTCTAAGGTGGCGTGAATGGCGAGTTGGAGTGCGAACCTGAAGGCGACGTTCAATCGTGCCTTCCCTGAGCGCCAGATTTACCATCGCAGCGGTGGCACGGTACGCTATATTTCCCTGTCTCCCTGGCAGCAGGCCATGTTCGCCGTTGGAGCGACGGCCCTGGCCGGCTGGACGGTTTTTGCGACCGGAACATTTGTTCTGGCCGGCAGCGGCACGTCGATTGCGGGCAATCCAGAAGACCGCGAACTGGCGAAATATGAGCGCTGGGTCCAGGAACTCCGCGCAAAGGACGCCTTGTCCCGATCCCTGCTGGAAGAGCGCACAGATGCATTCCAGAAGGAAACCGCCGAATGGGAAGACCGCCAGAAAGCCCTTGAAGACCTGTTCAAGGAGTTGAAAGGCGACGACGACCTCGAAGTCTCTGCCCTGCGAGGCGATGGCGCAAGCCTCCTGGTGAAAGCCTCGATCGAGGAGGCCGACAGCCGCCAGTCCCGCGACGCTTTCCGTCTCACCGGCCAGTTCGAGACCGCCAGCAGCCGCGGCAGCGTCAAGGGCCTGAAGATGGACCAGGAACGCATTCTCGCCGAAGCCGAGGAACTGGCCATCGACCGCGCCGAACTCGCCCGCGGCGTGCTCACGCTCACCTCCATTGGCGCCGACCGCATCACGGCGAGTTCCGGCGCCGAAACCGGCGGCCCCTTCATCTCGTTGGCGACCGCCACTGCCGGCCAGATGGACCGCCACTCTCCGGAAGACCGCTCCTTCTACGAACAACTGGCCCAGACACAGGCCCGCATCGCAGAAATGCAGTATTATGAGGGGATCATTTCCTCGCTGCCACTCGGCCGTCCGGTCGGGGTCGCTTACCGCCTGACCAGCAATTATGGCGTCCGCGTCGATCCCTTCAACAAGCGCCCCGGTTGGCATAACGGCATCGACATGGCCGCCTATCGTGGCGCGCCGATCATTGCTTCCGGACCGGGTGTCGTCAGTTTTGCGGGCGCGCGTACCGGCTACGGCCGCCTCGTTGAGATCGACCACGGGCACGGATTCAAATCCCGCTATGGCCACCTCAGCGCAATTGCGGTATCAAAGGGGGATACGGTTGAAGTTGGTGACCTCGTGGGGAAGATGGGAACCACCGGACGCAGTACGGGGGATCACCTTCACTTCGAAGTGTGGTTTAACGACAAGCCATACGACCCAATCAGGTTTTTGAAAGCAGGCCGCCATGTTCACCAAAAATAGCCGCACCCCAGACAACGCGCCCCAGCCGGAACCGGCCAAGGTCCAGACCTCCGTTGACGCGATCCGCGCCGCTTCGTCCAAGCCGGCAGCGCGCGCAGCTTCGATCATTTGCGCTGACATGAAGATCAACGGCTCGGTCACGTCCGAAGGTGCCCTCCATATCGACGGCATCATCGACGGCGACGTGTCGGCCACCGACATCACCATCGGCGCTTCCGGCCAGATCACTGGCGAAGTGAAAGCGGAAGTCGTCAAGGTCAAAGGCAAGATCAAGGGATCGATCCGCGCCCGCAAGGTCGAACTCGAAACCGGCGCACACGTGAAAGGTGACATCGTTCACTCTTCGCTGCAGATTCAGTCGAACGCCGTGTTCGAAGGCCAGGTCAAGCATGCCGACGATCCGCTGAAGGATGCGACGCCACGCGCCGCCGCCGAGGCAAAGTCTGCAGCACCGAACGCATCGGCGTCCTTCGGTGCTTCGCCAACGCCGTCCTGATTTCCCCCATCGCGGGAATACAAGCGCCGGCATCCCAGATGCCGGCGTTTTTCGTTTCCGGACCTGCCAAAACGAACCTGCCAGCGCTTGCTGCCTGACTGTCACCTGTTAGGTTCTGCCGCATCGGAACTATTGGGGTTGTGTCGTGCGTGGCTGGTTGATTGCTTTGTGTCTTGTGTTCGTTGCGCCCGTGGCGTTGGCCGAAGATGCGGAGAAACCCGCGACTGAGAAACCGGAAATCCCGGAACCGAAATCCTTCTCGTCCGACCACTCCATCAAGCTCGGCAGTGAGACATTCAAATACAAGACCATCGCCAGCGAGACCTATTTGCGCGATGACAAGGACGAGCCAACCGCCTCGATCTTCTCTGTCGCGTATGTTCGCGACGGCATCACCGACAAGAGCCAGCGTCCGGTGACGTTTGTGTTCAATGGCGGACCCGGGTCTGCCTCGCTCTGGCTCCACATGGGCGCGTTCGGTCCGAAGCGCGTGATCACGCCGTCCGATGCGACCGGCGTCGGCGCCCCGCCCTACACGATCGTCGACAACCAGAACTCCCTGCTCGACGTCACCGACCTCGTCTTCATCGACCCTGTCGGCACCGGCTATTCCCGCCCGCTCGGCGACAATGACGGCAAGGATTTCTACGGCGTCAACGAAGATGCCGAGAGCATTGCCGAATTCATCCGCATCTGGATCACCGAAAACGGCCGCTGGAACAGCGCCAAATTCCTCGCCGGCGAAAGCTATGGCACCACACGCGCTGCGGCGCTGACCGAGAAACTGCAAGGCGGCTGGAACGGCGTCGGCCTCAATGGCGTGGTCCTGATTTCTGCCATCCTCGATTTCCAGACCGGCGAGTTCGGACCCGGAAACGATACCGCCCACATCTCCTACTTCCCGTCGGAGGCCGCGATCGCCTGGTATCATGGCAAGGTCGACAAGACGAAATGGAACGGTGACTTTGACGCCTTCGTCGCCGATGCCCGCACCTTCTCGATCGATACGCTGGCCCCGGCCCTGATCCGTGGCTCCACGCTCGGTGCCTCGCAGGAAGCGGCTATCGCCAGCGACATGAGCAGCTATCTCGGTGTTTCGGCCGAGTGGATTGCGCAGGCCAGGCTTCGCATCGACCCGACCCGGTTCCGCAAGGAATTGCTGCGCCGGGAGGGCTTTGCCATTGGCCGCTTCGACGGCCGCTACAAGGGCGTGGACAGCGAAGGCACGGCAGATTCGCCGGAAAACGATCCGTCAGGCTACGGAATGGACGTCGCCTACGTCGCGGCCCTCAACGACTATCTGACACGTGAGTTGAAGGTCGATTTCAAGCGGCCCTACAAGGTGCTGACCGGCGAACCTGGCTCCAAATGGAACTGGAGCACCAATGACAGCGGCTGGCCGGAATACGTGAACGTCACGCCCTGGCTCGGCAAGGGCATGCGCGAGAACCCGGAACTGAAGGTTATGCTGGCATCCGGATGGTACGATCTGGCCACGCCCTTCTTCGGCGCGGAAATGGCGCTGCACAAGAATGGCGTCGTGCTCGACCGGGTCGAGTTCGAATATTACGACGCCGGGCACATGATGTACCTTTCTCAACCAGAGGGGGTGAAGTTGTCGGATGATGTTCGGGCCTTTATTCGGGCCTCGGACTGATCAGCCTTTTCGCACGAGAGGGGTGTTGCCGCGGGCGGCTTCGACGATGATCGTGTCGCCGGCGCGGATAATGTTGCCAGCAACGGCGTCCGCACCCCACATCGTGTCGCCGATCTTGACCTGGCCGCGCCCGCCGTCGAAGTCGACCGTGGCCACGCCGCTCTGGCCGACCAGGCTGTCCATCCGCCGGTTGAGGGTCGGATGCTCCGTGGAATTCCGCCGGAATCCGCTGAGAACAGTGCGACCGGCGACCAGCAGGACGATGGCCGCAACGCCGAAGAAGACCATCTGGTTTTGCGGCGTCGCAAGCGATTCCGGTGCCAGTTTTCCAAAGGCCGCCGCGGCCCAGGCGGCAAGGGCGATCATCAGGAAATCCAGTGTGCCGGTGAGCAGCTCAATGCCCAGAAGGACGATCCCGAAGACCAGCCAGTGCCAGACGGTGAGTTCGCTGAAGACGTGTTCGAGGGTCATGTTCACTCCGTTTCAACAGTTCGGAAAAGTGTACCGAAAGAGTCCCGAAACCGCGCCAGACTGTTCATAAGTTCCGGACAGTCTGGCGCCCGGGATCATTCCCGGTCCGGCTTCTTGTGTTGCCCTTGCCTCGCCGAGTCCGTCAGGCCCTTGATGCCTTCGATGGTGCCAAGGATGCTCGAGAACTCAGCCGGTATGATGACCGTGCGTTGCTGCGGGCTGGTCGCCAGCTTCTCGAACGCGGCCACATAGGCCTGGCCGAGGAAGTAGTTGATCGCGTTGACGTCGCCCTTGGCAATCGCTTCGCTGACCATGGCGGTCGCCTTGGCTTCGGCCTCGGCCTGGCGCTCGCGCGCTTCGGCGTCCCGGAAGGCGGCCTCGCGGCGGCCTTCGGCTTCGAGGATCTTCGCCTGCTTCTGGCCCTCGGCCTTGAGGATGGCGGACTGCTTGTCGCCTTCGGCCGTGAGGATTTCCGCCCGCTTCAGGCGCTCGGCCTTCATCTGGCGGTTCATGGCTTCGGTAATGTCGGCCGGCGGGCTGAGATCGGCGATCTCGATCCGGGTAACTTTCACGCCCCACGGGTTGGTCGCCGCGTCGATCACGTGCAGCAGCCGCGCGTTGATACCGTCACGGTTGGACAGGACCTCGTCGAGATCCATCGAGCCGACCACGGTCCGGATATTGGTCAGCGAGAGGTTCTGGATCGCGTTGTGGAGGTTGTTGACTTCGTAGGCTGCCGAGACGGCGTCGATGACCTGGATGAACACGATGGCATCGCATTTCATCATGGCGTTGTCCTTGGTGATGACTTCCTGCTGGGGAATGTCCAGCACGGTCTCCATCATGTTCATCTTGCGCCCGACCTTCTGGTACACGGGCATGATGAAATGCAGGCCGGGTGTCAGGGTCTTGGTATACCGGCCGAAGCTCTCGACGGTCCAGTTATAGCCCTGCGGCACTTGCTTGATGGTTGCAAATACCGCAACCAATACGACCACAACGAACAGAATTGGTACTGTCAGTAGTGTTTCCATGGGTCCCTCTCCTCTAAAGACTTATTGTCGATGTGGGGAGAGACTCATCGTTATTCAATAAAGAATCATTGAGATGCGGCGTGCCTGTCCCCTGGCACGCCGATCTTCGCCGCTTCTCGCAAAAGAAGCCATGCTTTTGATTGGAGGCTTAGAGCTGGCCGAGCAGGTAGTCGGCTGCGGAGACCTTGAATTCGCCGCCCTGTTCGACGTTCACTTCCTGAACGACACCATCCTTGACCACCATGGAATAGCGCTGCGAGCGCTTGCCCATGCCGAAACCGGTCGCGTCAAGTTCGAGACCGATGGCCTTGGCGAACGCGCCATTGCCGTCGGCCAGCATGCGGACCTTGTCGCCAGCGCCGGAGCTCTTGCCCCAAGCACCCATCACGAACACGTCGTTGACGGACGTGCAGACAACTTCATCGACGCCCTTGGCACGCAGTTCGTCGAACTTGTCGACATAGCCCGGCAGGTGGCGGGCCGAACAGGTTGGCGTGTAGGCACCCGGCACCGCGAACAGCGCGATGGTCTTGCCGGCGAACACGTCTGCGGTGGTGCGCGGCTGTGGGCCGTCTGCGGTCATTTCCATGAAAGTCGCTTCGGGAAGCTTGTCGCCCGCCTTGATGGTCATCTGGTCGTCTCCTTGCTGGTCAGGTAGCGGACATAGGCGTGGGCCGCAGCCGAAGCAAGAACAACTGCCTTGCCAAATTCCGGAACTTGCCCCAGCCTTTGGGCGAAAGGGAGTCAGCGTCACCATGGACACCGACCTCACCGGACGCCTGCTTGTTGCCCTGCCGCGCATTGGCGACCCACGCTTTACCCGCTCCGTCATCCTGATGTGCGCGCACTCGCCCGAATTCGCGATGGGCATCGTGATCAACAAGCCGATGCCGGGCCTCAGCCTGCCGCAATTGTTCGAACAACTCGACGTGCCGGTGGAAGGCAGGATTGCGGATGGATGGGTGCTGGATGGCGGCCCGGTCAGCAGTGATCGCGGCTTCGTGCTGCACACCGAAGACGTGTTCAACGAGAGCGCAACGCTGGAAATTGACGACGATCTCTGCATGACCGCGACGCGCGACATCCTGCATGTGATGGCGTCCGACCACCCGCCGAAGCGGTCGGTGCTGGCGCTCGGTTATTCCGGCTGGGGTGCGGGACAGCTTGAAATGGAGCTGGCCGCGAATGCCTGGATTGTCAGCGACCCGGACCCGGAACTGGTGTTCGGCGGGGGGCATGAGGACAAATGGCGCCAGGCGCTGGAACGGGTCGGGGTCGACAGCGGCCGCCTGCAGATCGACGCAGGCCGGGCCTGATCACATCCGCATGAAGGCGAGCGCGGCGGTGAGGTCCATCGGCCGCGAGAAGGCGAACCCCTGAACATGGTCAAAGCCGAGCGCGCGCAGGCGCGAGGCATCTTCCTTGTTCTCGACACCTTCCGCTGTGCTCGTCATGCCGAGCCGGTTGGCGAGCAAGGTGATGGTCGACAGGATCGTGTCGATCCGGTGCTGGCCGAGGCGGCGGGTCAGGCCATGGTCGATCTTCAAGCTGTCGGCCGGCAGGTCCGCGAGCCAGGCGAACGATGAATGGCCGGTTCCGAAATCGTCGAGCACCAGCCCTGCCCCGACCGCCTTCAGCGCCATCGCCGCCGACAGGGCGTGTCCGGCATCGCGCAGCGCCGCCTGTTCGGTGAGTTCGATCTTGAGCGAGCGTTCCGGCAGCTGGTAGCCGTTCATCAGCGCCTCGACGAGCGCCGGGATCGTGCCCCTTGCGAGATCGCGGGCGGTGACATTGACGTGCATGAACAGGTCGTCGCGGCGGCTCTCCCGGCGCAGGCGGTCGAGCGCCTCGGCCGAGCGGATCAACATGTTGGAGGCCAGCGCATCGTCTTCGTAGCGGCTGGGCGGGGCGTTCAAGTCACCGTCGTCCCAGCGGGCGAGCGCCTCGAACCCGGCGATCTGCCCGTTGCGCAGGGACACGATGGGCTGGAACACGGGCGACAGGTCCGGCCCGGGTTTCAGGTCCGACGGGTCGATTTCGGGGAAATCCTCGCCCGAGAGCAGCATGCCGCGGGCTTCGGACGATCCGATGAAGGCACCGACCAGGTGCACGTCGCGGCCACTGGAGAGGCGCAAATTGCAGCGCACCGGGCCATCTGACGGGTGGAAGGCGCGGCCCAGCCGGCCCCGGCTCAGCCCTTCCAGCATCTGTTCCAGCGCGTCGATCGACCAGTCGCCGGATATCTCGGACAGATCGCTGTTGCGCGGCGCGTCGATCACGAGACGCTGGCCACCTGCATTCCAGTGCCAGCTGCCCTGAGGCTGAATCTTCGGAGGAGTCGACATGCTGGGCCTACGCTAGCGCTGGTCCGGGCGCCTGACGAGAGCGAAAAGGACGTGGTCCTGCCGCTCGCCGCAGATCTCGATGTACCGGCGGGCATACCCTTCCTCCTCGAACCCGCAGGCTTGCAGGACGCGTTGCGAGCGCTTGTTGTGCGGCAGGGTGCCTGCTTCGATCCGTTCGAGGTCGAGGTGCCGGAAGGCCCATTCGCACGCTGCGGCGACCGCTTCCTGCATGTACCCCTGCCCCTCGAACGCGGACCCGAGCCAGTAGCCGAGGTTCGAGCTTGACGCCGGCCAGCCCTGCACATTGGTCAGCGACAGGCCGCCAATCAGGGCATCGTCCGACAGCCGGCGCAGGAACAGGACGTAGGCATTGCCTCGCCGCCAGCCCTTGGCCCACAGGCGCAGGCGGCGGTTCCAGTCGGCGCGCGACAGGGCATTTTCCGGCCAGAGCGGTTCCCAGGGACGGAAATGCTCGCGGTCCGCCCCGCGCAGGGTGGCCCATTCGGCATAGTCTGACCGCTTCGGCGGCTGGATGGTGAG
>JBGSKI010000251.1:0-16730 GCA_041741315.1 Hyphomonas sp. | reverse complement strand
CCTGCAGGGCGTCGACAGCCGTCAGGTTCGGGCCGAGCCTTGCCATCCGTTCGATCTGCGGCGGCGCCGCGGTTTCCCAGCGCAGGTCCACGAGCCGGACCGCAAGGCTCGGGCGTTCCCGCACGCTGGCGGCGGCAAGCGGCTGCAGCACAAGCAGGAAGGCGAACATGCCAAACATGGCGAGACCTGCCACAGCCCATTCCCGGCGATGGGTCCGCGCATGATGGCGGTTGACCCGGACAGGTGTCCTGGCGGTTCTGCTGGTCATGGTCTTAACCCTTGCAGCCTCTATGCGGCTTGGTCCCCGCAATAAGGATGCCAGAGAAGCCCGTGGGCGTACTTTGGATTCACCTGAATGGTGAATCTGGGTCTGTGGAATTCCCGCAGATGTACCGCCGTTATTGGCGCTTTGTGGTTTCCTGACCGAGCGAGGCCATCAGGGGATCTGCGCCCTGCGCGCGGCGGATTTCATCGATGGCGTCCCTGGCCGCGATGAAATCCGGCAGGATGTCCGGGGTTTCTGCCAGTTTCCGTCCCGTCGGCAGGTTCAGGGTCATGACGTTGACGGGTTGCCCCTTGACGTAGACCTCATAGTGCAGGTGCGGCCCGGTTGAGGCCCCGGTCGTGCCGACATAGCCGATAATGTCGCCCTGGCGCACCCGCTTGCCGGCCTTGATTCCGGCGCCATAGCGCGACAGGTGGGCATAGGCCGTCTTGTAACCGTTGGCGTGCTTGATCGAGACATAGTTTCCATAGGTGCCAAACCGGCTGGCACGCTCGATCGTGCCGTGCCCGGCGGCGTAGACCGGCGTGCCGCTTGGCGCGGCAAAGTCCGTGCCCTTGTGCAGTTTCGTATAGCCTGAGATCGGATGCTTGCGGTTGCCGAAGGAGGACGAGATGCGCGCGCCGTTGATCGGCGTTTTCATCAGGAACTTGGTGGCGCTCTCGCCATTGGCGTCGAAATAGTCCGCCACACCGTCGTCGGACGGGGTGAAATGGTAGAAGGCCTTGGTCAGCGCCTTGCTCTGCAAGCTGGCATAGAGCAGGTTTCCGGCCTTGATTTCATGTCCATATTCATCTTCGTACGCTTCGTACACCAGTTCGAACGTGTCGCCGGGATGAATGTCGCGCTGGAAATCGACATCGTAGGCAAAGGCGCTGGCATAATCGACCACTTGCTGGTCGCCGGCGCCGAGTTTCAGGGCCGCTTCATAGATCGAGGTCTCGATGGGTGCGGACACGCGACGGTAGGTGGAGGTCAGTTTGGCCTTCAACTCCGCTGCCGTCCAGGTGCCATCGACGCTGCGCGTCAGGAACAGGGACCGTTCCGGGCCGGGATGGATCGTCAGGCCGGCCAAGTGGCCGCCTTCGAGCCAGGCTTCCGCCTTTAGGCCGGGGCGGACGCGCCGGGGATCGATCAACTCGCCATCGTAGAGCAGCTGCAGGGACGCCGCCGCATCGCTGGAAGGGGCGCCGAGCCGGGTGACCAGTCCCGTAAGGGTCTCGCGGCGGGCCAGCGCACCGGTCACGTGCCTTGGTGCAGGCTTGACCGCGTCGATGTCGCGAGCGCTCAGCAGGGTCGTCGCCAAGGGCGGCACGACCGCGGCCGAAGCGGAATTCTGTACCAGACGGCCATTCGGACCCGCGGCAAACAGGCCGGCGAAAACCGACAGGGTGCCAAGGACGGCGAGCACAATGAGGCTTTTCGCACCGTGCGAGAAGTTCCGGCGGGCCACTATTGGGCCCTGTTCAACTGTCTGGGCCTCCTGTTCCAAGACAGGGCCTCCCTCTTGCTACCACCCCCGGTAACCCCCTCTCCGCATGTATTGCTGCGGATGGACGTCTGATCGCCCAAATATTATCGCGATTGGGTATTAAGTTTCCCGAAACGCATACAGGAACAACGACTTCATTCCTGACGTTGAGTATTAATCAAATCGGACCGGACGCAAGCCGGGGAATCAGTAACAGAATGGTCACCCAGATGCCCCAGGGGCCTGACGAAGCCCCTCAAGAGCGCCGGTTTCGCCTTGTACGCTGGGCCATCCTGATCTCCGTGATCCTGATTCTGGCCGTGTCCGTGCTGGGCTGGGCGCTGCGCCGCAGCATTGCCGAGCGCGCATTGGCCGCATGGTGCGACGCGCGCGAACTCTCCTGCGAGGCGACATTCGAACGCCTCGGATTGGACGGGGCCACTCTCTCAGGTCTGAAAGTGCGTTCGGGCGGTGGCGTCCCGCTCGAAGCCGCCGGCATTACCGCCGGTGTTGACTGGCCGGGCCTGTTCACCCCGCGCGTCACGTCCGTCGTGATCGACCAGCCTGTATTGCGTGGCAAAATCCAGGACGGAAAGCCGGGCCTGTTGGGTCTCGAACGGCTTGCGCGCTCCGGCTCAGGCGGTGCCAGCAGCGGCGCGCTCCCTGCGCTCGAAATCCGCGGCGGACGGATCGAATTTGCCACGGACGCGGGAATGCTGACCGCGTCTGCGGCGCTCACGGGCCGGTTCCCGGAAAATGCCGAACTGAGGATCGTGGTGGATCCTGCCAGCCTGGCAAGTGAAGCGGGGCAGGTGCAGTGGACCGAAGGCCTCGTCGACCTGACGGCGCGCGACGGCCGCATCAACGGCATCGTCAGTGTCGAGATCGAACAGGCCGCGATGCAGGGAATAGCGATCCGGTCTGCATCCTTCCGCGCGACGCTCGAAACGGATGATGAGGCGGCCGGGCCGGCAACGCTCGTCTGGGATGGCGAGGTTCCGGATGCCACTTGGGCCGGGATGACCGTAGAACAGTTGAAGGTCGGCGGACAGGTGCAACTCGCACCGATGACGGAATTCTCGCGGGAGGCACTGGTTGCGGCGCTGGCCGGTGCGAACTTCGAACTCGAAACGGGCAAGGTCGCCGGCGACGGAATCGCCGCCGGATCGGCGCGGCTGGAAGGGTCGCTGGCATCGGATGGCGAAGGCGCGCTCGGCGGGCCGCTCCGGATCGTGCTCACCGATGCGCTCCTGCGCGACCTCAAGGTCGGGCAGGTCGAGACGGAAGGAACGCTCGCGGCCCCGCCCGGTGCCTCCCTGCGGTTCGAAGGACCGGTAACACTGACCGGTGCATCGCTGCCGTCGGATGCTTCCACGCCCCTGCTGAAAGCTGTGAATCTGCCGTCTCCCTTGTCGGCACACGGAGCGTCCCTGCGCTCGGCGCTCGGCCGGGCGCTTGCCGCCTTCGACGTTTCGGCGGGCGTAACTGCAGAGTATGGCGGCGGCGAATTGCGGGTTGGCGCGACCGACCGGGCCACACTCACATCGTCCTCCGGGCTGCACCTCGATGCTTCCAGGGCCGGCGGCCAGCCCTTGTTCACCCTTTCGGATGACGCCCTCTCCGTCACCGGCGACCTTGCCCTTCGGGGCGGCGGCGCGCCGGACCTGTCGCTTGAGGGCGTCGACGTGCTGCGCGGAAAGGATACGTTCTCCGCCTCGGTATCTTCGGCTCGAATCGCCCCGTGGACCGCCGGCGGCACCGCCGTATCGGCGACCCTCAAAGACGTCGCCATGGCGCGGGCGGCAGACCGTTTCGATCTCTCGGCCACCGGCTCGGCGGCCATCTCCGGGCCAGCTTTCGGCGTGACGCTGAACCAATCGACCCTGCGCGGCGGGCTCGCAGTGCACCTGAAGGACGGCGCCTGGCAGGCCGAGTCTGTCGGCACAAGCTGCGTCGCATTCGGCGCGCAGAGCGTCTCGATCGGGGCGGTCGATGCCGGCCCGGTCAGCCTTGACCTCTGCCCGTCTGCCAGGGGCTTCCTGCGTGACGGAAAAGGCGCACCATCCGGCACCTTTGCCCTCGGCGATCTCGACATCCCCTTCACCACCAAGTCGGGAAGCGGCGCCTTCAGGATCAGCAAGGCGACCCTTGCGTGGACTTCCGCCAACGGGTTTGCCTTCACGCTCGACGGCAAGCAGTCCGACCTGCCGCTGACAATCGGTGAGCGGACGTTCGACCTGTCGAGCCAAACGCCGCAATTCCGTCTGCAAACCCGCAGCGGAGCGGCACCCGCCTTGTCGGCCGAACTGGGCGCATCCCGCTTCGGCGGCACGCTCGTGCCTGCCAACGTCAGTGCGAAAAAGCTCTCGTTCGATGGATCGTCGGGGGAGGGCGGGCTGTCGGGCAAATTCAACGCCGGGGGCGTCGACATCGCCGACAACCGGGCGGACCCGATCTACGAACCGCTGGTCGGCGACTTTGCCGCAACACTGAACAAGGGCCAGATGCACATGACCGGGCCGCTCCGCCTGCGGAGCAATGATGTCGTGGTCGCCGACACGCTGCTCGACCTCGATATCCTCCGGCTCGACGGGCGCGCGCGCGTGATTTCCCGCCCGCTGGACTTCCGGCGTGGCGGCCTGCAACCGGTCAAGCTGTCGGAGCGCCTGCGCGGCGTGTTCACCGATGCCTCCGGCCAGTTCGATGCATCGGCGGATGTTCTGATCGCTGACGGCAAACTCAACGGCACCAGCGATCTTGCGATTTCAGACTTCAGCTTCCAGACCACCCGGCTCGGCCGCGTCGAAGCGGTCAATGGCAACGTGAATTTCTCCGATATATTCGGGCTGACCACGACCCCAGGCCAGGTCATCGAGATCGGTTCGATGAATCCCGGCGTTCCGCTGCGCGATGGCCGCATTGTCTTCCAGTTTTCCGAAGGCAAAGTCTTGAAGGTCTCATCGGCAGTGTTTCCCTTCGCCGGCGGCGCGCTCGCGCTGGAGCCGTTCGACTGGACGCTGGGCGGCGCGACCCAGCATCTCAACGTGTCGGCCAGGGACATATCCCTCGCCTCGCTCATTGAGACGCTCAAGCTGCCCGATACGGTCGCGACCGGCACGGTGGCCGGCAGTTTCCCGATCGACATCCTGAATACCGAGATCCGCGTCCGGGATGCGCGCCTGAAGGCGGACGGGCAGGGCGGGCGCCTGTCCTATACCGGCAAGGTCACCGACACCGCCGCCGCCGCGGACCCGAACGCCAATCTCGCGTTCGAGGCGCTCAAGGATTTCGACTTCACGGTGCTCGAGGTCGGCCTCGACGGCAATGTCGCCGACACGATGACCATCAGCCTGATCATTGCCGGCAAGAGCCGCAAGGCGATCGCCTATGGCAAGAAACGCACCTTGCTCGCCGGCCAACCCTTCGAGTTCAACATCCGGGTGACATCGCCCCTGAAAGACCTGTTTGAGTCCGCCAGTTCTTTTGCAAGCCAGAAAGGGCTCACCAATATCGTCGTCAATCAGGTCCGCCAGGACCAGGCAGACAGGCTCGCCGCCGAAAACCCGGAGGCTCCACCTGAATGACCGGCAACGCGGCTCTCGATTGACGTTCAGCCGCCACCTGTCATGCTAGGAACCAATCATGAGGAGAAACGCATGAACCGTCGAAACATCCTGCTGGTCGCGGCAGCGAGTGCCGCGCTTGCGGCCTGTACGCCTACCATCCGGATCGAACCGTCGGACAAGCCGTTCAAGTTCGATCTCAACGTCAACATCACCCAGGAAGTCCGCGTGATCCTCGACAAGGAAGTCGAGAACCTGATCGCCGACAACCCGGACCTGTTCTAGTTCCAGCGAAGAAAAAGGCATCTGTCATGAAAACGCTTCGCACACTCCTCGCCGCCGTGGCTGTCGCCGCCGGCCTGGCCATTTCCGCCCCGGCGGCTTTTGCCGCTGACCCTGTCATCGAGGCCGCCATCGACGCCGGCACTGTCGGCGAACGGATCGACGGATATCTCGGCGTGGTCGGCGATGCCGACGCCGCGACGACCCGCAAGGTCAACGAAATCAACAATCGCCGCCGCGCCAAATACGAGCAGGTGGCTGCCGATACCGGCACGACGGCTGCCCAGGTTGGCCGCGTCACTGGCGAGCAGCAGATCGCCAAGCTGCAGGCCGGCGAATATTACATGGACGAAAGCGCCACCTGGAAGCGCAAGTAGTGCTTGCACTTTTCCTTGCGGGGCATAGCGTCCGGCCATGTCCCGCAAGCTTGTTCTCACGATTGTCGGCGCGTTCGCCAGTCTCGCCGTGCTGCTCTGGATCCTGCCGAAATTCTGGATCGGCGGGTCGATGGGCATGTCCGGCCATGGCTGGGCCGCCTACATCATCGGCGGAGTCGTTACGCTCGGCCTGTCGGGCGGTCTGTTCCTGCTGACCTTCCATTCCAGCCGGTCCGGCCAGGACGATATCGACCGGCCGGAAGACCGGTCCTCCTGAACCCCTGCCAAAAGCCGTGAATGTCTCGATTGTTTCACGCGCGCCTTGATTGACACAAACGCCGGAGCACCCAATCCTGCCCGCGTTTCTGCAAACCTACAGGGCTGACCATGTCATCGATCGAACCTGCACGCCTGTCGGCGTTCATCGCGTCGCGTATCTGCCATGACCTCGTGTCGCCGGTCTCCTCGGTGACCAATGCGCTCGACCTGATGGCCGAGCCGGGCGACCATGAAATGAAGGTCCAGGCCGAGCAATTGCTGCATGACGGCGCCGAAAAGGCCGCCGCGCGCATTCAGTTCCTGCGCTACGCTTTCGGCTCGCTCGGCCTCAGCGCCGGCGCAGCCGACATGCATGACCTGCGCCGGATCACCGACGATTTCGTGAAAGGCTACAAGCCAAGCCTGGAATGGGACATCCAGACCGACCACCTCAGTTTTTCCCATGCCCGCCTCCTGATGAACATGGTGATGATGGGCACGGATTTCCTGCCTCGCGGCGGGGTCATTTCCGTGCGTGTGCGCAACGAGGCCGGCGGCATGACGATCACGCTGACCTGCAAGGGCGAGCGGGCGAAGCTCAAGGACGAAATCGCCGTGGCCGTCAGCGGCGGCGAGCCGGCGGAAGGCTGGAAACCGGAGAACATCCAGCCGCTGTTTGCCAAGATGATCTGCGATGGCCTCGGCGGCGAACTGACCACCAGCCAGGGCGACGGTTACGTCGTCTGCATGGCCACCGGGATCCGTGCCGAGGGCTGACCTGGAAAGGTTTTGTTAACGGAACTGGGCGAGCGTTCCGGCACGTGTGTCCGGAACGGTGGAACTCCCATGAAAACCTGCCTGATTGTCGACGATTCCCGCGTGGTTCGCAAAGTTGCCGCCCGTATCGTCAAGGATCTCCGTTTTGAAGTTGCTGAAGCCGGCGACGGCGCCGAAGCGCTGCAATTGTGCCGCAAGCAGATGCCAGACGCCGTGCTGCTCGACTGGAACATGCCAGTCATGAACGGGCTCGATTTCCTTCGGGCCCTGCGCCGGGAAGAGGGCGGCAAGGCGCCGATCGTCGTGTTCTGCTCGATCGAGAACGATGTCGAGCACATCAACGAGGCCATCCGGTCCGGTGCCGACGAGTTCATCATGAAACCCTTCGACGCGGAAATCCTGCAGAGCAAATTCACCGAAGTCGGCCTGATCTGAAGAATTTCTTAACAAAAAATGCCCTACGGGTAACGAATGCAGCCCGTTTGCCCGAGGCCGGAGAGATACATGCAGGATGAGGTGTTCAATGAGTTGGCAGATCTCGCCCTGAAAGGGTCGGGACAGTCGATTCCGCCGTCAAAATCCTACCTGGTCGAGGCGCGCCTCTCGCCGATTGCCCGCCGCGAGGGCTTCGGCACCATGGCCGACCTCGTCCACTGCCTGAAATCGCGCGCCAACCCGATCCTGGTGAATGAGTGCGCGGCGGCGCTCCTGTCCAAGGATACCTGGTTCTTCCGCGAGCGCGACACCCTGAAGCGCGTCGTCGAGGAGATCCTGCCGGCGCGTCTCAAGGCAGCGAACACGGGCCGGCTCAAGATCTGGGTCGCGGGCGGTTCCACCGGCCAGGAAGCGCTTTCGCTCGCCATCCATCTCGAAGACGACCTGCCGCCCGCCCTGCGCGGCGCCAAGATCGAGATACTCTCCACGGATTTCTGCAAGGTCACCACTGACCGCGCACGGTCCGGCCAGTTCGGCCACTACGAAGCCCAACGCGGCTTGTCGGTCCACCGCCTCGTCAAGCACTTCCGCCGCCTCGAAACCGGCCAGTGGGAGGCGTCCGAAAGCCTGCGCAGCCGGGTCAGTTTCCGCCAGCACAACCTGCTCGAAAGCGCCGCCGGCCTCGGCAAGTTCGATCTCATCCTCTGCCGCAACGTGATTTCCGGCATGGCCCGCCCGGCCCGCGTCCGCGTCGCCGACAACCTCGCCGCCCAGCTGATGCCCGGCGGCCTCATCCTGCTCGGAAAGAGCGAAAGCCTGATCGGCCTCACCGACCAGCTCGCCCCCTCCGGCGAAGTCCCCGGAGCCTGGCTGGCCACCGGCCCCGCCGCCAAGGACGCCGCCTCGGCCGCTTGATCCCGTCTCGGCCTCCGTGAGCAATTCCCGGCGCACATTCAGGCAGCCGGTGGCCGTTCGTGAAGCGGCTGGTAGACCCCAAGCGTGCCACCGCCGGGCAGTCCGACATCCACGATCAACCCCCATCGCTGTGTCTGGACTTCGGAACATGTGACGTTCCTGGCCGACATTTCGGCAACAAAGGCGTTAATGTCGTCGCACATCAGGTAAAATCCGGCGCCGTCACCCGTTTCGCCGGGATGCACCGCGACTTCTGCTGGCGGCAGCCCGAAGATCAGCCAGCCATGGCCCACATCGACATGCGGGAAACCGATCACATCGCGCAGGAACGCCCGGTCGGCCTCGGCATCGCGGCTATACAGGATCGTGTGTGCACCGGTGATCATGTCGCGCGCCACCCTCTCATTCGCCATGCCAACGCGACATCCTAACCCAGACAGGCTCCGTCCGCCAAAGGCGTCCCGCGCAAGTCCGTATAGATAAACTAGTCTACAATATAAACTTGTTGATGTATTCAAATCCCGTCCTTCGTGATGGGAGTAACCCTCAATGTCCGCTTCAACTGCCCCTTTTTCCGGTTCCGCGTCCGCCCGTGCGGCGCGCAACCACGCCCTCGACCTTGTCCGCGCCGCCGCCCTGCTGCTCGGCGTCGCCTTCCATGCCGGCCTGTCCTTCTATCCGGGCCAGCAGATGTGGATCGTGATGGACGACAGCCGCAGCGTACCCATCGCCTTGGCAGGCTTCGTCCTGCACAGTTTCCGCATGGCGACCTTCTTCCTGCTGGCAGGGTATTTCGGCCGCATGGTGTACCACCGCAAGGGCGCCCGCAGCTTCATCCTCGGCCGCATCAAGCGGATCGCCATACCGCTCGTCCTGTTCTGGCCGCCTCTGTTCATGGCCTTCGGAATGGCTGTGGTATGGGGCATTACCAAGCAATGGGGCATCACCGCCGACCAGCTGCCGCCCCCGCCACCGATGAGCGTGGCGACCTTTCCGCTGACCCATCTCTGGTTCCTGTATGTCCTGATCCTGTTCTACGCCCTCATGCTGACCGTGCGGACGGCGATTGCCATGGTCGACCGGTCCGGCGCGCTTCGCGACCGGCTGGACAGTGTCGCCGGCCTGATGATGCGCACCGGGCTCCTTCCGGTCGTCCTGGCTTTGCCCGTCGCCGGTCTGCTGCTTCAGCACACCGGATGGATGGGCTGGGCCGGCGTGCCTACACCGGATACCGGCCTTGTGCCGAATCTCGCCGGGTTCGGCACCTATTTCATCGCTTTTTCGATCGGCTGGGTCCTGCAGCGGCGTGCGGATGCGCTGGAGCCGTTGAAGGCGCTCTGGCCGGTCTTCCTCGGCCTGGCCGCGCTGCTCACCGTGTTCCTGATGGTCCCGCTCGGCGACAACGAAGCCCTTGCCTCGGCCACAGCCGGCACCAGCCACACGATCTCGGCCTTTGCCTTCGCGACCCTTGCCTGGGCCTACACGTTCGGCTTCATCGGTCTTGCCCTGCGCTTCTTCCACCGCGAGAACCGTGTGACGCGCTATCTGGCGGATGCCTCCTACTGGCTTTACCTGATCCACCTGCCTATCGTGCTGGCCATGCAGGTCTGGGTGATGAAATGGGGCTGGCCCGCCGAGGCAAAGCTTGCTTTCATCCTCGTCGTGTCGGTCTCGGCCATGCTCGTCAGCTACCAGGTCTTCGTCCGCTACACACCGATCGGCTGGCTGCTAAACGGCAAGCGGCGCAGGATCCTGACGTCGAAACCTAAACTGGCACTGGAGCCGGCAGAATGAACCACACTCCCGATCAAGCCCGCGAAGATCTTGCGTTCCTGCGTAGCGTCGTCTCGGAGGGCCAACCCTTCGCCCACAATTTCGGCTTCATCTATGGCTGGAGCGGTGCGATCTACGCCGTGCAGTGCCTGTTCTTCGTTGTCGTCATACCGTTGCACATCGACCTTCCGCAACCTGTCTGGCTGATCGCCAGCTTCCTGCCGACCGTACTGTTCGTCGGCGTGCTGATCATCGGCATGATCAAGAACCGGAAAAAGCCAAAGCCGAAAGGTCCGGTCCCGCGCGCCATCGATGCGGCGTTCAACGGCACGGGCCTCGCCAATCTCGTGGTGCTCGCAGTGTTCGGCTATACCGCGATCCACCGGAATGATTTCACCTTCTGGCTCTTTTACTCCGTCGCCGTGTGCGCCATCCAGGGTGCGGTCTGGTACGGCGCGGCCGTGCTGCGCCGGCGCCTGTGGATGAAACTCGTCGGCTTCGGCTGGCTCGGTTCGGGTCTTGCGGCCGGCCTGCTCGTCGACAACATCCTGGCTTACCTCTGTGTGTTGTCGTTCGCGCTGACCGCCTTCATGGCCGTGCCGGGCTTTGCGCTGATGCGTTCCAAGACCAGCGCCTGAGCCGGAGCGAAACCCGTGTCCGATTCCGGCATCGAAAAGATCGACGACGTCATCCACGGGCGCCTGCGCATGGGGGTAATGGCCTACCTGTCGCAATCCGAATCCGCGAGTTTCACGGAGCTGAAAGACGCGCTTGGCGTGACGCAGGGCAACCTGTCGATCCAGCTGCGCAAGCTGGAAGATGCCGGTTACGTCTCCGTCGACAAGCAGATCGTCGGCCGCAAGGCACTGACCACGCTGCGGATCACGCCGGACGGCCGCACCGCCTTCGCCGCCTACCTGAAAGCCCTGTCCGACCTGCTCGGACTGGACGGCAAGCCGTAAGCGCCAGCCCCTCGCAATTTCCTTCGTCCTGCGCTATATGCGCGCCTCAACCAGCTGCTCCGGGCCTTGAACCCGGTGGGAGTAAGAGATGACGATGCCAGATACGACGTGGCCCGAAGGCCGCGTGAACTCGCTTGGATTTGCCAAGCCTCCCCAAGGAACGAGGGTTGTTGCCGCCATGTCGGGCGGGGTCGACAGCTCCGTGGTCGCCGCCATGCTCAAGGCCGAAGGCTATGACGTGATCGGTATCACGCTGCAACTCTACGACCATGGCGCGGCCATCGAGAAAAAAGGCGCCTGCTGCGCCGGGCAGGACATTCACGACGCCCGAAACGTGGCCGGCCAGATCGGCATTCCGCACTATGTGCTCGACTACGAGTCGCGGTTCCGCGAGCAGGTGATGGAAGACTTCGCCGGCACCTATCTCGCCGGGTCGACGCCGATCCCGTGCATTCGCTGCAACCAGACCGTCAAGTTCTCGGACCTTCTGCGTACGGCAAAAGATCTGGGTGCGGATTGTCTGGCCACGGGGCATTACATCCGCCGTACCGACGGGCCGGATGGTCCGGAGCTTCACCGCGCCGCCGACGCGAGCCGCGACCAGTCCTACTTCCTGTTCGCCACGACGCGCGACCAGCTGGACTATATCCGCTTTCCGCTCGGTGCCCTGCCGAAGACCGAAGTGCGCGCGCTTGCCGACGGGTTCAACCTGCCGGTCGCCGCTAAGCCCGACAGCCAGGACATCTGCTTCGTGCCGGAAGGCTCCTACGCCAAGGTCGTCGAACGGCTGCGTCCCGGCTCGGGACGGGGAGGCGACATCGTGCATCTCGACGGCACAGTCCTCGGCCAGCATGAAGGCGTCATCCATTACACGATCGGCCAGCGCCGGGGCCTCGGCATCGCTACCGGCGATCCCCTGTTCGTGATCAAGATCGACGCACCGAACCGCCGCGTCGTGGTCGGCCCGCGCGAAGCTCTGATGACATCCGGCCTCCTGCTGGAAGAACTGAACTGGCTCGGCGCCGGCACTTTGGAAGCAGCCGCAGATGCCGGCGCACCCGTCCTCGTCCGTGTGCGGTCGACCCGTCCGCCAGTGCCGGGAAGGCTCGGCTGGCAGGACGGCACGCCCGTCATATGGTTTGCCGATCCGGAAGAGGGCGTCGCCCGTGGCCAGGCTGCCGTGCTCTACGATCCGGAAGGCGGCACCCGTATCCTTGGCGGCGGCTTCATCCTGCGCGCCATCCCGGCCGACCCGCGCGTCATGGCCGCTTGACCCGGCCCGCTTAGTCGACGATGCCTAGCGCCATGCCGCGCAGTGCCGCCGACACCCGGTCGGTCACGTCCAGCTTCTCGAAGCTGCGCCTGATATAGGTCTCGACCGTGTTGCGGGAAATCTGAAGCGTCGAGGCGATCTCGCCATTGGTCTGGCCGCGCGCCACCCACCGCAGGATTTCCTTCTCGCGCGCCGACAGGCTCGCCTCCACCGGCATGCTGCGGCTCAGTACGTCGCAATAGCCAAGGTGTCCGGTCTGACAGGCCGCCTGCAATTCCCAGACCCAGTCCGCATCCGGACGGTCCGCACCCGGTCCAAATCCCAGCCCGCAATAGCCGTTGCGCCCGCGCGGCCCGAACACCGGTACCGCCAGTCCCTCGCCAAGGCCGGCCTGCGACGCATGGGCCAGATAATCCTTCTCCCGCGCGGTCAGGTTCGGGATCAGGCCGCCATCAGACCAGAACATGGGTGTGGTCGTTGTGGTGACATAGCGGACGAACGGGTCGCATTCCCACAGGCGCTCGGCCCGGTAAGTCCGGGCGAAGCCTTCCGGAAATCCCACGGAAAATACCCGGAGGCTGCGCTCGAAATCGATCGATCCGACGGCCGGATAGTGATGATAGCTGCTCATCGTGACGGGCGTGGTGGCGTAATAGGCTTCTGCCGCCGCCTGCAGGTCCGCCATGCGGGTCGCCGCCGCAACGGCGCGCGCATAGTCTCGAATGTGTCCGGTGTCTCGCATCATGGCTGCGGTCTCCGGAAAATACTTCAATCCAGTCTGGCCCAGAAATCAACCATTCCCGCAAATCCCCGCGATTTTTGCTGCGGGTGCGTTGGCGAAGCTTCCAACTTTCGCTCGCCCTGCCGGGCTTTCTGTGACACCGATGACGTCGCTGGCCCGTCGGGTCACGGGGCTCAGCGGTTCTGAAGGACACAGGAGACATGGCATGATGCGATGGATGTTGGCTTGCGCAGCGCTTTGCCTGGTGACGGCCTGCGACCCGTTGGACTGGAACGATCCGCACCGTGGCAGCCCAACCTTCGACGGCAACATGCGCGCGCAGGACCCGGATACATGCACTCAGGACGGCGGCGAGTGGAAGCCGGTCTGCATGGCCCAGGAACCGGCCTGTATCACGGCCTTTCCCGACGCCGGAAAGTCGTGCACGGACGGTTCGCAATGCACCGGCGATTGCCTTGCCGAAGGCGAACTGGCGGATGAGGCCAACGCGACCGGCGTCTGCCAGCGCGACGACAATCCGTGCGGCACCTTCACGCGCATCAATGATGGCGTGGCCGAAATCGGCATCGCCGTCGACTAAAGCGGCGTGCCGAAAAGTGGACGCGGTTTTCGGGAACACGCCGCGACCAGATAATAAACCTGAAGCATAGGGATGATTCCTGGAATCAGTTCGATGCTTCAGGCAGGCACGGGGTCGAAGGACGGCTGCGGGTAGCGCGCCAGCAGCGCCGCAACAATCGCGTCCGCCACGCGGTCGGCCTCGCGCAGCGGCGCATAGGTCCAGGTCTCCAGCGTGCCGCCGAACCAGCGCGCCGCGCCATGTTCGATCAGGCTCTGGTGCAGCCGGTCGAACTTCTCGCCGCGTCCTTCGAGCTTTGCGATGTGGACGGGAAGGCCGTGCCAGGCCGCATCCGACAACATGTTCGAACTGTCTTCGGTGACGATGGCGGCGGAGGAAAAGATCAGCCAGGCAAGATACGGATTCGGTCCGTCTTCCGGCCCGGCCCAGAACAGGGATCCTGTCTCGTCCGCCATCTTGCGGAACCGTGCACGGACGGCATCGGGCGTTCGCCGCGACGCGGTGATCCTGAGCCGCCAGCCCATTGCGCTCAGCGCGCGCAGCTGGTCCTCCAGCCGCTCGGCCGCCGCTTCGGTAAATGTGTGGGCGCGGCTGTCGCCGCCCAGGATGACGATGGCGCTCTTGTTCCGGTCATCCGCGAGGTCGGCAAATTCCTGGCCCGCTTCCTCGATGGCGCTTTCGGAGAAATACGAGGGCGAGCCGGTCGTGGTGATCACGTTCGGCCCGCTGACGCCATCATGCACCGGCGTGACCAGCAGGTCGAAATTCGACGCATCGACGCGCGGATCGAGAATCTGCACCGTCAGGGTACGTCCGTTCGACAGGTGCCGCACTTCACGGGTCAGCGCCGCCGAGCGCCGCCCGGCCGCGATCCACAGCGTTGGCCACGGCGCCTTCAGTTCTGCACGTTGCGCCGCCGGCAATGACAGGAGCGGGGAGGGCCATTTGTCGGCCGGCAGCCAGGTCCACGGCGCACGCGGGGTCAGCACCAGCGGCTCGGCCCGGTGCGCTTCGCCCGCGATATGCGCGATCTTCATCCAGCGGGAAAAATCGCCCAGCGCCCGCGAAATCGCGCGCACCTGCGCCGCGTTGCCAGCCCGTCCGTCCGAGACTGCCCAGACGGAAGGTCCGAGCGATCCGGACGATGCCATTTATCTGTACTCGACCTTGCCGATTTCGTAGGCGCGCGCACCGGACGGCGCGACCACTTCGGCTTCGTCGCCTTCCTGCTTGCCGATCAGGGCGCGGGCAATCGGCGAGGTGATCGATATCTTGCCGAGCTTCACGTTGGCCTCGTCTTCGCCGACGATCTTGTACGTGCTCGAATCTTCCGTCTCGACGTCGATAATCGTCACGGTCGCGCCAAAGCGCACCTTGCCGCCGGACAGTTTCGACACGTCGATCACGTCGGCGCGGGCCAGCTTGTCGTCAAGCTCGCTGATCCGGCCTTCGATAAAGCTCTGCTTCTCCTTGGCGGCATGGTATTCGGCATTTTCCGAAAGGTCGCCATGCGAGCGTGCCTCGGAGATCGCCGCGATGATGCTCGGGCGTTCCACGGATTTCAAGGTCTTCAGCTCGGCCTGAAGCGCAGCATGGCCTTCGGCGGTCATGGGGATGCGTTCCATAGGGGTTACCTCTGTCGGTTGGCGAAAAATCGTTGTCGCAAATTATTAGGCCGTCAAGTGGGGCCCTGTCAGACGCTTTGCAAGGCGCGAACGGAGATTTCCCGTGACTTCATGCTCGTAATCGCGCGAACCGAGGCAAGCGAGGCCGACAAGGTTGTGAAATAAGGGATTTTCCGGTTCACGGCGGTGCGGCGGATGGAGGCGCTGTCGGCGAGCGAGGCGGCGCCTTCCGTCGTGTTGAAAACCAACTGGACTTCGCCATTGATCATCGCGTCCACGATATGCGGCTGGCCTTCCAGCACCTTGTTGATGCGGCGGACGGCAAGGCCCTCTGCGTTCAGGTAATCCGCCGTTCCGGCTGTCGCCACGATGCTGAAGCCCATGGCGGCGAGGCTGCGCGCCGCTTCCACCACGCCCTTCTTGTCGCCGTCGCGCACCGAGATGAACACGGTGCCGCTGTCCGGCAGGACGACGCCGCCGCCCAGCTGGCTCTTCAGGAAGGCCATGCCGAAATCATCGTCCCAGCCCATGACTTCGCCGGTCGAGCGCATTTCCGGTCCGAGCTGCGGGTCGACGCCGGGGAAGCGGGCGAACGGGAACACGGCTTCTTTCACCGCCACGCGGCGCGGATTGGCATGTGTCAGGTCGAACGAGGTCAGCGATTCGCCCGCCATCACCTTGGCGGCAATCGCGGCAATCGGCGCGCCGACCGCCTTGGCCACGAAGGGCACCGTGCGGCTGGCGCGCGGGTTGGCTTCCAGCACGTAGATCTCGTTTCCCTTGACGGCGAACTGGATATTGATCAGTCCGCGAACCTTCAGGGCACGGGCAATCGCAATCGTCTGCTCGGCAAGCCGTCCCTGCAGGGCTGGCGACAGCGTGAACGGCGGCAGCGCGCAGGCCGAGTCGCCCGAGTGCACACCGGCCTCCTCGATATGCTCCATGATCCCGGCGACATGCACATTATGCCCGTCGCAGATCGCGTCGACATCGACTTCGATGGCATCGGACAGGTAGCGGTCGATGAACAGCGACGCATCGCCGGACACTTGCAGCGCCTCGGCGGCGAACTTGCGCAGGTCTTCGTCATTGCGGGCGATTTCCATGGCGCGTCCGCCGAGCACGAAGCTCGGGCGCAGCATCACCGGATAGCCGATCTCGTTGGCCCGCACTTCCGCTTCCTCGACACTGCGCGCGGTGCGCGACGGCGCCTGCTGGATGCCGAGCTGGTCGAGCAGCGCGGCGAACTGCGCGCGGTCTTCGGCCAGGTCGATGGATTCCGGCGTGGTGCCCAATATTGGCACCTTCTCCCGGTGCAGCTCGTCAGCCAGTTTCAGCGGCGTCTGCCCGCCGAACTGGATGATCAGTCCAAGGAGGTCACCGTTCATCTGTTCCTTGCGCACGATCTCGAGCA
>JBGSKI010000250.1:0-7401 GCA_041741315.1 Hyphomonas sp. | reverse complement strand
GGCGGCCTCGATCTCTGCCTCGCTCGCGCCGAGGCGGCCGAGGGCGATATTGGCGCGGATCGTGTCGTCGAACAGGGCCGCGTCCTGCGCGACGAGGCCCATGTTCGCCCGCAGACTCGCGCCGCTGACATCGCGGACATTCGTTCCGTCTACGGAGACTGTGCCGCCGGTCGGGTCGTAGAGGCGCAGGAGCAGGTTGAATACGGTGGACTTGCCGGCGCCGGACGGGCCGACCAGCGCCACCGTCTCACCCGGCGCGGCAGTGAAGGTCAGGCCTTTAAGCGCCTCGGTGCCGTCCGGATAGGCGAAGCGTACATCGCTGAAGTCGATGGAGCCGGTGAGCCTGCCAATCGGCTGCGCGCCCGGCGCGTCGGCGATCTCGGGGGCGGCATCGGTGATCTCGAACACGCGATCGGCGGCGGCCCCGCCCTCCTGCGCGACGGAGTTCAGCGTGCCGAGCGCGCGCAGTTCCGGTGCCGCAACCGCAATGGCACCGACAATGCCGACGAAATTGCCGAGCGAGGTATCACCCTGCGCGATGCGCCAGGCAGTGAAGGCAAGGATGCCGACCAATGCGAGGCCGCCGGTAATTTCGAGGATCGGGTCGACGGCGGCGCGGTCGGTCAGCACTTTCAGGAACAGGCGCGAGCGTTCGGTGAAACCGCGTGCCGCGCGGGCCTTCTGATAGTCTTCCAGGCCATAGGCCTTGACCACGCGGGCCGACTGGAACGCCTCGCCGAGCAGCGAGGTGACTTCGCCGATCTGCTGCTGCGACTGGCGCGAACGCTTGCGCACCCGGTTGCCGAGCGCGAGCACCGGCAGGAAGGCAACCGGATAGATGACGAGCAGGACGAGCGTCAGCTTCCAGTCCATCACGAGCATCGTGGCGAACACGCCGATCACCGTCAGCACGCCCTTGGTCAGATTGTTGGCAATCCGCAGGCCCGCGTCGCGCAGGGCGTTCACGTCATTGATGAAGCGTGAGACGAACCCGCCGGAGGCCTCCGCCGCGATGCGGGCAAAGTCGCCATCAGTCAGCGCACCGAACTGGTCCTGCTGGATGTCGACGATGGCGCGCTGCACGCCGGTATTGTTGAAGATGGTCATGCCGTAGAGCGCCAGCGAGCGCACGACCGCTGCCACGCCGACGATACCGATCAGCCACCACAGTCCTACCGGCACGGAAACCTTGTCGGGCCCGGCCAGCGCCTCGAGTCCTTCGACGACCAGTTTCAGGAGGTAGCCGTAGGAGGCCGCCGCCACCGAGGTCAGCGCCGCGCACAGCGTGCCGGCCGCAAACCAGCGCCAGTGCGTGGCAAACCGCGCCCGGGCAAGGCGCATCAGGGCACCTGCGCCGCGCGCCGGTCTGGACTCCTCAGACGTGATGGTGATCCCCCGTCGCGGGATCGAGCAGCTTGTGGGCGTGCAGGATGAAGTAGCGCGTCTCGGCATGGTCTACCGTGCGCTGGGCGGCGGCCTTCCAGGCGTCATAGGCTTCCTTGTAGTTCGGGAAGGCGCCGACGAAATCGAGTTTGGACAGGTCCTCGAACTCGACGTCCGTCACGTCCTTCAATTCGCCGCCGAACACGATGTGCAGCAATTGCCGGGATGGTTTCGGGGCGTCGCCCATTGTCTTTTGCTCCGTATGGCCGGCGGCCACCGGGGTTGCCGCCTTGGTCTGAGGGTCCGAAAGGTTCACGATTTCTGTCCGGCGCACTAGCAGAGGATGCAGCGCCTTTCCAGAGGCGAGGACACTGCGCTGGGCCGGCACCGCCCGATTGAAGGTAAACGGCTCGCCCTTGTGCGTGGTGGCCAGGCCGCCCGCCTCCTGCACCAGCACCGTGCCGGCGGCGAGATCCCAGTCGGACTTCTCGTTCAGCACCAGCATCGCATCCCATGCGCCTGAGGCGACGAAAGCCATGCGCAGCAGGGTCGAATTGGGCTTCGGCCGTGCGACGGTGACTTCCGGCCATGGCTCCGGCCAGCCCGGATGGGTGACAAGGCCTTCATTGGTGATCAGGCGCAGGCCCGGCTCGCGGTCGCGCGCCGTCACCCGGATCGCCTGCCCGTTGAGCTGGGCACCTGCGCCGCGCTGTGCCTCGTAGAACTGGCCGAGCATCGGGGCGTAGAGCACGCCGGCCACAGCCTCGCCTTCCTCGATCACGGCCAGGCCGATACACCAGTCGGCGTCGCCGCGCATATAGGCCCGCGTCCCGTCGATCGGATCGACCACCCAGCAGCGCTGCTTCATCCGTGCAGCAGGATTGTCGAGCGTCTCCTCCGACAGCCAGCCATAGTCCGGCCGTGCCGTATCCAGCCGCGCGGCGCACAGGCGGTTGACGGCAAGGTCGGCTTCGGTCACCGGGCTGCCACCGGCCTTTTCCCAGGCAAGCGTCTCTCGCCCGTCATGCATGAAGGAAACCGCGAGCGCGCCGGCGTCACGCGCCAGCGCGCGCAGCGTCAGCATGTCCTCGGCGAGCGTCCGCTCAGCTGCCCGCAAGGCTCATGTCCTCGATCAGGATGCTCGGCGCATCGCGCGTGCCCCGGAATTCAAGGTCCGAGCCCGGGATCAGCCGCGCGAACATCGACGGCAGGTCGCCGGCAATCGTCACTTCCGACACCGGATAGGCAATCTCGCCCTTCTCGAACCAGAAGCCGGCGACGCCGACCGAATAGTCGCCATTGTTCGGGTTGATCGACGGGCCGAACATGTCGGTCACCAGCAGGCCCTTGCCGGCCTGTTTCATCAGGTCCAGCGGTGTCTGCGTGCCGGCGCGCAGGTAGATATTGCTCGTGGTCACGCCCGGCGGGTCGCCGAAGCCCATGGCGGAAAAGCCGTTCGGCTCAAGCCCGAGCTGGCGCGCCGACGGCGTATTCAACAGCCAGGCGGTCAGTTTCCCGTCCTCGATCAGGTGGGTCTCGCGCACCGGCAGGCCTTCGCCGTCATGGCTGCGCGATCCCATGCCCATCGGACGGAACGGATCGTCGATGATGTGGATGCCCGGGCCGAATACCTGTGTGCCCATCCGCTCCTTCAGGAAGCTGACACCGCGCGCGATCGACGGGCCGGAAATGGCCCCCAGAAACGCACCGACCAGGCTGGCTGACAGGCGGCGGTCATAGATGACGGCGGCCTTCTGGGTCTCGACCTTGCGAGCCCCGAGGCGCGCAATCGTGCGGTTGCCCGCCGTCGCGCCGATCTCTTCCGGCGACGGCATGTTGCGCGCGAACCGCACAGACCAGCTGTCATAGTCGCGTTCCATCTTGCCGTCCTTCTCGGCGACGGCCGACAGGCCGAGACTGGTCGAGGTGCTGGTCTTGTATGAGGCAAAGCCATTGCTCGCGGCGACCCAGCGGCTCGACCGGTTCCAGGAGGCCCCGCAACCGGCCACGGTCTTGATGCCCGCAACGTCCAGCGCGGCGGCCTCTGCGGCCAACGCATCGCGCTCCAGCCGCTCGGCGGACATTTCCGGTTCTCCGGTCAGGTCCATGTCGAGATCGCCTGTGGCGAGCTGTGAGGCGTCCGGAAGACCGCAATACTTGTCGTCGGGTACGGCCTTTGCCATCGCCACGCAGCGCTCTGCCAGGACGCGCAGGCCCTCCGGCGACAGGTCAGCTCCCGACACATGGGCCTGACGCTTGCCGTAGAAGCAGCGCAGCGACACCGAGGCGCTCTCTTCCCGCTCGATACTCTCCAGCTTGCGCTCGCGGACGGCGACGCCGACGGCATCTGCCACGCCGATCCGCGCATCGGAGGCGTCGGCACCGGCTTTCCTGCATTGTTCAAGGAGTTGGGCGAGAAGTTCCGCCGGGGGAATCGTGAAATCAGCCATCTGCGCTAAATGGACCGGCCCCGGTGGCCGCGCAACACCTGCGGATCACGTCAGTCCCTGATAAAACAGCGCAACCGCGAGCAGCGCCATGGTCAGCCAGCTGACCGATGTGCCGATCTTGCGGGCCGTCATATGCGGCGCCGACACGCCATAGGCCTGTGCGAGGCGCGCAAGGGTAAATGACGCACCGAACGCGTGCACCATCCACGGCGCGAGTCCGAGGGCAGAGGCCATGAACAGGGCCAGCAGGAACAGGGGCATGTTCTCGGCGGCATTGCCATGCGCCCGGACGCGCCGTTCAAGTGCCGCATCGCCACCCGTGCCGAGAGAAATGCCTGCCGAGCGCCGCAGCAGCGTCACCCGCGCCGCCAGGATCACCAGCAGGAGCAGGTTCAGGGCCACATAGATCGCCGCAGCTGCTGTCGATGTCATCTCGTGCTCTCCTCAAACGGAAAGACCGCCGGCAGATGCGCCGGCGGCCTGAAGATGTCCCCCACTGACTGACCGTATCAGTCGTCGCGACGGGCGTCCGGCAGCCGGTCGTTGATGTCGTCCCGGATGTCCAGCAGCGTGACGATCAGGCCGCAGACCAGGCTGGCCGCGATCCAGCCGCCGACGGTGAACAGGGCGAAATCCGCCACCTGTGCAATCGTGCCGGTCAGGCCGATCAGTTCGCCGGTGAATTCACCCTTGTTGTAGATGCCGAGCGCAATCCCGCTGACGATCGCGGCGATATAGGCCACGTAGATCATTGTGCGGAAGCTGTTGATGATAAAGAACTTCATGGTCTTCCCCCTTCTGAGGCAGTTGCGAACTTAAGCGGAATGCAATCCGCCGTCACGCCATAACTGACTGGAAACCAATGAAAAATGCCGTTCGAGGTGCAGATTTGTACCAGATCGGCGCTATTCATCCTGTGGAGCGGACAGGTCGCAGGTCAGCATGGCGGGCATGACCTTGAGGAATTCCATCTTGTCTTCGTCCGGCAGGGACGAAATGAACCCGTCAACCTCGCGCTTTTCGCGGGCCACCGCAGCTACCGTGCGCTTGAACAGGTCCGGGCTCAGCTTGGCCTCCATGGCGTCGGCTATGCAGGCGCAGGCGGCCGGGCTCTCGCCGTCGGCGACGCAGGTTTTCACCAATGCTTTCTTGCCACCGCCCTGATCGCAACCAGCAAGCAGGACGAGGGTCGAGATGGCCAGGACTTTGGTGCGCATGGCGCTTTCCCTTGTGAACAGGCCGGAACCAAGCACGAATCCTGCGGCAGGCAAAGCGCCTATTCCCGCTGCAGGATTCGGTCGATCTCGATGCCCTTGCCGAATTCCTTCAGGAAGGCCTGCTTGACCGCCAGCCGGTCATAATCCTCGGCGACCCAGTCGAGAAAGGGCTTCCATTCCGCCTCCGGCTTGCCTGCATTGAAGGCCGCATAGGCCTCAAAGAAAGCGTCCAGCATGCCGGTCTTGCCGTGTTTCACATGCAGGTATTTCAGAGACAGCTGGTCCACTGCCTCATGGAACGGCGCCTTTTCCCGCAACAGCTTGTACAGGACCGACATCAACCCCGCCCGGTCCGCACCGGACTTGCAGTGCATAAGGGCCGGATAGGCAATCGTGTCGAACAGGTCCCGGGCCGCAAAAATCGCCTCCCGCGTGGGTGTGTCGCGAGAAAACACCTGGAAATCCACCAGCGCAATGCCGGCCGCCTCGCAGGCCTCCCGCTCGAGCAGGTAATAGCCCTTGGTGCTCGCGCCGCGCAGGTTGATGATGGTCCTGATGCCGCGTTCGCTCGCGTGACCGGCGACCTGCCGGGGCGAGGGCTGGTTCGCCCGCCACATCTCCGGCGATATCCGGTGCAGGTTCGAGAAGCCCATGCGCAGGAAGCCATGGTCTTCCCAGACCAGTTCACGGCGCGCCCGGGCCCGTCCCGCCGGGGTCGACAGGTCGGCCGGCAGATGCGGCTTGCGCTTCTTCTTGGACGTGATGCGAACCATGGGTCCCGCGATTAGCCGCCACCGCCCCGCCGGGCAAGCGCCGCGCCGCAGGCAAGTGTCAACCTCCCGGTAATACTATACGGCGATGTTAGGTGCCAAACTGGCTGTTGCCGGTGCAAGGTAAGCCTGATGACAGTGCGCCTCCGCCTTCGTCCCACCCTGATCGCGCTTGCGACAGCGCTGCTGATCGTCCCCTGCGCGTCGGCCCGCGGCATTGGCCTGCAGCCGGCCGCCGTCGAGATGGAGGTCACGCCGGGCACACTTTCCAACAAACTGGTCACGGTCGCCAATGTCGATCCCGGCCGGGCAGTGTCGGTCTCCCTGCGGCTGGCCGACTGGTCGCAGGCCCGCGACGGCGAGGTGCAGGTCTCGCCCCCCGGTGAAACCGAAGGCTCCGCCGCCAAGTGGGTCACACTCCGCACCACAAGCGTCACCCTGCGCCCAGGCGAATCCCGCCAGGTGGCCATCGACATGCTGACCCCGGCCGACACGCTGGCTCCGGCGGAATACCGGTTCGCCCTGATCGCCTCCGCCGTCCTGCCCGACGCATCCGGTGGCAAGGCCGGCGCATGGAAGCGTCAGGAAACTTCGTCCCTGTTCTACCTGACCGCCGGAAACCCCGGATCGTCCCCCGAAATCATCGCCAGCCGCCTGACCGCCGCGATCGACGGCAAGTCGGCCATCGGGCTCGAAATCCTGAACGACGGCGAGGCCCATGCCCGCCTCGAAGGCGTCATCGAGGTGAGCGGCACGGCCGGCCTGTCCGAGACCATCCCGGTCAGCAACCTGGTCGTGCTTGGCGGCGGCGTGCGCGATGTCGTGCTTCCGTTGACCCGGCCCCTGCCCGCCAATCCGGTGATCGAGGTCCGCTTCGACAATGCGTTCGCACCGCAGGAGCCCACCGGCGCAGAGCACATGCCCGCCCATCGGGTCACCACCGACGCCCACCGCGCCGATGTCGCCGCCGGCTGGCCGGGACAGCCCTGAACTTTTTTCCTCCGGCTGCATCCATATCCCCCTTTCACCGCATCTTACCGGCATGAACGCGGCAATTCCGCCGCAAGTTTAAGCCCAAGGAAGCATTCCATGTCGGAAGATGTCATCGTCCCAATCGCAATATTCGGCTCCATGGTAGCCGTGGTCTGGCTGGTCAGCCTGTTCAATTTCAAGAAACGCGGCACAATCCACGAAACGCTGCGCCATGCCATCGACAAGGGCCAGGTCCTGTCCGACGACATGATGGTCCGCCTGTCGCTGGCAAACGATCCCGTCCGGGCTGACCTGCGCCGCGGCGTTCTCTTCCTCGCGTTTGGCGCGGCCTTCGGTTTTCTCGGCATGATGGTCGGCATGGAAGACGGCGAAGCCATCCGCCCGATGCTCGGTGTCGCGTCCTTCCCGGTCTTCATCGGCCTTGCCTATCTCGGTCTTTGGGCGTTCGGTCGTGACAAGTCGACCGCCGCCTGAGCTCTGGCTGGCCTACGACGGGGACCGCGACATGCGCACCGATCCGGACCTGGCAGCCGATGCTGCACGCGGCAACGAGGCGGCCTTCGCCGAACTCGTCCGCCGCCACCAGGC
>JBGSKI010000249.1:0-19432 GCA_041741315.1 Hyphomonas sp. | reverse complement strand
CCGATCTCGTCGCGGTTGAGGCCGCAGACGATGGCGTCTGACAGAACGCCGCCCGAGGCGGCCACGGCGGCCACGCGGACCGAACCGGTGGCGACCCAGGTGCCGCTGACGAGCTTGAATTCCTCGACCGTGCGGCCATCGAAGGCGAGGCCCTTCTCAGGCGCGGCGGGATCGACAAAGCGCACCGCGTCGCCGAGCTTGTAGAACCCCTCTTCGTCGTAGGCCTCTGCGGTCTTTTCCGCGTTGCGATAATAGCCCGGCGTGACGTTGACGCCCCTGACGCGCAGCTCGAGCTTGCCGGCATTTGGCACGAGCTTGAACGTGTTGCCCGGCAGCGGCAGGCCGATCAGCCCCATCGTGCCATTCGGCCAGTGAACATTGGAGGCGGTGGGCGAGGTCTCCGTCGCGCCATAACCGGCCGACAGCGAGATCCGCTCTCCGGTGATGCGGACAGCGACCTCCTGGATGCGCTCATAGATGTCCTGGCCCATTGCGGCGCCGCCATAGGCCATCGAGGTAAGGCGCGAGAAAAACACCTCGGCGAGCGCGTCGTCGCGTTCAAGTTCCGTGGCAAGCGCTGCCCAGGCGGCCGGCACGGTGGTGTGCTGGGTTGTCGGAACCTCCTTCAGGTTACGGATCATCTCGGGCAGGCGCTGCGGGGTCGGCGCGCCCTGGCAGATATACATCGTGCCGCCCCAGTCCAGCATGTTGTGCAGGATCGCGTTGGCGCCGTAGGTATGGCTCCACGGCAGGAAGTTGACCATCACCTGCGGGCCACCCGTGATGGCGTCGAGGCGGTCTTCGTCCCAGACGGAACGGATCATCTTGGCGTTGGCCGCGATCATGCCATGCGTGTTGATCACGGCCTTCGGCTCGCCGGTGGAGCCGGAGGTGAGCATGTACTTGGCGACCGTCTGCGGCGTCAGCGCGGCATAGGCGGCGTCCACGGCTGGGCCCGCCTGCCCGGCGAAATCTGCAAGGCTCACCGCACCCGGAACGTCCGGGGCATTGCGCGAATAGAGAACGCGGCGGCCAGCAAGGGCCATTCCCTTCAGCGCGCGCTCATAGGCCTTGCCATCCTCGACATAGATGATCGCAGGTGTCGTCAGCCGGTCGATGGCGTTGAGGCGGACGAGATCCTGGCTGAGCAAAGCATAGGCCGGCGTGACCGGCACAACTGCCCGCCCGGCCCACATCGCGCCATACATCACGAGCGCATTGTCGATGGCGTTCGCCGAGAGGATCATAACTGGCCCCGCCTCTCCGCCGCCATCGCTGAGGAAGGCTGCCGCGAGCCGCTTCACGTCCGAAAGGCCGTCCGCATACGTCAGTTTCCGCCAGCCTGGCTGGGCCGGGTCTTCCGGCCAGCGCTCCGCCAGCCAGACCTGCTGCGGCCGCTCGGCAGCCCATTTTACCAGCGGCGCCAGCATATGGGGCGGCGGCGTTTTCAGCGGCTGGCCGCTTTCGAGATAGATCGTCCCGTCCGGGCGCTGGTCAATCTTAAGCTTGAGCGGAAGATACGGCACTTCGCGGAACGGAATATGGGTGGTGCTCACGGCTCAAATCCCTCGTTTTCTATGTAGACGACCTCACCGCAATGCTTGCAGTGGACCGCATCCCGATCATGGCGCATCAGGCCACACTTCGCACATTCGACCTCCGCCTTGTCCGTCGGCGTAACCAGCGCCTTCAGGAGGCGGAGGAAGAGCGTGACACCCAGCAACATGATGATGATCGGCAGAATGCGGCCCGTCCAGCCGACAAGTTCGATATCGCCATAGCCTGTCGTGGTCAGGCTCGTGACGGTGAAATAGAACGCATCAAGGTAATTCTTGATGTCCGGGCTCTTGTTGACCTGATCGGCATACACCAGCGCCGACATTATGAAGAGGAACACGACGAGATTGATCCCCCGCTCGATCACAACCCGGTGCAGTTGCAGGTAGCTTGCGATCGGGCTCTGCTCGTTCAGGAAAGTGAATGCCCGCGCGATCCTCATGGCCCGGATGATGCGCAGGAAGGCATAGTTTTGCGTAACCAGCGGCGCCACAAGGGAGATCACCACGATGACATCGGCAATGTTCATCACGCGAAGCATGAACTTCCGCTTGCGCGGCGCGATATAGAAGCGTGCAGCCAGATCGAGCGCGATCACGACGCCGATCACATAGTCGAGCCAGAAATGGTACCCTTCCCTCGGGATGAAGGGCGACACGAGAAAGTAGCTGATCGTGACGGCGTCGAAGATCAGCATCGCCCAGCGAAAGGTGATCGGCCAACTGCCGACCCCCTCATAGAGCCCGACCAACGTCCGCCTCAGTCCGAGGCGCATTCCGGCAGTCTCGCTCAAGCCACCTTCTCCCTGCGCACGCTTGCGTAAAATCACTGCGCGCCGGCGAGTTCCTTCAGGATGATGTACCAATGGTCAAGCCCGCCATAGAAGGCGTCGACCGACAGCCGCTCGTTGAGGCCGTGGGCAAACGTGTCGTTCGGCTTTCCCGCGCTTCCACCGATGCCCACCGTGTCATAGCCGAGATTGCGGTAGTGCATCCCATCCGTGCCGCCGGACGACATGTGCGGCAGGATCGGCAGACCGGTGAGGCCGCGCCCGGCAAGCGCTGTGCCGACAGCGGCCATGACGTCCTCGGGAAGGTTCGATTCCGGGCTTTCGACCAGTCCGGAGATCAGCTTGAACGCCACGCCCTCATTGCCCACCACCTCTTTTAGCGTGGCCTCGGTCGCCGCTATGCCGACACCGGGGAAGATGCGGCAGTTGATGGTGGCTGTCGCCCGCTGCGGCAGCGCGTTGTCCGCATGTCCGGCCCGCAGCATCGTGGCGATACAGGTGGTGCCGGTCGATCCAACGGTCGAGGGGTCTGCCCGCAGCGTTGCGATCGCGGCTTCGTCGGCTGGGTTCGCGGCAAAGGCCAGCATGGCTTCGCCCAACGGGCCGGGCGTCTGCGCCCCGGCTGCCTTGAATGAGGCGAGTGTCAGCGGGCTGTGCATGACCGGGAATGTGTAGGCCTCGATCTTCTTCAGCGCATCGGCGAGTTCGTAGATGGCATTGTCCGCCCGCGGCGCAGACGAATGACCGCCCGGATTGGACACCGTCAGTTCGAATGAGGCGTAAGTCTTCTCCGCGCCCTGCACCCCGTAATACAGCGCCTTGCCGTCCGGACCGAGCGTCAGGCCGCCCGCGTCGGCATTGAGCACATAGGCAGGGTCGATCTTCTCGGCAGCGTATTGCGCCTGCGCGCGGGTTGAGACCATGCCGGTCTCCTCGTCGCCTGAGAGGATCATCACGAGATCGCGGTCCGGCTTGAAGCCCTCGGCCTTGAGGCGCAGGAATGTCGCGACGAGGCTGGTGACGCCATACTTGTTGTCGGCGGTGCCACGCCCGAAGAAATAGCCATCCTCCTCGATCAGCTCGAAGGGAAAGCGCGTCCACGTTTCAGGCAGGGCATCCACGACATCCATATGAGCGAGCAGAGCGATCGGCTTCTGCTTGGGCTTACCCTCAGCGCGGTACCAGACCATCAGTCCCTGCACGCGTTCGCCAGCGCTGTCATAGTTCGTCACTTCGATGTCTGCATCGGCGAAGCCGCCGGCTTTCAGTTCACGGACGAGATAGTCCACCATCACGGGGACTTTCGCCTGCCCCTTGGCCGTTCGGATTTCGACGACGGTCTGGTAGATCTCGCGCGCCTGGAGTTCGAAGGCGGTACGCTCATCAGCGAGGGAAGCGGGGGCGGCCAGCAGCAGGGCCGCTGACAGGAGAAGGCCGGGGATGAAGCGCATGGGGATCCTTTCGGTGGAAAATGGGCAGAAGCCTGCGTCGAGGCAGAGGTTGCGTTTCGCCTGCTATCTTGCGGGCTCCAGTGTTTCGTTGAAGCGGATGGGCTTTCCGCCTCCTGTCGTCACGATCTCGCCATCGCGCATCACGAAGCCGCCGCGCACGAGGGTGGCGACCGGCCAGCCGGTGGCCTCGAAGCCGTCGAAAGGGGTCCAGCCGCATTTGGATTTCGACCAGTCGGCGGTGATCGTCTCCCTGCGCTTCAGGTCGACGACCGTGAAATCGGCATGGTAGCCTTCGGCGATGCGGCCCTTGTCGGCGAGGCCGAACACGCGTTGCGGGCCTGCCGAAGTCAGTTCGACAAACCTCTGCAGGCTGAGCTTTCCGTCATTCACATGCGTCAGCATGATCGGCACCATCGTCTGCACGCCGGGCATGCCGGAGGGCGAGGCGGGATAGGGCCGCGCCTTTTCTTCCTTCGTGTGCGGCGCATGGTCCGAGCCCATCACGTCTATGATCCCGGCATTCACCGCGCGCCAGAGGGCCTCGCGGTGGCGGGCCTCGCGGATCGGCGGGTTCATCTGGGCATAGCCTTTGAGGCGTTCGTAGCAGTCTGGCGCGGCCAGCGTCAGGTGCTGCGGCAGGCATTCGACGGAGGCGACGTCTTTCGCATCACGCAGGATGTCGAGCTCCTCGGCTGTGGAGATGTGCAGCACGTGGATGCGCTTGCCGGCGGCGCGGGCGATGCGCAGCAGGCGTTTGGTGGACATGACCGCGCTCTCGACGTCGCGCACTTCGGGGTGGCTGGTCCAGTCACCGGTGCGGGCGAGCGGGCGGCGTTCGGCGAGGCGGTATTCGTCCTCGGAGTGGAAGGCGGCGCGGCGCTTGATGGCTTTGATGACGGCGGCAACACCTTCGTCATCATGGACAAGAAGGTCGCCGGTCGAGGCACCCATGAACACCTTCACGCCGCAGCAGCCGACCATGCGCTCCATAACGGGCAGCAGGTCCGTGTTGTTGTGCGTCGCGCCGGCATAGAAGGCGTGGTCGACATCCATCCGGCCCTTGGCACGCGCCAGCTTGTCAAGCAGCAGGTCCGGCGTGATCGTTGACGGGTTGGTGTTGGGCATCTCGAACACGGCGGTTACGCCCCCCAGTGCTGCAGAGCGCGCTTCGGTTTCGAGGTCTGCCTTGTATTCGAGGCCCGGCTCGCGGAAGTGGACCTGGCTGTCGATAACTCCGGGCAGGATGTGCAGGCCGGCCGCACCGTAGATCTCGCCGGCCGCCGCCTGCGACAGATCGCCGATGCGGGAGATGCGCTCGCCGCGTATGCCAATGTCGGTGCGGGCCTCGCCGCCGGGAGTGACGACGGTGCCGCCGCGAAGGATCAGGTCATAGGTCTCGGTCATGAGCCCTATATGCGCCGCTGCGCGCGGCCTGTCATCCCGCACTGGTTCTCCCGAATGTGCTTCGCAGGTGGGTTGACCCGCCGCACCGCGCGCCGCACATGTCGGGCTATAACGAACGAAAGACCCCTCCCATGTCGCAGACCCTCGCCCGTCCGTCCGGCCGCCTCTGGCCCGTCCTGATTGCCCTTGGCGGGATCGCGGCGCTGACCGCGTCATCCTATGTAGCGGTGCCGATGTATCCGGTGCCGATGACGCTGCAGACACTGGTCGTACTGCTGCTGGGGGCCGTTCTGGGGCCAAGGGGGGGATCGAGCGCCGTGCTGGCCTGGCTCGCCCTGTCGCTGATGGGTGCGCCGGTGCTCGCCGGTGGGTCGACGGGACCGGTGGCATTCGCCGGGCCGACCGCCGGGTACTTGCTGAGCTTCCCGTTCGTTGCCTTCCTTGCCGGGCTGCTGCCCCGCAATCACGGGATCGGGGGCCACGTGGCCCGTCTGGCCGGGTTTCTGGGTCTGCACGCGGTGATCCTCGGTGCCGGCTGGGCATGGCTCGCAGCGATGATCGGCCCCAAGGCGGCGTTCGTCTCCGGCGTGGCGCCCTTCATTGTTGGCTCGCTGCTGAAAAGCGCGCTGGCCACAGCGATTATTGCCGCTTTCCCGCGCAAGGTGGGCTGAGCCGGCACGATGCGCCTGCCCGACCGCGCTGTCATATCCCTGACTGGTCCCGATGCGCTTGCGCTGCTTGAGCGGACGGTGACTCACAGGGTTGCGGGGTGGGACGAGGGGGAGTGGCGCTATGGGGCGTTGTTGACCCCGCAAGGCAAGGTAATCGTTGATTATTTGGCGGAGCGGACGGCGGAGGGCGTCAGGCTTGACGCGCCGGAAGGGGCGGCGGACGACCTGATCAAGCGCTTGAAATTGTTCAGGTTACGCGCGGCGGTGGAGATCGCGCGGGAACCTGGTCTGGCGGTGCTGGCGGACGGCGAAGGGGCACCGGACCCCCGCAGCGCAGCCCTGCCGCACCGCAGATTTGGCCGGTCTGAGGGGGCCGGCGTGCCGGATTCTGGCTGGGTTTCGGCCCGTATCCGTGCCGGTGTCGCGGAGTGGGGGACGGATTTTGGCCCGGTTGAGATCTTCCCGACCGACATCAACATGGATCTGATGCAGGGCGTCGATTACAAGAAGGGCTGCTTCGTCGGCCAGGAAGTTGCCAGCCGGATGAAGCGGCGCGGCAAGATCCGCAAGCGGACGCTCATCGTGCGTGGGCGTGCCCTCGTGAAGGGTGCCACGATCGCGGGTGACGGCGAGATCGGCATCGTGACCAGTGCCGACCGCGACAATGGGCAGGGCCTTGCCCTGCTGCGGCTCGACCGGCTGCAGAAAGCGCTCGACCTCGGCCTGCCCTTCACTTCCTCGGGCGAAGCGGTGAATGTGGAGATACCCGGCTGGGCGCTGGCCGAAATGGCAGCCCTGACGGCGGAGACGAACCATGAGTGACGACTATTGCTGTGCCTGGGCGCCGCCCTCGGATGCCTTGTATCGCGGATATCATGACACCGAATGGGGCGTACCTGAGCGGGATGGCCGGGCCCTGTGGGAGAAGCTGCAGCTCGACGGGATGCAGGCCGGCCTGTCCTGGATCACGATCCTCCGAAAACGCGAATCGATCCGCGAAGAGTTCGACGGGTTCGACCCGGAGCACCTGGCGCGCTGGAAACCTGCCCGGATCGACAAGGCGATGAAGAATCCGGGCATTATCCGGAGCGAGAAGAAAATCCAGGCGGTGATCGGCAATGCGCAGGCCTACCTGGCGATGGAAGCGGCCGGCGAAGGGTTCGCCGACTATTGCTGGGGCTTTGTCGGGGGCGCGCCGGTGGTCAATCGCTGGAAACATTTCCGGCAGGCGCCGACCTCGACCGACTGGTCGGCCGATATGTCGAAGGACCTGAAGAAGCGCGGGTTCAAGTTTGTCGGTCCGACGATCGTGTATGCCTGGGCCCAGGCGGTTGGCATGGTGAATGACCATGATGTAACTTGTCCCCGTCACGCCGAAGTCCAGGAGATGTGACGGGCAGACGTCTTGCCCCCGATGCTGTAGTGTGGAGCCATGATGAAACAGAAACTCGCCCTAGCCCTGATCGCCCTGCCGCTCCTTGCCGCCTGCACCACGGTCAGCGGCGATGAAGCACGCCGGGCAGAAGCCTACAGCAATTGCCGCGCGTCACCCGGCCCGGACGCCCGTGAAAGCTGCATGAAGACCCAGATCGCCCTCCTGGAAGCCCGGGACCGGCGCGAGGCTGAGAGGGTTGTGGCAGACCAGGAGGCGGCCGAGCGGCGGCAGGCCGAGCGCGAGGCGATGGGCGTTCCGTCCGACGAGGCCAAGGAAGCCGTCGACAGCGGTCTCCGTATCCCCAAGTAGCGGCATTGCTTTCCCTGCAACGGTGCCTCGACCCGGGCGCGCATGCGCGATACAGAACCTGCTGATTTGTGCGACTTATTGCCCGCGCAAGACGGGCTCAGACATTCGAGGGCACCATGAAAACCGCAGTCATCTCCGCGACGGGCCTGTGGACACCGCCGCATTCCATTTCCAACGCGGAACTGGTCGCGAGCTACAATACCTGGGCTGACAACTGGAACCGCGAACGGGCGGCGGACATTTCCGCCGGACTGGTCGAGCCGAAAACCCACTCGTCTGTGGAATTCGTCGAAAAGGCTTCGGGCATCAAGTCGCGCTATGTCATCGACAAGGCCGGCGTGCTCGACCCGGACATCATGGCACCGCGCATCCCGGAACGCCCGAACGACCAGATTTCGGTGCTGGCCGAAATGGCCGTGCATGCCGCGCGGCAGGCAATGGAACGCGCCGGGCGCAAGCCGGAAGACGTCGATGCGGTGATCTGTGCCGCCTCCAACATGCAGCGCGCCTATCCGGCGATGGCAATCGAGGTCCAGAAGGCGCTCGGCATCGAGGGCTTTGCCTTCGACATGAATGTCGCCTGTTCGTCGGCAACATTCGGCATCCAGACCGCTGCCGATTTCGTCCGTACCGGCAGTGCCCGGTCCGTCCTGATGGTGAACCCGGAAATCTGTTCCGGCCACCTGAACTTCACCGACCGTGACAGCCATTTCATCTTCGGCGATGTGGCAACGGCGGTTCTGGTGGAGGACGAAGCCATGGCCCCGGCGGCGCACTGGAAAATCCTCGGCACCAAGCTGAAGACAGAGTTCTCAAACAATATCCGCAACAATTTCGGGTTCCTCAACCGCGCCGCGCCGGAAGGCATCGACGCACCTGACAAGCTGTTCGTGCAGGAAGGCCGCAAGGTGTTCAAGGAAGTCGTGCCGATGGTTGCGGCGATGATCGTCGAACATCTCGGCGAACTCGGCCTTCAGGGTAAGGACCTGCGCCGGATGTGGCTGCATCAGGCCAATACGAACATGAACCGCCTGATCGCCTCGAAAGTGCTGGGCCACGAGGCCAACGACGATGAAAGCCCAACCGTGCTGGACACCTATGCCAACACTTCGTCTGCCGGATCGATCATCGCCTTCCACAAGCACAGCTATGACTTCAAGCCGGGCGACAAGGGCCTGATCTGTTCGTTCGGTGCCGGATATTCCGCCGGCACGGTGTTCGTCGAAAAGGCATCCTGATGAGGCTGCCGGCCCTCATCGCACTTGCGGCTTTTGTCACGATCCTGCCGTTTGCCGCGAAGACGGACGCTGTTCCCAAGATCGCACCGGCCGCCACCACGCCGGCGCTCGTCGTCGACCAGTTCGGCTACCGGCCGGAAGGCGAAAAGATTCTCGTCATCCGCACCCCGGTGACCGGGTTCGATGCGGGCACGGGCAGCGAACCGGCCGCGTCCTACGATGTCATCGATCTCGAAACGGGAACCGTCGTGTTCTCCGGCGAACCGCAGTTCTGGCGCGACGGGGCCGTCGATGCAGGTTCCGGTGACAAGGTTGCCTATCTTGATTTTTCAAGGGTTTCGGAGCCGGGCAATTACAAGATCCGCTCATCCGACGGCGCGCAGGAAACCGGGCCGTTCCGCATCGCGCCGGACGTCTACAATGAGGTTTTCCGCGAAGCCTTCCGGGCATTCTTCTATCAGCGCGCCGGTCAGGCCAAGCAGCCACCCTTCGCCGATCCGCGATGGGCCGATACGGCCAGCCACCTGAAGCACGGCCAGGACCCGGAGGCGCGCAGCTTCTTCGCCAAGGGCAACAAGGCGACCGCGCGCGACCTGCAAGGCGGCTGGTACGATGCCGGCGATTTCAACAAGTATACCAACTGGACGGCGGACTATTGCCGGACGCTGTTGCTGAGCTATTCGGAAAACACGCGGGCCTGGCGGGGGGATGATTTCGACATTCCCGAAAGCGGCAATGGCGTGCCGGACCTGCTGGACGAGGTGAAGTGGGGGCTCGACTGGCTGGAGCGGATGCAGAACGCGGACGGGTCGGTTCTGTCGGTGATGGCGCTGGATTCTGCGAGCCCGCCATCCAAGGCCGACGGGCCATCCTACTACGGACCGGCCAGCACATCGGCGACCCTGTCCACGGCGGCGGCCTTCGCCTTTGCCGCGCGGGTATACGGCACGACCGGCCTGCCGGGGCATGCGCAGTACGCGGACGACCTGACGGCCCGCGCGGTCGACGCCTGGAACTGGGCCGAGGCGCATCCGGATGTCACCTTCTACAACAATGATGCGCGCGACCAGTCGCAGGGACTCGCGGCGGGCCAACAGGAAGTGGACGACAAGGCACGCATGGCGAAGCGGCTTGCCGCAGCGGTCTACCTGTTCGCGGCGACCGGTGAGGAGGCCTATCGCGATATCGCCGAACAGGGCATCGCGGATGCCGCCGTGATGCACGGGGCCAGCCTGACGCCGTACGATCTCGAGGCGCAGGACGCGATCCGGTTCTATGCGACGCTCGATGGCATTTCCGGCGGGCTGGAGCAGAAGATCAGGCAAGCCATGCGAGCCGGGATGGTGCAGGACGAACTCTGGGGCACGATCGAACGCGAGGACGATCCGTATTTTGCGCCGGTCGTCGCGATGCACTGGGGCAGCAGCAATGTGAAGGCCCGCACGGGGAACCTGTTCCTCGACGAGATCAAGACCGGCGTCTCGCCGGACGAACTGATCATGGTGCGCGATGTCGGTGCCCGCTACCTGCACTACATGCATGGCGTGAATCCGCTCGGCAAAGTCTACCTGTCGAACATGGGGGCCTTTGGCGCGGAGAATTCCGTCGACAGTTTCTACCATGGCTGGTTTGCCGACGGCAGCGCCAAATGGGACAGCGTCTCGGAGTCGAAATACGGGCCGGCGCCCGGCTTCGTGGTGGGCGGGCCGAACCCGTCCTATACATGGGATGCGTGTTGCCCGGCATCGTGCGGCGGGCCGGGAAGCAAGTTCAGCTGCCTCGGCGCGCCGCTGTCGCCGCCCTACGGGCAGCCGCCGCTGAAATCGTATCGCGACTTCAATACGAGCTGGCCGCTGAATTCCTGGGAGATCACCGAAAATTCCAACGGCTATCAGGTGTCGTACCTGCGCCTGCTGGCCTATTTCGTGGAGTAGGTGCGGTTATTCGTAGTCGTCGTCGCTGAACAGGTCGCCCCACAGGGCTTCGCGGCTTGCGCGGGCGGCTTCGACCACGACGATGATTCCCCCCATCAGCAGGACGCAGAACGCCATGACCTGCCACGGCGCAACCTGTGTCACCACTTCAATCATCATCGCCCGTCCTTGTTGGTGCGCCGGAAGCAGCGCCTTTTTTCGTTCACCCGTTTTCGCGGAAAGGCCTTAACAGCGCATTTGCCAATCAGGGCAACAACAGGGCCGGTTCGTAACCAGATTGCCTTGCTTTCTTTACCCTTGCTACCAAGGCCTTAAGGAGGGCCAATACGGCATGTCCAGATCGACCGTTCCGAAGCCGCCCCGCGTCTGGCAGCGCATGCTGTCCGGCCGGCGGCTGGACCTTGCCCATCCGTCGCCGCTCGACATCGAGATCGAGGACATTGCGCATGGCCTGGCCCGGGTCGCCCGGTGGAACGGGCAGACGAAGGGCGAGCATGCCTTCTCGGTGGCCGAGCATTCGGTGGTGGTGGAACGGATCTGCCGCAGGCTCGATCCGGGGATGACGCCGGTGCAGGGCCTTGCGGCACTGCTGCATGACAGTCCGGAATACGTGATCGGCGATATGATCTCGCCGTTCAAGGCCTTGCTCGGCGAAGGCTACAAGGCGGTGGAACAGCGGCTGCAGGAGGCGATCCATATCCGCTTCGGCCTGCCGCCGGTGACGCCGGCGGCGCTGAAACGGCTGATCAAGAAAGCCGACATGATCTGCGCCTGGTTCGAGGCGACGCAGCTGGCGGGGTTCTCGGCTGCCGAGGCCGACGCGTTCTTCGGGCATCCGCCGGAGACGATCCGCCTGCGCCTTGCGCCGAAACCCATAACGGAGGCACAGTCGGCCTTCCTGGAACGGTTCCGGCAATTGCTGCCGCCGGAGGGCAAGGCATGATGACCGGCGATTCTTCCCTGCTGATCGGCCTGTCGGCCGTGATGGTCGCCGTCGATGGCGACCTGCCGCTTGTCCTCGTGACCCGGCGGGAGACCGACGAGGACGCCCTGCCGTTCGGCCCGTTCGTCCCGGCCGAGCACCGGACGCTGGACCTGTCCCTGCGCGGCTGGGTGCGCGAGCAGACAGGGTTCGAACTCGGCTATGTCGAACAGCTCTACACGTTCGGCGACCGCGATCGCGAGACGCCGGAGGCGAGCGTCGCCAATGCGCCGGCCAATGCGCGCGTCATTTCAATCGGTTACCTGGCGCTGACGCCGGAGGCCCGTCCGGCCGGCGCGGATTTCGGGGCGCGCTGGCAGGGCTGGTACCGGTACTTCCCGTGGGAGGACCATCGCGAAGGCCGCAATGACCTGATCGACCGCGAGATCGCGCCGCGCCTGGTCACCTGGGCGGCGGGCAAGGAACGACGCCTGGAACGGGCCAGAATTGCGTTCGGGCTGGACGGGGCCCGATGGGCCGAGGAGCGCGTGCTCGACCGGTACGAATTGCTGTACGAGGCAGGTCTGGTGACGGAATGCGCGCGGGATGCCGGCCTGCCGGAGTCCGGTATCCGGCTGGGCGAGCCGATGGCATCCGACCACCGGCGCATCCTGGCGACGGCGATTTCCCGCCTGCGCGGCAAGATCAAGTACCGCCCGGTGATCTTCGAACTGCTGCCGGACCGGTTCACCCTGACGGCCTTGCAGCGGACCGTCGAGGGAATCCTGGGCCTCGCCCTGCACACGCAGAATTTCCGCCGGGCGCTCGACAAGACGTCCCTCGTGCAGGGGACAGGGGCGATGGAGACCGGGACCGGCGGGCGGCCCGCCGAGCTTTACCGGTTCTGCCGCGAACATGCGGCCAAGATCGCCGCCCCGGGTCTTGCGACGCCGAGGCGGACGATGGATCAGGTCAATTGAGGCCTTCCGGCTGGCCGACCACGACGAACAGCGAGTTGGCCGGATCGAGATATTCCTTTGCGACGCGATTGACGTCTTCAAGGGTTACCGCCTGAACCAGTGCGTTGCGGCGGTCGAAATAGTCGATGCCCATCTCGTCCTGGCGCACGCTCATCATCTGGCCGGCGATCTTGGCGTTCGAGTCGAAGCCAAGCGGATAGGAACCGGTCAGGTAGGCCTTGGCATCGTCAAGTTCTTCGGCGGTGATGCCGGTGTCGACAAGGTCCTGCATCTCGATCCTGATGCCCGCGACGAAGTCTCCGGCGCTTTCATTCTTGGTCTGTCCGCTGCCGCTCCAGGTCAGCAAATGTTCGCCGGTATTGAGGCCGGTATAGATGCCGTAGGTGAGGCCCTGTTCGACCCGCAGGGTCTGCATCAGGCGGCTGGAAAACCCGCCGCCGCCATAGGTGTAATTCAGCACATAGGCCGCGAAGAAATCAGGATCGTCCCGGGCAAGGCCGCGCCCGGCGAACTGGACGAGGCTCTGCGGTTGCGGAAGGTCGACCACGATCGGCTCGGCCGGCATCGTGGCCGGCAGGACGATGTCCGGCGTCACTGGCAGCGACGAGGTTTCCGGCAGGGCGGCAATCGCCTTGTCGATCATCGGCGCGAGTTCTTCCGGCGTGACCGCGCCGACCGCCGTGACGAGCAGGCGGTCTTTCGTCATCAGTGCACGCATCTGGGCCTTTGCAGCCTCCGGCGTGAGTGCGGCGAGGCTGTCTCCGGAAGTTTCGCGGGCATAGGGGTGATCCGGGTACAGAGCTTGCGCCTGGGCCCGCCAGGCGAGATAGCCGGGGCTGGTTTCACGGGTATTGAGGCCGACCGCCTGCTCGCGCAGGAAGCGGTCGAACGGTCCCTGGTCGAAGCGCGGTTCGCTGAACGAGAGCGCAACAAGGTCCATCGCGTCCGCCGCATTTTCCGTCAGCATCGAGGCCGAGCAGCTGGTCCAGTCGTTCGACGCCTCGCACCCGAAGCTCATGTTGAGGTCTTCCATGCGCGTCTGGTAGGCGAGCGAGTCGAGGTCGCCGGCGCCTTCGTTCATGTTGTAGACGACCGCGTTGGCGAGACCTTCCATGCCTTCCGGGTCGGCCGCTTCGCCGCCTTTCCAGGCCATCTCGATGGACAGGATCGGGATCGACGGTTCGGACACCAGCCAGACGGATGCACCGCCGGGCGTGGTGAATTGCAGGATCTTCGCGAAGTCGCCTTCGTGGACGGTGACCTCAAGCGCCGGAGCGGCCGGCGCGGCGGGCGATTCCAGTCCGGTTACGGGGGCCGGTTCCGGCCCGAGGCTGGTGCAGGAAGCAAGGACAGACGCGAGAACGAGGCCCGCGATGTATGGGATACGTTTCATGTCATTCGGCTCCATCGGCTGGAAGGAGAAGGGCTTCGATGTAGTGCCGGTCGGCGCCGAAAACGGTACGGACCGCGGCGATGGCTTCTTCGGTGGTGATCGATTTCACCTCGTCCGGATAGGACAACACATCTTCGATCGTGCCGCCCAGGGCCAGAGTCGATCCGAACGTCTCCGCCATCGAGGACTGGCTGTCCCGTGCATAGATCGCGGTCGCGGCGAGCTGGTTGCGAGCCCGCACGACTTCTTCGTCGGTGAAGCCTTCGGCGAGGATCTTGTCGAGTTGCGCCACGAAGGCGGCTTCGAGGTCGTCCATGCTGACGCCCGGTGCCGGGCTCGCCGACAGGATCGCCGGACCCTCATCGTGCAGGTCGCTGTAGGCGTAGGCATTGGCGCTGATGGCAACCTGCTGGTCCTCGACAAGGCTCTGATAGAGGCGGCTGGTCATGCCGCCGCCGAGCACTTGCAGGCCGACATCGAGCGCATTGGCCTCACGCGGCGTGCGGAAGCGCGACAGGCCTGAATAATAGCGGCTCCAGGAGGGCTGGCGCACTTTCGGGTCGGAATGGGTGAGCGTCCTGGTCTCGGTGAGCAAGGGTACGTTCTGCCATTTGCGCTGGCCGTGTGCGGTGCCGGACGCAGGGATCTTGCCATAATGCTCTTCGGCAAGCGCCCGGACTTCCTCGTCCGTCACATCGCCGGCAACGACAAGGATCGCGTTCTCCGGGCTGTAATATTCGCGGTAGAAGGACATGCCGTCTTCCGGCGTCAGCGCGGCGACTTCCTCCATCTTGCCGATCACGGTGATCTCGTAGGGATGACCCTTCCAGATTTCCGACAGGACCTGTTCCTGCAGGATGACGCCGGGATTGTTGTCGATCCGCTGGCGGCGCTCTTCCTTGACGACATCGCGCTCGGAAATGAACGGACCTTCCGGATCGTCATTGATCACCAGGTTGCGCATCCGGTCAGCTTCGAGGTCCATCATCGTGCCAAGCTGCGGCTTGGCGACCCGCTCGAAATAGGCGGTGTAGTCCCAGCTGGTGAAGGCGTTGCTCTGGCCGCCATTGCGGGAAACGATGGCGTCGAATTCGCCGGGGGCCAGCGTGTCGGTCTGCTGGAACATGACATGCTCGAACAGGTGCGCGATGCCGCTCTTGCCGGGCTTCTCGTCGACGGCGCCGACCTTGTACCAGACCATGTGGGTGACGACCGGCGCGCGGTGGTCCGGCACGACCACGACCTGAAGGCCATTGTCGAGCGTGAAAGTCGAAGGGCTCCAAGTGGCGTCTTCCGCAGATGCGGCAAGGCCAGATACCGCGAGGGCAGCAAGCCCCGCGGTCAAGATCCGTTTCATGGGCATGCTCCCTGTGTCTGGTTCAATTCGTGTTGCGTGGATGCGGGATCAGGTTCCCGGCAGCTTCAGGCGGGGTTCGGCGGTCGAGCGGGCAATGGTCACTTCGCCATTGCCGGTCGCATTGTCCTCGGCGGCGGAGGCGACGTCCTCCGGCTTGTCCTTGCGCCAGAACAGGATGCGGTCGGCAACGCTTTGCGGCTTGCGGATGCTCTTGGTCTCTTCGTAATCGACCTGCGCGCGGATCACCGGGCTGACGGCGTTCGCGCCGGCAGTCGCCACAAGGGCCTTTTCGGACGCGCTGGCATTGGCCCCGATCGAGGTGCCGAAGGCCGAGACGCTGTCGCTGCCGACAACTTCAGCCGGGGTGGCATTGCCGGCGGCGGGCGGACGCAGTGCATATTCCGGCGGCACGGTCAGCGGCGCCTTGGTCACCACGCGGAACTCGTCCGGTGTGCGCGCGCCGCCATTGCCCATGCTCGAACAGGCCGAAGTGGCCGCGAGTGCGCCCAGCGCCAACAGAGTGAGAGGTGTCTTCATGGTCAGGCGTCCTTGCCTCCTGGTGACGAAAGGGTCGTTTCGCGGGTTTTGGCCTGCTTGCGGCCAGACAGTACGAACTGATCGGCAAACAGCAAGACCGCACCAACACTGATGGCAGCGTCCGCGACATTGAATACCCATGGGAAGTGCAGCTGGCCGGCATTGATGAAGTCGACCACGGCGCCGAAACGGACCCGGTCGATCAGGTTGCCGAAGGCGCCGCCGACCACCATGGCCAGCGACAGCTTGATCAACCGGCCCTCGGCGCGCAGCAGCCAGACAAGGAAGATGAGCGCAATGCCGAACATGATGGCCGCCAGGACCCAGCGCATGATGCCTTCGGACTGGAACAGGCCATAGCTCATGCCCCGGTTCCAGGTCATCGACAGGTCGACCGGGCCGGGCAGCGGGATCCAGCCGCAGGTCTGCGGTACATTCAGGCATCCGAGCGCATTGAATCGGGGTTCGGCGAGAACCATCGCCTTGCTGGCCTGATCGGCGGCCACGACAAGCGGGATAAGAGCCAGCGGCCAGACGTGTCCGGGTTTCAGCATCATGCGGGGAGATTGCAGGTCGCGCGGCCCGGATCAAGCGATTCTGTGCAGGTCATGCCGGGCCGTGCGCTGTATCCCATGCCTTCACCGCCAGCGCGTCGCGGGGGGTAATGTCCGGGAAAGCCGGGTCGGCGGTGGCCGGATCGAAGTATTTCCAGCTGCGCCGGCACTTGATGCCGGAGGCCGGCTGCGGATGCACCACCACGCCGGGCGTATCGTCCAGCGTGAAGCCGCCGCCATTGCTTTCGGACGAGTGCACGAGGTCGGCCCCGGACGTGATAAAGATGTCTGCAGCGGATTCCCCGTCGAAGGCCTCGAGCAGCGCCTTGTCGGCGACCAGCACGCGCGGCGCCGCCTCGAGCGAGGCACCGATGCGCTTCTCGCGGCGTTCCACTTCCAGCGCGCCGGTGACGACACGGCGGACGGTGAAGATCTTCTCCCAGCGGGCAGCGAGCGCCTCGTCGCGCCAGGTCGCGGGGGTGTCCGGGAACTGGGTCAGGTGCAGCGAGCCGGCGCGGGTCTTCAGGTGGCTTTCGAGGAAGGCCTCCTCGGTGGTGAACGGCATCACCGGCGCGAGCCAGCCGAGCAGGCGTTCGAGCACGGCGGCCATGACCGTGCGCACGGCGCGGCGGCGCTGGCCGAAGGCTTTGGTGTCCGCATCCCAGGCAGTCGCGGTGTCGAAGCGCGGGTCGCAATACAGGCTGTCCTTGCGGATGTCGAAATACACGGCCGAGAGGTCGACGTTCACGAAGTTGACGATGGCGGTCATCGCCCGCTTGAAATCGAATACCTGGAACGCAGCGCGCACTTCGCCGTCAAGTTCGCCGAGGCGGTGGAGAATGAACCGTTCGAGGCCGGGCATGTCCTTGGCCTCGATGGCTTCAGCGGGCGTGTAGCCGTCCAGCGCGCCGAGCATGTAGCGCAGCGTGTTGCGCAGCTTGCGGTAGGTCTCGACCGTGCCCTTGATGATCTCGTCGGAGATGCGGGTGTCGTCCCAGTAGTCGGCCGATGCCGTCCAGAGGCGGAGGATCTCGATGCCGTATTGTTTCTGGAAGTCGCTCGGCTCGATCGTGTTGCCGATCGATTTCGACATTTTCTTGCCTTCGGCGTCGACGACCATGCCGTGGGTGACGACCTGTTTGTAGGGTGCCATGCCGCGCGTGGCGCAGCTTTCGAGGAGCGAGGACTGGAACCAGCCGCGATGCTGGTCGGAGCCTTCCATGTAGACGTCCGCCTGCCCCGTCGCGTTGTCGATGATGCCGCGTTTGCGCAGGGCGAAGGCATGGGTGGTGCCGGAATCGAACCAGACGTCGAGCACGTCGGTGACCTTTTCCCAGCCGTCCGGCGAGACGCCGGTGCCTTTGAAGAAGGCTGCGTTGGGAGTGGCGAACCATCCGTCCACGCCGGTTTTCTCGATGGCGGCCTTGATGTTGGCGTTGAGCTTGTCAGCCTGTTCCTTCGGGAGCGCGGCGGTGTGCGGCTCGCCCTTGGTGTTGACGAACAGGGTGATCGGCACGCCCCAGTTGCGCTGGCGCGAGATCAGCCAGTCGGGCCGGCTCTCGACCATGGCGGAGAGGCGGTTGCGGCCCGTGGCGGGGAAGAATTCGGTGTCGGCGATGGCTTTCATCGCCAGTTCGCGCAGCGTCTTGCCGGCATGGACGGGCTTGTCCATCGCGATGAACCATTGCGGCGTGGCGCGGCGGATCACCGGGGCTTTCGAGCGCCAGGAGTGGGCATCGCGGATGGTGGTGATGCCACGCGCCAGCAGGTTTCCGCTCTCGGCGAGGAGGCGGATGACCTCGTTATTGGCCTTGCCCGCCTCGCCGCGCTTCTTGCCGGAGGTGACGATGATGTCGAGACCGCGCAGAGGCTCGGGCACATCGTCCGTATAGCGACCGTCAGCGTCAACGATCTGGCGGATATCGGTTCGAACTTCGGCTCCGATCAGTTCGTTGTGCGTCACATTGAAGAGAGGGAGCTGTTCGATCCAAACAGAAAAGTCGTCTTCGCCGTGTGCTGGCGCCGTATGTACAAATCCAGTTCCTGCTTCGTCCGTTACATGATCACCTGCCAACATTGGTATGCGTTGCTGGTCCCAGAAATCACCAGCCCATCCAGCTTTGGCAAATGGATGCGTACAAACAAGTAGATCGCGTGGATTCAATGCTGTCACAGAATGGAATCGCTTAACTTTAGCTGAGTCCATCACCGACTGCACAAGCGCGTTAGCGACGATAAGTTTTTCGCCGACCTGAGCGTACGGTGGAAAACCTAGTTCTTCCTCAGTGAATACCTCGTCGACCTCAAAGACACTGTAAGCAATCGACGGATTGAAGCTGATCGCTTGGTTTGCAGGGATCGTCCAAGGAGTTGTGGTCCAGATGACGACACTCGCGCCCTCCGCCAGTTTGGCCCATTCCGGAATACCCGGCTCAGAAGCAAAGAAAGAGCCGCCCCATGGAAACTTCACCCACACCACCGGCACCTTGCGGTCGTGGTATTCCACCTCCGCCTCAGCCAAAGCCGTGCGTTCCACCGGGCTCCACATGATGGGCTTGGCGCCGCGCACGAGGCCGCCTTTCATCGCCATGTCGAGGAATTCCGAGACGATCATCGCCTCGCTCTCGAAGGCCATCGTCAGGTAGGGATTGTCCCATTCGCCCTCGATGCCGAGGCTGCGGAATTCCTTGCCCTGCACTTTCACCCAATGTTCGGCATAGGCGCGGCAGGCGGCGCGGAACTCGTCGGCCGGCACGGAATCCTTCGGGCGGTTCTTGGAGCGGAACTCCTCCTCCACCTTCCATTCGATCGGCAGGCCGTGACAGTCCCAGCCCGGCAGGTAGGAGGCGTCGAAGCCCTGCATCTGGTGGGAGCGGACGATGATGTCCTTGATGATCTTG
>JBGSKI010000248.1:0-11931 GCA_041741315.1 Hyphomonas sp. | reverse complement strand
CCGAAGCCGTGCGCCGCCGCCTTCCACGGCTCCTGCGCCTTGGCAATGCTGCTGGCAGCGCTCAGCGCGGCAAAGCCGCCGCCGAGGATGACGGCGCTTGCGCCGCCGGTGACAAGCAGGGCCCTGCGGGAAATCATCTTTGCCTCCAGTCGTTGAGAAAAAAATATAGATATCTATATAAGATGTCAAGCCGGGTGACGCCGGGGCGGGCCAGACAGCTTCAGCGAGCGGGGCGGGGCTTGCGGGCGGGTTTGCCGGATGCGTTCGCGGGGGGCTTGGCCGGCGGCTTCACCCCCTTTTTCTCGTAGGTCTTGGCTGGCGTCTTGCGCATGCCGGAGGCCTTGTCTGCATACGGATTCTTTCCCTGCCGCACGAACAGGCGCAGCGGCACGCCGTGCAGGTCGAAGGAGTCGCGCAATTCGTTGACGAGGTAGCGCTTGTAGCCGTCCGGCATCTGGTCGCCGCGAGAGGCGATCAGCACGAAAGTCGGCGGGCGGGCCTTCATCTGCGCCATGTAGCGCGGCTTGATCCGCTTACCCTGTACGCTCGGCGGCGGGTGGCGCTCGACGGTATGGCGCAGCCAGCGGTTGAGGTCGCCGGTCTTGACGCGCGCGGTCCAGTCATTGTGCACCTTGACCACGGCAGGCATCAGCTTGTCGACATGCCGGCCGGTCAGGCCGGAGAGGAACACGACCGGCGCGCCGCCGGCATTCGGCATCAGGCGGTGCGACAGGTCGCGGATGTGCCGGGCGGCACCGTCCTGGTCCTTGACCGTATCCCATTTGGAAATCACGAGCACGATGCCACGGCCTTCGCGCAGGGCGAGGTCGGCGATCTGCAGGTCCTGCTTTTCCATCGCGTCGTTCGGATCCATGACCAGGGCCACGATCTCGGTATATTTCAGCGAACGGATGGTTTCGGCGGTCGACATGCGCTCGAGCTTTTCCTGCACCTTGCTCTTGCGGCGCAGGCCCGCCGTGTCGATCAGGCGGACGCGGCGGCCTTCCCATTCCCAGTCGATCGATACCGAATCCCGCGTGATGCCGGCCTCGGGGCCGGTCAGCAGGCGGTCGGATTGCAGCAACTGGTTGATCAGGGTCGACTTGCCGGCATTGGGGCGGCCGACGATCACCAGCTTGATCGGTTTGTCCGGACGCGGAACTTCCGGCTCGACATCGACATCCGCCGCCTCAATGGCTGCGACAAGGTCATCGTCGGACAGGGTTTCGTCCTCGATGTCGATATGTGCGAGCTTGTCGAGAATCTCGTCGCCGCCGCCGGACTGGTAGTCCGGCTCGGCCTCTTCGAGCGCCTTGGCAAAGGCGTCTTCGCCGATGGCCTGACGGATCGCCTCGTAGAGTTCGGCAAAGCCTTCGCCATGCTCGGCCGAGAGGCCTATGGGTTCGCCGAAGCCGAGCGACCAGGCGTCGAACACGCCGGCCTCGCCCTGACGGCCCTCTGCCTTGTTGGCGGCAAGCACGACCGGGATACCGGACTTGCGCAGGAGGGCGGCAAAATTCTCGTCATCCGGTGTGATGCCAGTGCGGGCGTCGACGAGGAAAAGCGCGAGTTCCGCGTCGGCAATCGCAGCCTCGGTCTGGGCCCGCATGCGGGATTCCAGACTGTCATCGTGCACGCTTTCGTAGCCGGCGGTGTCAACCAGGATCAGCGGCAAGGATGCCAGGCGACCGTCGGCTTCCTTGCGGTCACGGGTGACGCCCGGCTGGTCGTCGACCAGTGCGATCTTCTTGCCGGCGAGCCGGTTGAACAGCGTCGACTTGCCGACATTCGGCCGTCCGACAATGGCGAGTTTCAGGGGCATGGCGAGCCTGTCGAAAGATACAAAGCGGCGCGCCGGAGCGGCGCCGCTTACTGGATGGCGATGAGTTTTGCGTCGTCCGTCAGCACAAGGAGTTTGCCCTGCGCCACGATCGGCTCGAGGTAGACTTTGTCGCCAAGCTTGACGGTATCCGTCTGTTCACCGGTTTCCGGCGAAAAGGCAAGCAACTCGCCGCGCGAGGAAACGACGAGCAGGCGGCCGGAGGCGACAATCGGGCCGGAATAGGCGATCCGCTTTTTCTTCTTCTTTTCTTTCTCGAATTGCTGAAGCTGCTTGACCCAGAAGGCCTTGCCCGTTTCGGAATCGAGGCAGGCGAGTTTGTCGTCCGTACCCAGAACAAACATCTGGGGGCCGGTCAGGGCCGGTGCATTGGTCGAGCCGATCGGCTGGGTCCACACGCGATTGCCGCTGCGCCCGTCAATCGCGATGGTCACGCCGGACTGGCTGGACGCGAAGACAAGGCCGCCGGCGAGGACCGGACGCGAGCCGATATCGTTGATCTCGGAGATCGGCGTGAACCGGCCGGCCTGTGAGATCGCATCGCTCCACAGGCGTCGGCCGTTGGAGGCGAGATAGGCGATGATCTGGCCGGAAGAATAAGGCGCGATGACGAAGTCTTCGACGGCGGCAGGGCTGGAACTGCCGAGCACGCGGGCAGTTTCGGCGAGGGCCTGGTCGGACCATTCGGTCTCGCCGGTTGCGAGGGTCAGCGCGAAGACTTCGTTATTGTTCGAGGCGACGAAGATGCGGCCATCCTTGATGGTCGGTGCACCGGTCATCGGGGCACCGAGACGGTGCTGCCATTTCTCTTCGCCCGTATTGGCGTCGTACGCGGCGACATAGCCATATCCGCTGGCGACGATCAGCGTGTCGCCTTCGATGGCGAGGCCGCCGCCAAGGCCGGTCTTGTCGCGCTTGGAGAGGCCTTTCAGCGTCTTGTGCCATTGGGTGCGGCCGTCGCTGAGGCTGGTGGCGTAGACGGTCTGGCTGGCGTCGAGCGTGTAGACGGTGGTTGTGCTGGTGACCGGCGGGGTGGTAACGGCGGACTTGTTGCTCGATCCCTTGCCGACGCCGTTCCGCCAGGCGATCTTGAGGTTCTCGGCGGCGATGACGTGGCCCACGACTTTCGCGGCATTCGCCCCCGCCTGCGACCAGGCCTCAACCGGGACGGCTTCCGGCAGGACGATCGGCCTGGTGGCAAGTTCGGCATCCGGCGCGATGCCTTCATCCGCCAGAACCATGGTGATGCGTCCCGCCTTTTCGGCTTCGTCGGCCTCTTTCTTCTTCTTGTTGCTGAAGTCGAGCGTGCTGCACGCGGTCAGCGTGAAGGCGGCCAGGGCGACACCGGCGATCAGGGTCTTGCGGGAAGAAATCATTGGCCGGGCTCCTCGGCAGGTTCGACGGTCTCGGCCGGCTCAGGCGCGGGCGCTGGTTCAGACACTTCTTCGGCGGCGGGCACCGGGATGGCAGCAAGGGCGACTTCGGCGCGCCGCTGCAGGCCTTCGGGGGCGCTAGCATCGAATTTCAGCCGGTTGTACTCGGTGCGGGCGCGGGCGGCGTCACCGGAGGCAAAGGCCTTGGCGGCGATCAATTCGCGCGACAGGGCGCCGAGGGTGGATTCCTCGCCCTTGAGGCTGGCGAGTGCGGTTTCGAGTTCCGGCAGGGTGAGGCTGTCGGCCTGGGCATAGGCGGATTTGAGCAGGGCGAGGCGGGCGAACGGGTCGCCTTCGGCATTGCCGGCAGCGGCAAGCGCCGCGGCCGCGCCCTTGGCATCGCCGCTGCCTTCGTACAGGGACTGGGCAAGGTAATTGCCGGCCAGCGAGGAGAGTTTCGTGCCGCCATCTGCCAATGCCTTGAAGCCGTCCTGGGCGTCCTTGTAGTCGCCATTGTCGAGTTGGGTGATGGCCGTTTCGATCGATTTGGCGCGTTCGGCGCGGGCCGTTTCGGCGGCCGGGCGGATGACAAATTCGTTAACTGCGACCCCACCGATCAGCAGGACCGCTGCGCCGTAGACGAACAGGCGGTAGCGCTTCCACATGGTTTCGAGCTTGTCCTGCCGGACGCTCTGTTCGACTTCATCGAAAATGTCGCTCAAGGGGTACGCTCCGGACGGGGGATGGGTTTGGCGGGAACCTAGACGGGGCCGCCGCCGGCTGCAACGGATCAGCGCTGTTAGACTTCGGGTTTTCGCAGGGCGTAGGTTTCGGGCTTGCCGGGGAAATTGCGGGCCCGGACATCGGCGGCGTAGGCCTCTGCCGCGCTGCTGACGAGGGGGCCGAGATCGGCATAGCGGCGGACGAATTTCGGGGTCCACTCGAAGATGCCGAGCATGTCCGGGGTGACGAGGATCTGCCCGTCGCAGGCCGAGGAGGCGCCGATGCCGATGGTCGGACAGCTGACGGCGCGGGTGATTTCGGCGGCAAGGTCTTCGGCGACGCCTTCGACGACGATGGCAAAGGCCCCGGCGCGGTCGGCGGCGTGGGCTTCCTGCAGAACCATGTCGCGCTCGGCGCTGGTCCGGCCCTTGGCGCGGAAACCCCCGTCGACATTGACCGCCTGGGGCCGGAGGCCGACATGGCCCATGACTGGGACGCCGCGCTCGACGAGGTGCGCGATCTGGGTGGCGGCATAGGCGCCGCTCTCGATCTTGACGGCCTGGCAGCCGGTTTCCTTCATGATCCGGGCGGCGTTCAGGAAGGCCTGGTCGGCGTTTGTCTCATATGAGCCGAACGGCATGTCGACGACGACAAAAGCCTGGTCGCTGCCGCGCATCACGGCCTGGCCGTGCAGGATCATCATTTCCATGGTCACGCCGACCGTGGACGGCAGGCCATGGACGACCATGCCGACACTGTCGCCGACCAGCAGCAGGTCGCAATGGACGTCCAGCAAGGCGGCGGTCGGGGCGTCATAGGCGGTCAGGCAGACGAGCGGGGTGCCACCCTTGGCAGCGGCGATGTGCTTGACGGTCTTGCGGGAGGATTGGGTCTGTTTCGACATGCCCCGGCGGATTAGCCGGTCCGCGCGCAACCTGCAAGGAAGCATGATAGGGTGAAGGTCAGGCGCCTGCCGCAGTCCGGCCCGGCGGAGGAGAGATCACCATGCCGCGTAACCCCCTGTTTCTGGCGATTGCTTATGGAGTCACCGCTTTTGCGATCGGGTTTGCGTTCGGGGCGCTGCGGGAACTGGTGCTGATTCCGGTACTGGGGGAGTCGCTCGGCCGTCTGGCGGAGTTCCCGCTGGTGACCGGAGTTGTGCTCCTGCTGGGCCTTTGGGTGGGCCGGAGGGCGGGCAGTCGGATGGCGGCGCTGGGTGTCGGGGCGGGGGCGACGGTCCTGCTGATCGGGATAGAGTTCGGGTTCTCACAGGGCCTGATGCAGCAGAGCCCGGCGGAATTCCTGGCCCAGTTCGACGTCACACGCGGGGCACTGTTCCCGCTGGGATTGCTGGCCATGGCGCTGGCGCCGGTGGTCGGTTGGCGGCGCGGCTGACGCGCCTAGTGGATGCCGACGCCGAACAGGATCGGGTGCAGGTAGTGGGCGACGGCGACATAGGCGATGAGGCCGCCGGCGATGGCGATGCCGTCCCAGAGGGGCTTGGTGACCGCGCTCGGACCGGGGCCGATATCGCCGCGCCGCTTGACCATGATCCGGTCGAACACGGCATAGGCCAGGAATGCCCCGAACAGGAGGACCGAGTTCAGTTCCCCGTTCGACAGGAGGTGGCCGGCGGCCCAGAGCTTCACCGCGACCAGCATCGGGTGCTTCACGGCCTTCTTCATGTGCCCGGTCGGCACCTGCGAGGCGACCAGAAGGACGAGCGCGGGCAGCATCAGGGCATAATTGACGTATCGGCCCCAGGTCGGCGGCACATACAGCATCTCGGCCGGGCGCATCGCGCCGAAGCCCCAGCAGATCAGCACGAAGCCGGCAATCGAGACGAGGCTGTAGAGGCCCATATAGGGGCCGTAGCCGAGGCGTTGCCTGATGTCCTTGCCGGGTTCCCGGCTGCGGACGGCGGAGAAGATGTGCGCGCCAAAGAAGATGACGAGTCCGGCGATCAGGTATGTCATGGGCTGGGCCCTCCCGGAGGGGACTCTAACCTGAGTTCAGACTATGGGAAAGCCGCTCAAGCCTCTGCGGCGGGGCCCTTGATCCAGACTTCGACATTGCCCTTGAGCTTGAGGGTCAGGGGCTTGCCCTTGCGGTCGAGGGCCTTGCCGGCGGCGACCTTTATCCAGCCTTCGGAGATGCAATATTCTTCCACATTGGTCTTCTCGGCGCCGTTGAAGCGGACGCCGATTTCGTTCTGCAGCAGGTCTGCATCGTGGAAGGGGCTGTCGGGATCGACGCTGAGGCGGTCTGGTATGGCTTGGGTCATGGCGAGCCTTCTAGCGCGGCGTGCGCGGCGGGCAAGGGGGCGTTTGCGGATGCGTCCGGGACGCCCGTGCCGGCGCTGCGTGGGAAAGTGTGGGGTTTGGCGGGAAAAGGTGGGGAGATGTGCCCGACGCTGGCGCTCCGTGCGCAGGAGGGTGAAGGCACGAGCGCATCGCGGGCCAATCGTGAATAATGCCGGGCCCGGCAGGATGGTTTGGCGGCAGGAGGAGCGACCGGCCTCAATCTGTAGCAGGTTCAGGGGATCGCGGGTTTTGGCGAGGCCGGACCCATACCCTGTTCAGGGTAAATTGGCGTCCGGAAAATACTTAACAGACCCAGGCGGATTCGGGCCCGGTATGAACCCGGTCGAAGGCTCTTTGCGTGTAATAAGGAGTACATCTTGCAAGGCAGGTAGATGCTGGATTTCACGGAACTGAGGGCCTACCGGGCCATGCTGAATCTCGCACGGTCTCCGAAGGAGGCCGTGGAGATGGAGCAGATGCGTGCCATCACCCAGAACATCGTGCCGCTGTATTTCCTGATCAGTGCGTCGGCCGTCGGGCTGGGGGGCAACTTCTACGGACAGGCGCCGGACATCATGACCGTGGGTGTGCCGCTGGTCGCGGTCCTGGTCAGTCTTTGGCGTGTGACCAAATGGTGGGGGGCGGAGAAGCGCCTGGCGGAGCCGGACAATGCGCGCCGCAACCTGCGCCAGCTTGAGGGGTTCACCATTATCCTGTTCGCCATGCTGGCGGTCTGGGTGGCGATGTTCCTGCCCTATTCGAGCGATATCCAGGTGACCTACCTGTCATTCTTCACGGCGTTCACGGGTGCGGCGGCGACCCTGTGCGCCCTTTCGCGCCCGCGAATGGTAGCGATCACGCTATCGCTGACCCTGTTGCAGTTCTGCGTGATGTTCATGGGCCAGGCCCCGCGCTATTACCTGTTCACGGCCATCCAGCTGGCGGCGACCTATTTCGTATTCTTCCTGGCTTCGCGCAGCTATAACCGGCGCCTGATCCAGGGCGTGATGTTGCACTACCAGTTGAAGAACGAGAGCGCGCGGACGGCGCGCCTTTCAGAGACCAACCGGCAGCTCGCCCTGTCGGACACGCTGACTGGCCTGCCCAACCGGCGCAGCTTCTTCGAGGAAATCGACCGGGTGATCGGCGAATGCGGTCCGGATTGCCTGCCGGTGGTCGGACTGATCGATCTCGACGGGTTCAAGCCGATCAACGACGTGTATGGACATGCCGCCGGTGACGCCGTGCTGGTGGAGACAGCGACGCGGCTGACGCGGGTGATCGGCAGCGAGAACCGTGTCGCGCGCCTCGGCGGTGACGAGTTTGCCTATATCCTGCCGCCGGAGACGTCGCCGGAGGCGGCGCGCTTGATCGCCGAACGGGTGGTGAATGTGTTTCTCCGGCCATTCCGTCTGCCTACGAACGATACAAGCCGCGTGTCGGCATCGGTCGGGTATTCGTCACGCGTCCTGAATGCGCGGACCTCGCGCGATCTGGTCGCGCAGGCGGACTTCGCGCTGTTCCGTGCCAAGGAGGTGAGTGTCGGCCATGCGGTGGAATTTTCCGCCGAGCATGCCAAGACCCAGCAACGCGAGGCCCTGGTTCAGCAATGCTTCCGCAGCGCCGATCTCGAGGAGGAAATCCGGCTGGTGTTCCAACCAATCGTCGATTCTTCGACTGGAACTGTGGTCCGTTTCGAGGCGCTGGCGCGCTGGACCCATCCGGAGATCGGCATTGTCGGGCCGGACGAGTTTGTCGCCGTCGCCGAAAAGGCCGGCATGACGCACCTGATGACCCGGTCGGTGTTCCGCAAGGCGATCCGCCAGTTGCGCGAGTGGCCGGACAGTGTGCAGCTGACGGTGAACCTGTCTGCGCAGGACATCATCAGCCGCGACACGACGGAAGAATTGGTCAGCATGCTGATGGCGGAAGAGCCGTCATTGTGCGAACGCCTGTGCCTGGAAGTGACCGAAACCTCGCTGCTCAGCGACACGGCGGAGGCGCGCTACAACCTCGAACGGTTCCGGCAGCTGGGCCTGAAGATCGCGCTCGATGATTTCGGGACCGGCTATTCCTCGCTGCGCTACCTGCAGGACTTCGACTTCGACGTGGTCAAGATCGACCGGACGTTTATCCAGTCGCAGGACGTGCGGGCGCACGGGTTCGGCCTCGTCGCGACGATCCAGCAGCTGTGCCGGTCGATGGCGATCGACTGTGTGGTCGAGGGCGTCGAGACATTCGAACAGCTGCAATATGCGCGCAGCGCCGGGTGCCGGTACATCCAGGGGTATTTCTACTCCCGGCCGCTGGAAGCGGATGCCGCAAGCGCCTATTTTCCCGGCGCCGGCGGGTTCACGCCCTTCTCCGGATTGGCACGCACCGGCGGCCGCAACGTCGCCTGAAAATTCCTGAGTCCTGACGCTAGGTACAGGCTTGCCGCCCCTCTCCCCGGCACGCAGAGTTCCGCCAAAAGGGAGAGACACATGAAGGATCTGGCAGGCAGAACGGCGTTCGTGACGGGCGCCGCATCGGGCATCGGACTTGGCATAGCGACGGCGCTGGCCCAGGCGGGCGTCAAGGTCATGCTGTGCGACATCGAGAAAGAGGCGCTGGACACCGCGCTCGCCGGACTGAAGGCGACCAATGCCGATGTGGATGGCGTTGTGGCGGACGTATCGCTGAAGGAACAGTTGCAGGCCGCCGCCGACCGGACGGTCGAGCGGTTCGGAAAGGTGCATATCCTCGTCAACAATGCCGGAGTCGGCGGCGGGGGAGGGTATGGCGCATGGAGCGATGCCGGGTGGAACTGGACGATCGGGGTGAACCTGATGTCGGTGATCTGGGGCATCGAGATTTTCGGCCCGCTGATGGAAAGCCATGGCGAAGGCGGGCAGATCGTGTCGACCGCGTCGATTGCCGGCCTGATCGCGGCGACCAATCCGCCCTATAATGTCACCAAGTATGGCGTCGTGGCGCTGAGCGAGGGGTTGCGGGGTGAACTGGCGCCGCGTGGCATTGGTGTATCTGTGCTCTGCCCCGGGTTCATCCGGACACGGATCATGGAATCGGCGCGCAATGTTCCGGAACGGTTTGCCGGGGTCATCGACACGACCGGCCGGGCCGCCGACGCGGTGCCGTCGGAATTCCTGGCCATGGCGACCGAGGCGATCGCCAAGGGGATCGACCCGCTCTATGTCGGCGAACTGGTGCGCGAGGCCATCGAAGGCGACTGGCCGTACATCTTCACGGACACCCAGTTCGAACCCGGCATCGACGCGCGGTTTGCCGCCATCAGGGAGGGCTTCGACAAGATTCGCGACCGCACGCCCCGGCACTGATCGGGTTCTGCTGTTACGCCATTCCGCGGTGTGGTACGGATTGCCCGATGTCCGGAAGGCCGGGCGACAGGGGGATGACATGACACTGAAAGTGATCAGCGCGGGCTTCGGCCGGACCGGGACCATGTCCCTCAAGACCGCCCTGGAAGAGTTGGGCCTCGGGCCGTGCCACCACATGATCGAAGTGATCCACAATGGCGAGGCGCAGGTGCCCCTGTGGAACGATGCGCTTGCCGGGAAGCCGGATTTCGAGGCGATCTATACCGGCTACAACACGGCGGTGGACTGGCCGACGGCGGCGTTCTGGAAGGAGCTGGCGGACCATTATCCGGACGCAAAAATCGTGCTCTCCTCGCGCTCGGCAGAGAGCTGGTATTCCAGCATTTCGGAGACCATTCTTGCAGTCGCTTGGGCGCCGGAAAAATGGCCGCCTCAGGCGGTGGATTGGTTCAAGATGGTGATGAAAGTTCTGGAGCGGAGCTTTGGCACCGCAAGGACCAAGGACGAACTGATTGCCGCGTTCCACGCCCATGAGGCGAACGTGAAGGCGGCGATCCCGGCCGGGCGGCTCCTGGTCCATTCGGCGAAGGATGGCTGGGACCCGCTCTGCGCCTTCCTCGGCGTGCCGGTTCCGGAGACGCCCTATCCGCGCTCCAACAGCAAGGAAGAATTCTTCCAGCACATGAAGGACGCGGATGAGATGTAGGGGCTAACTATAGTGGCCCGGAGGCACAAATCTAATATCCCCGCGGTGACTAAACGTTCCTCTCAGTTCTTCTTCTAAGTCTTGGATCTGGCCGCTGTCGACGATGTTGTCGTCAGTGAGCAGATCTGTTTCGACAACCAATATGTCTTCCAGAAAAGGTGACGAACCTTCGGTTGCATATCTAACAAGTCTCTCAAACCAAAATCTGCGGACGCTCTCTTCTTGATACGGACCCATATGAGTTGCTCCAACACTAGGAATGCACCCATTCGATGTTCGCATTTTGTTCAATCAACCTGATAGCGGCGGATGTCTCCGACTGGTAAACTTGTCCTCAGTAGCTCTTTGGCAAGCCCAGCACACGTTCGGCGATGAAGTTGAGGATCATTTCGCGGCTGACCGGGGCGATGCGGGCGAGCATGGCTTCGCGCATCATGCGTTCGACATGGTATTCCTTCGCATAGCCCATGCCGCCATGGGTGAGCACGGCGGTTTCGCAGGCGGTGAAGCCGGCCTCGGTGCCGAGATACTTGGCGGCATTGGCCTCGGCACCGCAGTCGAGCCCGGCATCGTAGAGCGCGGCGGCCTTGTAAGCGAGAAGTTCGGCGGCGGAAAGCTCCGCCCACGAACGGGCGAGCGGATGCTGGATGCCTTGGTTCTGACCGATCGGGCGGCCGAACACGACACGCTCATTCGCGTATTTCGCGGCCCGTTCGAGCGCGGCAAAGCCGAGACCGACGCTCTCGACGGCAAACAGGACGCGCTCCGGATTGAGGCCCTGCAGCAGGTATTTGAAGCCCGCGCCTTCCTCGCCGATCAGGTGTTCCTTCGGCACTTCGAGGTTGTCGATGAACAGCGTGTTGCACTCCACCGCCTTGCGGCCCATTTTCGGGATCGGGTTGGCTTCGATCCGGTTGCGATTGAGGTCGGTGTAAAAGAGGGAGAGGCCGAGATGCGGCTTGGCGCACTGGTCCTTCGGCGTGGTGCGGGCGATGATCAGGATCTTGTCCGCACGCTGAGCACCGGTCGTCCATATCTTGCGGCCATTGATGACATAGCCGGTATTGGTGCGCTCGGCCTTGGTCTCAAGGCTTGACGTGTCGAGGCCGGAATTCGGCTCAGTCACGGCAAAGCACATCTTCTCCTGGCCGGAGATGATCTTGGGCAGGTTTTCCTGCTTCTGTTCGGCGGTGCCGAATTTCTCCAGCGGCTTCGGCCCGAAAATGTTGAGGTGGATGGCAGAGGCACCGGAATAGCCCGCGCCGGAGCGTGTGACGGTCTGCATCATGATCGCCGCTTCGGTCAGGCCGAGGCCGGCACCACCATATTCCTCCGGGAAGGCGATGCCCATCCAGCCGCCGGCGGCCATGGCATCGCAGAATTCCTCCGGCCATAGGCCGGTCTCGTCGGTCTTGCTCCAGTACTCGTCGTCGAAGGGGGCGATGGTTTTTGCGACGGCGTCGCGAATGGCCATCTGGTCTTCGCTCATCGCGGTGATCTGGTGCATGGCGGCGTCTCCCGGGTCTCTCTGGCGAGAGACTTAGGCCGGGCTGGAGGAGCCGTCCAGCAGGACCGCAGCGTCAGGCGGTCGCGGGGGCGGCGTTGAAGCGGGCGGGGGTGAAGGCTGCGGCGAGATCGCTGGTGCGGC
>JBGSKI010000247.1:0-4704 GCA_041741315.1 Hyphomonas sp. | reverse complement strand
GGCGAGACAGGCGTTCCGCCTCCACCACCACCGGTGCCGCCACCGCCACCGCAGGCGGCGAGCGCAAGGCCGAGCGCGAGCAGCGCGGGTCTCCAGGACACTCCTGTTCCCATCGTATTATCCCTTGGATTTCAGTTGTTTAGGGTTCGCGGTCACGATGCCCAAAACGTTGTGAGACGTCATGTTAATTTTCGGAATGGAAAGATGGAACGATTTTCCCGTGTCGGGCGAGTCTGTATCAGGACTATCGCCGTCCGTGAAGGCCGGTCAAGGTTCCGGCGGGGGCTTCGAAAGATAACCGGGGCTGAACGCCAAGTTCAGTCTGGGTTCCATGCGGCCATGATTTCCTGCAGTCATGATGAACCGCATCACACACCTCAGAGTGGCCGCCGTTGCCCTTGCTGCGTCGGCCCTCTTCGTCCTTCCCGCCGCTGCCGACGCTCCGGCTGCCCGTGCCACCATCGCCACCAAGGTTGGCGGCAATACGAGCCTTGTCGTTCAGGTCGGCGGACGGGACACGCGTTCCGACTTCCGCGGCGACCGCGGCCATCGTGACGACCGCCGGGGCGGACGCTTCAACCAGTGGGGCCAGACCCAGTGGGAAGTCGAACGCCTGACGGACGCCGCCGTCCAGGCCTGCCGCGCCGGCATCAGCCGCGAGGCCCGCCAGATCGGCTACCGGGATGTCGACTTCGACAGCCGCGCCCGTACCGAACAGATCGGCCCGGAAGGCTTCCGCGTCTTCTTCCGCGAGGTCGAGTTCGAAGGGCGCCGCCGCGACCGCGAATCGAGTGTCAGCTGCACCATCCGCCACGGCCGTATTGCCGACATTGACGGCATGCCCCGCCCGGGTCGCGGCTATGCCTATTCCAGCCGCGACACGCACTACCGCCGCTAGGTTCCACCGCTGACACCTGTCGGCAATGCTCAGGAAGGGCGCCCCGGACCGAACATCCGGGGCGTTTTCCCTTGTCCTGACCTTGGGTCAAAAGGTCCTGCGGCCCGGTTTGGGCCTGCCTCACCCTTGCCAAGGCGGCTGGTGCGCTTATCAAGCTGGCTGCTGGATGGCATATTTCGACAGGGAAAGAGGCGGCATGCGCAATCATATCGAGGCACTGGACCAGAAACGCGAAGCGGCCCGCCAGGGCGGCGGCAAGGCCCGGGTCGAGGCCCAGCACGCCAAGGGCAAGCTCAGCGCCCGCGAGCGCATCGCGGTCCTCCTCGACGAAGGCAGTTTCGAGGAATTCGACATGTTCGTCGAACACCGCTGCAGCGATTTCGGCATGCAGGACCAGAAAATTCCCGGCGATGGCGTGGTCACCGGCCAGGGCACCGTCAATGGCCGCCTCGTCTATGTCTTCTCCAAGGATTTCACCGTGTTCGGCGGCTCCCTGTCGCGTGCCCATGCCGAGAAGATCGTCAAGGTCCAGAAGATGGCGGCCCGCAACGGCGCCCCGGTGATCGGCCTGTTCGATGCCGGCGGCGCGCGCATCCAGGAGGGCGTCGATTCGCTGGCCGGCTATGCCGACATCTTCATGGAGAACGTCCTCTCCTCCGGCGTCATCCCGCAGATTTCCGTGATCATGGGCCCGTGTGCCGGCGGCGATGTCTACTCGCCCGCGATGACCGACTTCATCTTCATGGTGAAGGACACGTCCTACATGTACGTCACCGGGCCGGACGTGGTGAAGACGGTCACCAATGAAGAAGTCACCCACGAGACGCTGGGCGGCGCGTCCGTTCACGCGGTCAAGTCCGGCGTCGTCGACGGCGCGTTCGAGAACGATATCGAGGCGCTCGTCCAGATGCGCCGCCTCATCGATTTCCTGCCGGGTTCGAACCGCGAGGACCCGCCGGTGCGCCAGGTGTTCGACACGATCGAGCGCCAGGACAACAGTCTCGACACGCTGATCCCGCCCAACCCGAACTCGCCCTATGACATGCGCGAGCTGATCGAGAAGGTCGCCGACGAGGGCGACTTCTTCGAGATCAGCCCGAAATTCGGTGGCAACGTGCTCTGCGGTTTCGGCCGGATCGAGGGCTCGACGGTCGGCTTCGTCGCCAACCAGCCGATGACGCTGGCCGGCGTGCTCGACATCGACGCCTCCCGCAAGGCGGCCCGCTTCGTGCGCTTCTGCGATTGTTTCAACATCCCGCTCGTCACCTTTGTCGATGTGCCGGGCTTCATGCCGGGCACCAAGCAGGAATATGGTGGCCTGATCAAGCATGGCGCGAAACTGCTGTTCGCCTATGCCGAGGCGACCGTTCCGAAAGTGACCGTCATTACACGGAAGGCCTATGGCGGGGCCTATGACGTGATGAGTTCCAAGCACCTGCGCGGCGACCTGAACTATGCCTGGCCGACCGCCGAGATCGCTGTCATGGGTGCCAAGGGCGCCGTCGAGATCATCTTCCGCAAGGAAGCCGGCGACCCGGAAAAGCTCGCGGCACGGACGAAGGAATACGAAGAGAACTTCGCCAATCCCTACGTCGCCGCGAAGAAGGGCTATATCGACGACATCATCATGCCCCACTCAACCCGCCGCCGCGTCGCCAAAGCCCTCCGCAGCCTCGCCAACAAGCAACTGGAAAACCCTTGGAAGAAGCACGATAACATTCCGCTTTAGGGAGCGGGCGTTCGATCGCGCGGACCCCTGCGCATGCAGGTATCTGCGATGACACCCGTTCTTCCCAATCATCCTTCGACTTCGCTCAGGATGAATTCTGCTCTCGCCGTGCTCTCCGAAGCGCTCATGCTGAGCGAAGTCGAAGCATGCGCGCGGGCATGGCCTCCCCTTGCATACCGCCCCACCAGCCATGGCTCGCCGGCCCGGCCTGTTTCCCTGGCGTGCCCGGCATCGACCATGCGCCCCGCAAGTCGGCCGGCTGGCCGCAACATCCGGGCGGAACGCTGCGCTTGCAGCGGGGATAGCGCCGAATCCAGCGCGGCAAGAAAGAATTATTTATGAATCCCTTTGCGCTACGGGCGGGATTGGAGGAGGGTGCCGCCGGGCAAGATGCCCGCTATGTTTCAAGGGAACGGGAAAATGTCACGCAATTCAAGAGTCTTCAAATGCGCGCTCTCGGCACTTGCCGTCATGGGGTCCCTCGTGACCGCGCCGCAGGCATCGGCTGGAACAGACGAATACATTGGCGAAGTCATGCTGGTCGGCTTCACTTTCTGTCCGCGGTACTCCGCTGAGGCAAACGGTCAGCTTCTGGCAATCTCGCAGAATACGGCGCTGTTCGCGCTCTACGGCACGACCTATGGCGGCGACGGGATGACCACGTTTGCATTGCCTGACCTTCGCGGCCGCGTGCCGATGGGGCAGGGTACGGGCCCCGGACTGTCTTCCCGCACACTGGGCGAAAAGAGCGGTTCGGAGACGCACACACTGACGGTCAACGAAATGCCGAGCCACAGTCACTCGGTCCGCGCCAACAACCTGGACGGCGACAAGCCCGGCCCCGGCAACAAGCTGCTGGCCGCGGCTCCGAATGGCGGAACCGGCAATGAGACGATCTATTCGGACCAGCCGTCGAACGTGACCATGGCCTCTTCGATGATCGCCAATACCGGTGGCAGCCAAGCCTTCAGCACGCAGGATCCATACCTCGTGATGCGCTATTGCGTGGTCACGTCCGGCATCTTCCCGTCGCACGATTGATTTGGCTCACGCGCGATTGCCTGGGAGGGGTGCCACATCTGACTTGCCCCCTTCCAGCCGATCGTAAGCAATGTGTTGGAGGAATTTTTTGAATCCCTTCTCCTTTTGGGGGAAGGTACCGGCGGGGAACCTCCCGCAGAAAAACGAGGAATATAACATGAAACGCTCATGGAAGATCGCCTATACCGCCCTCGCGGGAATGACGGCCATGGCAACCCTCTTCGCGGTGTCGCCCGCGTCAGCCGGGACGGAAGAATATGTCGGCGAGATCATGCTTGTCGGCTATACTTTCTGTCCGTCCGGATCGGCGGACGCTGCAGGCCAGCTTCTGGCAATCTCGCAGAATACGGCGCTGTTCTCGCTCTACGGCACCACCTATGGCGGCGACGGGATTACCACGTTTGCATTGCCTGACCTTCGCGGCCGCGTTCCGAAGGGCGTTGGCCAGGGCCCGGGCCTTTCCGACAATGACCTAGGTGAACAGGGCGGTTCGGAGACGCACACACTGACGGTCAACGAAATGCCGAGCCACAGTCACACGGTCCGCGCCAACAACCTGGACGGCGACAAGCCCGGCCCCGGCAACAAGCTGCTGGCCGCGGCCCCGAATGGCGGAACCGGTACCGAGACGATCTACTCGGACCAGCCGTCGAACGTGACCATGGCCTCTTCGATGATCGCCAATACCGGCGGCAGCCAGGCCTTCAGCACGCAGGACCCATACCTCGTGATGCGCTATTGCGTGGTCCTGGAAGGAATCTACCCGTCGCACCCCTGATCTGCAGGCGGCGAACCCCGCCTGTTTCACTACATGGCGTGGTGCCAGACAAGTCTGGTGCCACGCCATGACAGTGATGACATGAATGCTCCCTTCCCAAACCCGCCTTCCTGCCGTTAGGCTGTTAGCGCAAACAGGCAACCCGCCGGCAAGCGCGGGGCAGGGAGGAAGAGATGGACTTCACCAAACGCGACCGGTTGCGCCTTCTGGGCGGCGCGGCGGCCCTGGCCCTCGGCGCGTGCAGTGGCGGGGCAGGCG
>JBGSKI010000246.1:0-5197 GCA_041741315.1 Hyphomonas sp. | reverse complement strand
AGCCGATGGCGGATTTCGAGGCGCAGTTCGAAGTCAACGTGTTCGGCCTGTTGCGGGCAACGCAGGCCTTCGTGCCGCTGCTCGGAAGCGATCCGGCGCGGACCGGCGCGCCGGGGCGGATCGTCAATATCACGAGCGTCGGCGGCAAGCTGTCCGCGCCCTTCCTCGGGGCCTATGCGGCGACCAAGCACGCGGTCGAGGCGATGACGGATTCGATGCGGCGGGAACTGGCGATCTACGGCATCGACGCCATCGCCATCGGACCCGGTTCTGTCCGGACCCCGATCTGGGACAAGGCCGAGAAGGACAACGAGTCCGGGGCCTATGCATCGAGCGATTGGGCCGGGCCGCTGAAACAGTTCGAGAAAGTCATGCTGGAAGGCGGCCGGACGGGCCTGCCGCCAGCCGACATCGCCAAAGTGGTCGAACAGGCACTGAGCAGTTCGAGCCCCAAGGCGCGCTATGCGCCGGTGCCCAACAAGCTGACCAATTTCACCATTCCGAAGCTGCTGCCCAAGCGCACGGTCGACGGAATTTTCTGGAAGCGGTTCGGCATCAGGAAGCCCTGACGCTTTCTTCCGCTGCCACTCTTGACGTCCCCAGCGGAACGCCGGTGCATGTCGGGCAAAACTGGAGGAAGTATCATGGCGGATATCAAGGGGCGGGTTGCCGTCATCACGGGCGCATCGAGCGGCATCGGCCTTGCCGGTGTGGAGACTTTTGTCGAGGCCGGTGCGCGGGTGATTGCCGCCGACGTCCAGGACGAGAAGGGCCGCGCGCTCGAGACCCGGTTCGGCACCGGCACGGTCCGCTATGTCCATTGCGACGTCACTGACCTCGCCGAACTCGAAGCCCTGATGAATTCGGCGGTCAGCCATTTCGGGCAGCTCGACGTGGTGTGGAACAATGCCGGCAGCGGCGGCACGCCGGCAAACATCGAGGACCTTGACGAGGCAGGCTATGACCAGACCATGGACCTGCTGCTGAAGCAGGTCTTCTTCGGCACCAAGTTCGCCGTTCCGCACATGAAGGAAAAAGGCGGCGCCATCGTCAATACGTCGTCGATCAGCGCGCTCGCCGCCGGCTATGCGCCGATCACCTATTCGGTGGCCAAGATCGGCGTCGCGCATTTCTCGCGCATCGCGGCGGCGCAGCTCGCCAAGTACAGGATCCGCGTCAACGCGATCCTGCCGGGCTTCATCGCCACGTCGATCTTCGGTGCCTCGCTCGGCCTGCCGCGCGACGTGGCCGACCAGATGGCGGAAATGCTGGCCCAGAATGGCGGCTCGATCCAGCCGATCGGCCGGGTCGGGCGGGGCAGGGACATTGCCGAAATGGCGGCCTTCCTGGCTTCCGACGCGGCGGGCTTCATCACCGGCAGCGAATTCACGGTCGATGGCGGCATCACGGTCGGTCCGCGCCATTCCTGGGACGAAACGTCCGGCGGCCCGATCCTCGAGGCACTGGGCATCACGCCGGAACAGGCCGAACAGATGGCGGCCGGGATGGCCGCCACGAAGGGGTGAGGGGCGCGGGTTCAGTCCAGCGGCGCAACATCGAGGCCGGGAATGGCCTCGACCGCCGCGAGCAATTCCTGCAGCGATGCGGCGCGCACGACGCGGCGGCCCTTCTCGTCCGACAGGGCATAGCCGCGCGACGTCTTGACCAGCGGGAAGCGGCGCCAGTGGGCGCGGGACCGGAAGATCCAGACCTGTTCCGGCGCCTCGCCCGACGCCGCCCAGCCGGTCCACATATGGTCATGCGGCAGGCTGCGCCACAGCGCGTCGATCTCGTCGATCTCGGAAGGCGTGAACACGTTCATGGCGATAAGTCCTGACCAATCCGGTTTAGCAGAGGTTAACGCGGCGCAGGGGTCGCGCAACTTGGAGGGTGCGCTGTGGATGGCGGCGTCCGGGGCGGTGTTCACCGTGTTCCTGACACTGTCGAAGGTGCAATCGTCGCATTTCGATCCGGGTTTCCTCGCCTTCTGGCGCGCCTTCATCGCCCTTGCGATCACCGTGCCAGTCATCCTGCAGCAGGGCCTGTCGGTGCTGCGGGTGCACCAGCCGGGGATGGTGCTGCTGCGCAGCCTGTTCGGCACGATGGGGTTCATTCTCGGATTCTACGCCGTGTCGGCGGAATTCGGCCTGCCGCTGTCGGAATTCAATGCGATCAGCTTCTCCCGGGCGCTGTTCATAACCGTGATCGCGGCCCTGCTGCTGAAGGAGACGGTCGGGTGGCATCGCTGGGGGGCGACGGCGGCGGGGTTTGTCGGCGTACTGGTGATGACACAGCCGCAGGCGGGGGTGAGCCTCGGCACGGTTCTGGCGCTGGCGGCGGCGTTCTGCATGGCCGGGGCGATCACGCTGGTGAAGGCGCTGTCGCGCCGGCACCGGCCGGTGACCCTGCTGATCTGGGCGAACCTGCTGTCGTCGGTGATGCTGTTGCCGCTGGCGATTTGGACATGGCCGGAGGTTGCCCCGTCGCTGCAGGACTGGGGCCTGATCGGCCTGATGGGGGCGTGCGGGGTCGGCGGGCAGTATCTCTACATCAGGGGCATGTCGATTGGCGATGCCTCGTTCCTGTCGCCGATCGATTACCTGCGCCTGCCGATGGCGGCGGCGGTCGACTGGTTCATCTTCCATGTCCTGCCGGGCCATTGGACCTGGGCCGGCACGGTGCTCATCATTGGCGCGACCGCCTATATCACCCTGCGCGAACGGAGGCTGCGCCGGAAGCCCGCTTGATACGCCTTGTGAACGATAGCGAGTTCGTTCATTAGTCAGGGAAACAGGGAGGGCAGCATGGCAAGAGTTCTGGTGACCGGCGCGACGGGCTTCATTGCGGGGCATGTGATCCTGCAACTGATCGAACAGGGGCATGAAGTGCGCGGGACGGCGCGGTCGGTGTCGAAGGGCACTGACCTCGACAAGACGCTCAGCGCCTATGCCGGCAGGCCGGTACATGTCGAACTGGTGGCCGCCGATCTCAACAGCGACGAAGGCTGGGCCGAGGCCGTCAAGGGCATGGACTATGTCCAGCATGTCGCCTCGCCCTTCCTTGCGGTGAACCCGAAGGACCCGGACGTGCTGATCCGGCCGGCGCGGGATGGTGCCCTGCGGGTGCTGAAGGCGGCGAAGGCGGCAGGCGTGAAGCGGGTGGTGATGACGTCCTCCATGGCGGCGATTGCCTATGGCTGGGGCGACAACCGGCCGAAGCTGCTGACCGAGGAACACTGGTCGAACCCGGATAACATGACGGACAATACGGCCTATACGCGGTCCAAGACGATCGCCGAACGGGCGGCGTGGGATTATGTGAAGGGCGAAGGCAAGGGCCTCGAACTGGCGGTGATCAACCCGTCCGCCGTGCTGGGCCCGGTGATGAGCGGTGACCTGTCGGCGTCGCTCGAAATCCTGACTCAGCTCCTGTCCGGCAAGATCCCGGCCTCGCCGCGCGTAGGCTTCTGCGTGGTCGATGTGCGCGATGTCGCCTCGGCGCATGTTCTGGCGATGACCCGGCCGGAAGCGGCAGGGGAGCGCTTCCTGGCCGCCGGAAAGTTCATGTGGTTCTCGGACGTCGCAGAGGTGCTGCGCAAGGAATTCCCGGCCTATGCGAAGAAGCTGCCGAAGGGAGAGCTGCCCGGGATCCTGCTGAAGATCATGGCCGTGTTCAATCCGCCGGCAAGGGCGATCATCCCGGAACTCAACCGCGAGCGGCATTGCTCGAACGAGAAGGCACGCAAGCTGCTCGGCTGGAACCCGCGTCCGGAAGAAGAGGCGATCATTTCCGGCGCCAGGAGCCTGATCGACCTGAAGGCGGTCTAGGCAGGCTTGCGGCCGCGGAAGGTGGCGGCGGCGGCGATGAAGCTGAGGATCGCGAAGATGGCGGAGATGACGCCGTTCCAGCCCGCCATGGACAGGCCGGCAATGTAGAACGGCGCGTCGGTGCAGGATGGCACGATCATCGGATGGTCGATGTCGGTCATCGCCAGCGGGTCGACCGGACCGGTACCGGAACATCCGGCGGGCGGCGGGAAGATGCCCCATTCGACGCCGGAATGGAACGCCGCCACGACCACACCGACGCCGAAGACCAGGCCGATCAGCACGTTGAGCGCCACCAGGAAGCGCCGCTTGGGGCTGAGCTTCCAGAGGGCAAGGCCGGTCACGGTCATCGCGATCAGGGCCCAGTAGACCTCGCGCTGGCGCAGGCAGAGCGGGCAGGGCAGCAGGTGCCCGAACGTCTCGAACGCATGTGCCGCTGCGAGCATGGCCACCGACGCGGCCAGCGCGACGAGGGGCCAGGCCCAGTCCTTCAGGAGTGCTTTGGCAAGGTTCATGCCCGGCACGCTATCACGCAAGGCGCGCAGCAGAAGTGCGGCGCAGCGTCACGAGTTGGTGAGCCGCCGGGGCCCGATTGACGCGCGCGGCCGCGTGAGGCAGGAGAGGCCTTCCCGGATTTGCCTCTGTGGTGGAATGGTAGACGCGGCGGATTCAAAATCCGCTTCCGCAAGGAGTGCCGGTTCGAGTCCGGCCAGAGGTACCAATCCGGACCGTCAGCCCCGTCAATATTCGTATTTCTCGATCCTTGTGAGGTCGAACGTGTAGGCCGTGTCGGCGAGGGCGGTGTCCTGCTTGGCGGTGTGGATCGTGCCCTCGATCCAGACGGCCTGGGGCAGGTCCTTGAGCTTGATCGGGGTTGCGGTGCGCACGAAGATCGTCTGGTTCGGTGGTGGCGGCGGGGCATGGATGCAGGCGCCGAAATAAGGCACCAGCAGGAATTCCGAAACCTCGGCCGCCGCGTCGTACGAGAAGGCTGCCGTGTAGCCGGGAATGCGGACGGTCTTGCCGTCCATGTCCGGCACCGTATTGAACGTGCCGATCTGGATCATCGTGTCGCCGGCGGAACCTTCCTCGATCGAATAGATCTTCGACATCTGGGCCTGGTATTGCTCGGTGAGGCGTTCTTCCTCGCCTTCCGGCATCAGGTCTTCCCAGCCGATGGGCGTGACGCCGCGCGCGATGACCTCATCATACTTGCGCTTTTCCTCGGCGGCCTTTGCCGCGATCGACTCCTGTTTGGCGGCATCGGTTGCGCCGATCTTGTCGCCGACGTTCGGACCGGTGGAGGCAGGCGCGGTCACGTCCGCAGGCGCGGCGGGCGCTTTCGAACAGGCGGCGAGGGGCGCGAGGGC
>JBGSKI010000245.1:0-9876 GCA_041741315.1 Hyphomonas sp. | reverse complement strand
AGGTTTCGCTGAAGGATCGGTCCGCTCGGTGCGTTCGCTGCGCTCGCCACGGCCGCGGCGGCCATCGCGGTCGCGTTCTCGCCCGCCGCGTCCACTTCGTGAGGATTTTTCCTCCGGCGGCAGGTCTTTGAGCTCGTCCAGCAGGCCTTCCGGCATATAATCCTGAACGTCCTGCTTGATCATCTTGAGGACGAAGCCCCACGACTTTTCGTCGATCGGAGCAACGATGGTAAAGCTTTCGCCCGTGCGTCCGGCCCGGCCGGTGCGGCCGATACGGTGGATGTAGTCTTCATCCTTTGGCGGAGGGGCGTAGTTGAAGACGTGGCCGACATCCGGGATGTCGAGGCCGCGCGCGGCGACGTCGGAGGCAACGAGCAGCTTCAGCTTGCCATCGCGGAACTTCTGCAGCGTTTCAGTTCGCACCGATTGCGGCAGGTCGCCGTGGATGGCGGCCGCATCATGCCCGTGCTTGGCCAGAGAGGCGGCGACGATATCGACTTCGACCTTGCGGTTGCAGAAAACGATGCCGTTCTTGACGTCGCAGGACTCCACTACTCGGCGCAGCGCGGTGCGCTTGGCCTTGGCATCATTGGTCGGGATATGGACGACATATTGCGTGATCGTCTTGGCCGCGTCGGTGGGACGGGCAACCTCGATCTTCACCGGGTCGCGCTGGAAGGTTTTCGCAAGGCGCTGGATGTCGGTCGGGAAGGTGGCGGAGAAGAGCAGCGTCTGGCGCTTCGGCGGCAGCTTCGAGACGATCTTCTCGATGTCGGGAATGAAGCCCATGTCGAGCATCCGGTCAGCTTCGTCGATGATCAGATAGTCCACGCCCATAAGCAGGAGCTTGCCCCGCTCGAACTGGTCCATCAGGCGGCCCGGCGTAGCGATCAGCACGTCGACGCCGCGCTGGAGCAGGCCTTCCTGCTCCTTGAAGCTGACGCCGCCAATCAGCAGCGCCATGGTCAGCTTCAGGTACTTTCCGTACTTTTCGAAGTTCTCGGCAACCTGGGCGGCGAGTTCCCGTGTCGGGCAGAGGATGAGGCAGCGCGGCATGCGGGCACGGGCCCGGCCACGCGACAGGTGATGGATCATCGGCAGCACGAAGGCTGCGGTCTTGCCGGTGCCGGTCTGGGCAATGCCGGTGACGTCGCCGCCGTTGAGGATGATCGGGATGGCCTCGGCCTGGATCGGTGTGGGCGTGGTGTACCCTGCTTCCGTCACAGCCTTGAGGATGTCTGGTCCGAGCTGCAGCTCGGCAAAAGTCGTTTCAGTCAATTTCGTCGTTCCTGGGATGGAGTTGATACCCGGTGCGACCCCAATGGCCGCCAACTTCCCGGCTTGCGTACTCCCTGTACGGTCGCCGGGCCGGGCGATTTCCATGCCCGGAGCGTCTTGTGCGCTGCACATAGTGCAATTTGACCCAAAGGTGAAGGGGGCGCGGTCAGGCGGCTGGTCCCGGACCGCGATGGCCACTGGCATCGTCGATCAGCGCCTGTGGCGGCCACCTCGACTTGCCGGCGTCGAATTCCTGTCCTTCGGAAGATAGGCGCGGGTCCTCTCGATCGGAACCGGGAGGACCCTAGCAGGATCAGGCGCCCGCGTCAGCGAGGTTCTGGTTGGCGAAATCCCAGTTCACCAGGCTGTTCAGGAAGGCGTCCATATAGTTCGGACGGCTGTTCTGGTAGTCGAGATAATAAGCGTGCTCCCAGACATCCATGGTCAGGATCGGGGTGGCGCCAGCATCGGTCAGAGGGGTTTCGGCGTTCGGCGTCTTGGTGATCGACAGCTTGCCGTCCCTGTAGACCAGCCAGGCCCAGCCGGAACCGAACTGCGAGCCACCGGCGGCCTTGAAGGCCTTGGCGAACTCGTCATAACCGCCGAGGTCGCGGTCGATCAGTTCTGCCACTTTGCCATGCGGCTTGCCGCCGCCGCCGGGCTTCATCGAGTGCCAGTAGAATGTGTGGTTCCAAACTTGCGCGGCATTGTTGAAGATGCCGGACTTGGACTTGTCGGCACCGGAAATTTTCACGATCTCCTCCAGCGACTTGGAGGCAAGGTCGGTGCCTTCAATCAGGCCGTTCAGGTTGGTGACATAGGCCTGATGGTGTTTGCCATGGTGGAAATTCAACGTTTCCTCGGAAATGGTCGGCGCCAGACCAGCGCGGCCATAGGGGAGATCGGGGAGTGTGAATGCCATTTGAAATTCCTCTCTTGCAGATGGGTATCTGGTGCTAACACGCGTCTTCCGACATATGGGTTCCATGCCGACCGAGACCAACCCCCTTTCCAAATCACAGTGGGCCGCAATCGACAAGCGTGTCCGCACGGTCGACGAGGACCGGTGGATATCGAGTCGCTATGCGCCGGCACCGGAGCGGCGGGCGCTGATTGCGCTCTACGCCTTGGCCTATGAACTGGCGCGGGTCCGGCTGGCGGTGACTGAAGAAACGCTGGGATTGATCCGGTTCCAATGGTGGCGGGACGCCCTGAACGAGATGGCCGACGGCAAGCCGCCCCGCGAGCATGATGTCTGCCTCGCGATTTTCGAGGAAGCGGCGGAGGAGCGGCTGAAGATCGGCGCTCTGTTGAAACTGGTCGATGGATATGAAGCGGCCTTCGTGGCGCAGGACCGGGGGCGTGAACCGGAAGCCTGGCTCGCCCTGACGGCGGCCAATGTGCTGATCGGCGCGCACGGCTGGGCCGAGGAGATCCAGGATGTCGCGCCGGCCTTTGCGGCCCTGCGCCGCTCCGAATCGAAGGCCTTTGGCAAACATGTGAAGCCGGCTCCGAAGGTCATCCGGCCGGCCATCGCCCACTTCCGCCTGCGAAAGCATTATAGCGAAAAAGGCGAACCGAACCCGATCCTGAAGCGGCTCAGCATTCTGAAGGCTATCCGCACCGGTCAGGTGTGAGCTCTGTTGTCAGCTTGAAATGAGATGCCTTCCGAGCGTGCTCGGCGAGACGAATCCGCCATCGTGGGCATAGGGCAGGGCTTCGCCCTTGCGGAGTGCGTCCAGGATCGCCGCGAAATCCGTGCTGCAGCGGAAACCGAGGTCCCGTTCCATGCGGGAGGGATCGTAGACCCGGTCGATCGACCGGGGCAGGGACCAGCCGCGCGCGGCGAACAGGGATTCTGCGTCCGGGAAGCGTTCTGAAATGAGGCGGGCCGCATCCTGCTTCAGAGTGGCGCAATCGCCCCGCGTGAAGGGCGGCGGCGCGGAGATGATGTAGAGGCCGAAGCCGACCTCCGCGGCCCGGTTCAGCGCCACGAGGTGCGCGCTGGCGGCGTCTTCCACGGTCAGCCGGCGGTGGAGGAATTCGTTGGCCTTCAGGTTCTCCGCAGGCGGATCACGGTGTGTGTCGTCATCTTCCGGGAAGAAGCGCGACGTGCGCAGGACGATGCAATTGAGACCGGTTTCCAGCGCGTGCTGGCGGCAGAGGCCTTCTGCGGCGAGCTTTGTGACACCATAGATGTTGCGCGGCTCCAGCGGCCCGGACTCCTCGTCCAGCCAGATGGGTGTGTCATGCACCCCGTCACGGATCGGCTGGGAGATCATCAATGACGTCGTCGACGTCATCACGAACCGGTCATGGTCTGCAGCTGCGGCGGCTTCGAGCAGGTTGAGCGTTCCGGTGACATTGGTGTCGATGAAGGCCTGCACAGGAAACCGGGCAATGTCCGGCTTGTGAAGCGCGCCTGAATGGATCACCGCGTCAATGGCATGCGTTGCGAATGTGCGCCGGACAAGGTCCCGGTCGGCGACGCTGCCGATGATCTGGGTAAATGGGCCGGGCGCAACATCGAGGCCGGTGACCGTGTGACCGGACGCCTGCAACAGGGGCGCGAGGTGGCGGCCGAGCCAGCCGGTTGAGCCGGTAAGCAGGATTCGCACGGCTCCGGCCTCCTCTTTATTCCGCCGGGACGAGTGCCTGCGCGGCGAGCCAGGCGTCGATGTCTTCGAGTGCCCGCACGGCCTGGGCCCGCTTCTTGGCGCGGCCCTTGTCCTTGCCTCGCAGGCGCTTTCCGGTTTCGTCGGTCTTCGAATAATCGGTAATGTCGGGGAACAGGCCGAAATTGACGTTCATCGGCTGGAACGTCTGTGAGCCGATCATATGGCCGCCGGTGATGTGTGTGACCAGCGCGCCGAGCGCGGTGGTCGGTGGCGGGGCTTCCAGCGTGCGGTCAAGGCGTTCGGCGGCGGCGAAGCGTCCGGCGAGCAGGCCCATGGCGGCGCTCTCGACATAGCCTTCCACGCCGGTGACCTGACCGGCAAAGCGCAGGCGCGGCATCGACTTCATGCGGAGCTGACGGTCGAGCAGTTTTGGCGAGTTGAGGAACGTGTTGCGGTGAATGCCGCCAAGGCGCGCGAATTCGGCCTTCTCAAGGCCGGGGATCATCCGGAAAATATCCGTCTGCGCACCATATTTGAGCTTGGTCTGGAAGCCGACCATGTTCCAGAGGGTGCCGAGGGCATTGTCCTGGCGTAGCTGCACAACGGCATGCGCCTTGACGTCCGGCTGGTGGGCATTGGTCAGGCCGACGGGCTTCATCGGCCCGAAGCGCAGCGTCTCGCGCCCGCGTTCCGCCATGATTTCAATCGGCAGGCAGCCTTCGAAATAGGGCGTGTCCTTTTCCCAGCCCTTGAACTCGGTTTTCTCCCCGGCGATCAGGGCATTGAGGAAGCTATTGTATTGCTCCTCCGTCATCGGACAATTGATATAGGCCGCCGTGTCGCCGCCGGGCCCAGGCTTGTCATACCGGCTCTGGCGCCAGGCCTTGTCCATATTGATGGAGTCGAAATACACGATCGGCGCGATGGCATCGAAGAAAGCCAGATCGGTCTCACCGGTATGCGCGCGGATGGCTTCGGCGAGGGCAATCGATGTCAGCGGCCCCGTCGCCACGATCACGCTGTCCCAGTCTTCCGGCGGAATGCCTGCGATTTCCTCGCGCACGATGGTGACGTTCGGGTGCGCTTCCAGTTTCACCGTCACCGCCTCGGCAAAGCCCTCGCGGTCGACGGCGAGCGCGCTGCCGGCGGGCACCTGATGCTCATGCGCGGTGGAAATGATCAGGCCCCCGGCGCGACGCATTTCCTCGTGAAGCACGCCGACGGCATTCGATTCATGGTCGTCGGAGCGGAAGGAATTGGAGCAGACAAGTTCGGCGAGGCGGTCGGTTTGGTGGGCTTCGGTGCCTTTGACGCCGCGCATTTCGTGCAAGATGACGGGCACACCGGCCTGCGCCGCCTGCCAGGTGGCCTCGGAGCCGGCCATACCGCCGCCGATGATATGGATGGGTTTCAGGGTCATCCGGCGGACATGCGGGGCGCGGCGGCCTGCGTCAAGATGGGGTTTGCCGATCCTGCGGGGCAGGTTAGGTGTGACTGTGGCGGCTTTCGGAGGACAGGGCGCGAATGGACGGGCGCTTGCCGATTCTGGACCTGGTCAGGCAGGCTTGGCGCCTTGCCGGTGACGCCCTGCGCCCCGCAGCGCTGTGGCTGGCCGCTTTCTGCCTCTCGTGCGGGGCATACCGGGCGGCTGGGTTGCTCCTGCCGGGCTGGGCAGCGTGGATGGTCCTGATGGCCGCGTTTGTCATCGGGGTCAAAACCTCCCTGGCGATCTACAAGGCGCAATTGCCGGAGGCACCGGGCAGGCTGGTCCAACTCGTCCACGCCAATCTCGCAACCTATATGGCGTACCTGTTCATCGGCGTGTTCATCGGCTTTTTCCTGATGGTCCTGCCCGGGATCCTGCTTGAGGCCTCCGGCCGGGTCGAACTTGGCCCGGACACACCGCCAGACGTGGTTGAAAATGCCCTTCGGGACATGATGCCGACACCATATGGTGCCGTGCTGGTCCTTGCCTGCGCAGCGGGCGGGCTCGCTGTGTCTTATCTTGGCATTCGCCTGCTGGTCTTCGGTGCGGCGACGGTTTCGCGAGGCGAAACCATGGTGTTCCGGACATGGCCATGGACCAAGGGACACGCCTTGCGGCTCGCCGCAGCGAGCGTTGCGACCCATGTCGCGCCGTTCCTCGGCGCGGTGGCGATCTACCAGCCGCTCGCAAAGCTGGCTGGCCAAGGCCCCACTGGCAGCTTCGCGTCCGGAACACTGGCGGCCGTGTTGCTTGTGCCGTTCCTGCTAGCGGGGCATGGCCTCGCTGTCGCAGCGCTGCAGAGGCTCGAACCCGAGGACGAGATTGCGCCTGTCATATAAATCGGCGTACTTTCAAGGTCGACGAAGCGGGGGGATCGCGGTCCCGAATTTCCTGAGCTTAAGCATGAGAGGCATGACATGACCCATCCGACCTTCACCTTCGGCAATGCTCTCAGCCACTACACCAAGACGGGTGGGCCGAAAGGCTTCCTGCGAGCGTTCGCTTTCACCTATGCAATCCTGTCGTTGATCTCCAGCGCAGTCAGCATGGCGCTGCAATGGCCGGTGTACAAAGTCTACATCCGGATGATCACCGAAGGCGGCGATCCGGTGTCCTACGCGCAGGAGATCGAAGCGGCCTCGATGGGGTCCATGCTCATGTCCGTGCTCCTGATGCCGGTGGGCATCCTGATCTGGATGGTGTTCGAAGGTGCAAGCCAGCGCCGCTATATGCGAGCGGAGGGCTTTCGCCTGCGCATCGGTGCGGACGAGTGGCGGCTGCTGGTGGTCGGCCTGATCTGGGTCGGGCTTTTGATCGCGGCCTACATCGCCCTGATCATCGCCATTATCATACCGATGGTGGCGGGTGCAGTTGGCGGGGAACGAGGCGCGATCATTGGGGCTGCGTTTGCATTCCTGATCTTCATCGCGTTCTTCATCGCCGCACTTTACTTTGTCGCCCGTCTGTCTGCGGCCAGTGCGCTGACGGTGCGGGACCAGCAGATACGGTTCTTTGAATCCTGGAATGTCACGCGCGAGCATGGCTGGACCATTGTCGGTGCGTGGGTAGTGCTGGGATTGATCATGACTCTGATCGCGATTGTCGTTTATGGCGTGCTTGCCGTCGCAGGGATCGGGCTGTTTGCGGCGATCGAACCGGGCTTCCTTCAGGGCGATCTCTCATCCGATCAGGTGGCGGCGGCCTTCTCAAACCCGGTGTTCTGGGCACCATTGGCGATCCTCTTATTCCTGGCTGTCGCCTTCCAGGCTGCGTTCATACATGTGAGCGCTGGCCCGGCGGCGCTCGCCGCGCGGAACGATCCGAACTGGGTCGGCAATCCGGGCATCGCAGACGAGTTCTAGGCGGCCTGCCAGGCCGCAGCCGTCCTACTTGGCGGAGCTTGTCGCGCGGGGCTTGGTGGCGGATTTTGCCTTCGCCTTTGGTGCTGGCTTCTTCTTTGCGACAGGGGCATCTACAACGCTGACCTTGTCGCGCTTGTTGCGCGCGGCGCGGCGCTCATCGTGCCGGCGGAAGGTTTCGGCGAGGAATTTTCCGGTCCAGCTGTCCTTGATGGCGGCGATGTCTTCCGGCGTGCCGGATGCGACCAGCTTGCCGCCGCCGTCGCCGCCTTCGGGTCCAAGGTCCAACACCCAGTCGGCGGTCTTCACGACGTCCAGGTTGTGCTCGATCACCAGTACCGTGTTGCCCGCATCGACCAGTTCGTGCAGCACTTCGAGCAGCTTGTTGACGTCCTCGAAATGCAGGCCCGTCGTCGGCTCGTCGAGAATGTAGAGCGTGCGGCCGGTTGCACGCTTGGACAATTCCTTGGCGAGTTTCACCCTTTGCGCTTCGCCGCCCGACAGTGTCGTCGCCTGCTGCCCGACCTTGATATAGCCGAGGCCCACCTGGTTCAGCGTGTCGAGCTTGCTGGCAATGGCGGGCACCGCAGCAAAGAAATTCGCGGCGTCCTCGACATTCATGTCCAGAACGTCGGCAATCGACTTGCCCTTGAACAGGACTTCCAGAGTCTCCCGGTTATAGCGCTTGCCCTTGCAGGTCTCGCAAGTGACGTACACGTCCGGCAGGAAGTGCATCTCGATCTTGATGACGCCGTCGCCCTCGCAGGCCTCGCAACGGCCGCCCTTGACGTTGAAACTGAACCGACCGGCAGCATAGCCGCGCGCCTTGGCTTCCGGCAGGCCGGCAAACCAGTCGCGGATCGGGCCGAAGGCACCGGTATAGGTCGCCGGGTTCGATCGCGGAGTGCGGCCGATCGGGCTTTGGTCGATGTCGATGACCTTGTCGAGATGTTCGAGACCTTCGATGCTCTCGTACGGTTGCGGTGGGCTCGATGCTCCGTTCAGCTTGCGGGCCAGCGCTTTGTAAAGCGTCTCGATGATCAGGGTGGACTTGCCACCGCCCGACACGCCGGTGACGCAGGTGAACGCACCGAGCGGGATCGTCGCGGTGACGTTCTTGAGATTGTTGCCGGTCGCGCCTTTCAGCGTGATCTTGCGCTTCGCCTTCTCGACCGGGCGGCGCTTTGGAATGGCAATTTCGCGCGTGCCGTTCAGGTAATCCGCCGTCAGACTGTTCTTCGCCTTGACGATGTCGGCAGGCTTACCTTCCGCGATCACCTGGCCGCCATGCACCCCGGCGCGGGGGCCCATGTCGATGACGTGGTCGGCGGTCAGGATCGCGTCTTCGTCATGCTCGACCACGATGACCGAATTGCCGAGGTCGCGCAGGCGTTTCAGCGTCTGGAGCAGCCGCTCATTGTCGCGCTGGTGCAGGCCAATGGAGGGCTCGTCGAGTACATAGAGCACACCGGTCAGGCCCGAACCGATCTGGCTCGCAAGGCGGATGCGCTGGCTCTCGCCACCCGACAGCGTGCCGGAGGCGCGGGACATGGACAGGTAGTCCAGCCCGACATCGTTGAGGAAGATCAGGCGGTCATTGATTTCCTTCAGGATGCGGGTCGCGATCTGGTTCTGCTGCTTGGTCAGCGTCTTGTGCACTTTCGAGAACCAGGTCCCGGCTTCGCGGATCGAGAATTGTCCGGCGTCGGAAATATCGAGGTCACCGATCTTCACCGCCAGAGCCTCGGGTTTCAGGCGCTTGCCACCGCAGGCCGGGCAGGGCGCCGCAGCCTGGAATTTGGCGATCTCCTCGCGCACCCAGGCCGAATCCGTTTCGCGGAATCGGCGCTCGAGATTCGGGATGACGCCTTCGAATGTCTTCTTCACTTCGTACCGGCGCATGCCGTCATCGTAGACGAACTTGATCTCGTCTTCGCCGGTCCCGAACAGGATCACTTCGTGCACGGAATCCGGCAACTGGTTCCAGCGCTTGTCGAGGTCGAACCGGTAATGCGCAGCGAGAGCCTGCAGGGTCTGTGTCTGGTAGGGTGAGGTTGACTTTGCCCAGGGCGCGATAGCGCCGTGCATCAGGTCAAGGTCCTTGTCGGGCACAACCAGTCCGGCATCGACTTTCAGCTGCTGGCCGAGGCCGTCGCAGGTCGGGCAGGCGCCAAAGGGATTGTTGAACGAAAACAGGCGCGGCTCGATCTCCGGGATCGTGAACCCCGAAACCGGGCAGGCGAAATTGGCGCTGAACGTGATACGCTTGGGCTCGGTCTCGCCCTTTTCGAGATCGGCATATTCAGCAAACGCGATGCCCTGGGCAAGGCTCAGGGCGGTCTCGAAACTCTCCGCCAGCCGTTGTTCCATGCCTTCGCGCACAACGATCCGGTCGACCACAACATCGATATCGTGCTTGAACTTCTTGTCGAGTTTCGGCGGATCTTCCAGCTCGTGGAATTCGCCATTCACCTTGACGCGCTGGAAGCCGTTCTTCAGCAGTTCGGCGAATTCCTTGCGGTACTCTCCCTTCCGTCCACGGACGATGGGTGCGAGCAGGTAAAGCCTCGTGCCTTCGGGCAGTTCCAGAACACGGTCGACCATCTGGCTGACCGTCTGGCTCTCGATCGGCAGG
>JBGSKI010000244.1:0-24170 GCA_041741315.1 Hyphomonas sp. | reverse complement strand
CCGAGCAGGCGCGCCTCGAAATGCTGCCCTCGCTGCGCCTGACTGCCAGCGCCAGCACAAGCGCCACCGACCTGTCCGATGCCGTGAACCCGGAACTGATAGCGGCCCGGCTGATCGCCAGCCTGGTCCAGCCGCTGTTCACCGGCGGCCGCCTCGATGCCCTCCGCGACGCCGCCGTGGCGCAAGCAGAAGCGTCGGTTGCGAATTATGCCAGCGGCGTGCTGTCGGCCTGGTCGGATGTCGAGAATGCGCTCGCCGCCGATGCCTTCCTGTCGACCCAGGAAGAGGCGCAGATGCGCGCGCTCGAAGAAGCCACGTTGGCCGAAGACCTTGCAGAACGTCAGTACACAAGCGGCACGATCACGATCTTCAACCTGATCGACGCCCAGACCCGCCGCCTGACGGCGGAAAGCCAACTCGTTTCGGTGCGGTCCAGCCGCGCCATCAACAGAATTTCGTATCACCTCGCCTTGGGCGGGGGTCTTCCGGTGACGATTGCCGGAAACGAAACAGACTCGCGACAGGAGCCATAGATATGGGACGCGTCATCGCCATCGTAGCACCATTTGTAATCCTCGGCGGCCTCGGCGTCGGCGGAATGGTTGTCCTGGACGCCATCAAGCCGGTGCAGGAGAAAGTCGAGGATGCCCGCACGGGTCTCAACGTGTTCGGCGAGAAGGTCCGTCGCGGCGACCTGAAGCTGACCGCGCTGGCACAGGGCGAAGTGCGCCCGCGCCGCGAGATCATCGTCGCTCCGCAGATTTCCGGCCGGATTTCCTATGTCTCGCCGGACTTCATCGATGGCGGCTTCATCAAGCAGGGCCAGCTCCTGGTCCGGGTCGAGGCAGCCGACTATGAACTTGCCGTGGTGCGGGCCCAGTCGGGTGTGGCCAGTGCCGAACAGCGGCTGGCGCGAGAAATCGCCGAGTCGGAACTGGCCCTGCAGGACATCGAGGATCTCGGCCTGGAAGATGCCTCTCCCCTCGCCCGCCGGGAACCGCAGCTGGCGGAAGCCCGCGCGTCGCTCGAAGGCGCGAAGGCACAGCTGAAAGACGCGCAGCTGGCGCTCAACCGGACGGCCGTGTACGCACCATTCGATGGCCGCGTGCGGGAACGCAGCGTCGATATCGGCCAGGTCGTCGGCACCGGGCAGTCGCTCGGACGGATCTTCGCCAATGATGTTGTGGAAGTCTCCCTGCCACTCGACGACACGCAGATGGGCCGGCTCGGCCTGCCGCTCGCCTTCGCGGCGACGGAAAAGGAGCCGGGACCGAAAGTCATATTCTCGGCCACCGTCGGCGGCGTGGAACGGCACTGGACGGGCGAGATCGTCCGTTCGGCGGCTGCAGTCAACTCGCAGACCCGCCAGATCAACGTGATCGGCGAGGTCAATGATCCGTACGGCAAGGGCGCCGATGGCGATGCGCCGATGGCACCCGGCCTGTTCGTGACGGCCGTCATTGAAGGCAAGACGCTGGACGACGTTCTGATCGCGCCGCGCGCCGCACTGCGCGGTGACGACCGGGTCTTCATCGGCCTGCCGGACGAGGGCAAGCTGTCAGTGCGCGAAGTCGACCTGATCTATTCCGATCCGGATGGTGCCTATATCCGCTCCGGCATCGAGGAAGGCGAATACGCGATCACCAGCCCGATCCAGGCGGCGTTCGACGGCATGTCGATCAAGGTGATGGAACGCAAGCCCGACGGCACGATCGAGATTTTCGAACCGAAGACAAAGGACAAGGCGGACGCCAAGACAAGCGAAACGGCCGCACTTACGTCCAGCAGCGAGTAAGGACCTGACCCATGAACGGCATCGTCGCCTGGTTTGCCCGTAACGCGGTCGCCGCGAACCTCCTGATGATCGTCGCCTTTGTCGGCGGCATCTTCGGATACACCCAGATGGAGCGGGAAATGTTCCCGGTCGTCGCGGTCAACGGCGCGACCGTGTCGGTCGCCTGGAACGGTGCCTCCCCGCAGGACGTCGAAGAGCAGATCGTCACGCGGATCGAGGAAGCGGTCGCCGATATCGACGGCCTCAAGCGGATCACATCGACCGCCAGCGAAGGCTACGGCAATGTCAATGTCGAGGGTCGCGACGATGCCGACATGCAGAAATTCCTCGATGAGGTGAAGCTGCGCGTCGACCAGATCAACAACCTGCCGCAAGCCGCCTTCCAGCCCCAGGTAACCCGTTGGGAAGCGCGCAACTGGTACATGGGCATGGCCATTCACGGCAATGTCGACGAGCGGACGCTGAAGCGGCTCGCCGACAAGGTGCGTGACGATATCGCGATCCTGCCCGGTGGCGAACTTGCGCAGCTGCAGGGCACGCTCGACGAGCAGGTGAGCGTCGAGGTGTCCGAGGAAGCCCTGCGCCGGTTCGGGCTGAGCTTCAGTGACATTGCAAGCGCCATCCGCGAGTCTTCGCTGAACTCGTCCGGCGGCCGCATCGAATCCTCATCCGGCGACGTCGCGATCAATGCGCGGCAACTCGCCGACACGGCCGACCAGTTCGGCAATATCATCGTGCGGCAAACGACCGAACAGGGCACCATCCGCATCGACGATGTCGCGACGGTCATCGACGGCTTCGTGTCGGACAAGATGCTGGCGACCTTCAACAACCAGCGCACCGCGTTCGTTATGGTCCCGCAACCGGACAAGATGAACATCACGAAATACACGCAGGGCTTCCATGACTACATGAAGAAAGCCAACGACCCGGCCAATGGCATCCTGCCGGAAGGCGTGAAGGTCGACGTGCTGTGGGACGATTCCGAAGCGTTCAACGATCGCATGAACATGATCACGTCGTCCGCGATGCAGGGCGCCGTTCTGGTGATGATCGTCCTGTTGCTGTTCCTGCGCCCGATGGTGGCGCTGTGGGTGACGGTCGGCATCTTCACCGCGTTTGGCGGCGGCATCATGCTGCTGCCTTATCTCGGCGTGTCGTGGAACGTGCTGTCGACCTTTGCCGTGCTGCTGGTCATCGGCGTCATCGTGGACGATGCGATCGTTGTCGGCGAGAACATACACAGGGAAGTCGAGAGCGGCCGAAGGCATGGCCTGGACGCGGCCATCGTCGGGACGCAACTGGTGCTCAAGCCCGTCATCTTCGGCGTTCTGACGACGATCATCGCCTTCCTGCCATGGGCCTTCCTGTCTGGCCCGACGCGGATGTTCACCCAGCAGATCACGTTCGTCGTCGTTGCGGCGCTGACCTTCTCGGTGATCGAATGCATGATGATCCTGCCGGCGCACCTTGCCCACATGGACAAGCAGAAGTTCGACGGGCCGATGGGCGCCTTCATGAAACTGCAGCGGCGGATTGCCGACAGCCTGCTCTGGTTTGCCGCCAATCTCTACAAGCCGGTGCTGGAACTGGCGCTGCGGTATCGCTATGCGACGGCGGCGCTGTTCATTGCGATCTTCATGTTCGCGTTCGGCCTGTCCTCCAACAAGATCGTGCCGTTCCAGTTCATGCCGGAAATCGAAGCAGACCTGATCCAGGTCAACATCGACATGCCCGATGGCACGCCCTACGAACGCCTTCTGCAGGTGCGCGACCAGTTGCAGGCAGGAATCGACAAGTCGACTGTGGAAACGGCCAAGGAGCATCCGGAAGTCGAAGGCGGCCTGATCCGTGATGCATCTGTTGTTGCCGGTGGCGGCCAGGTCCAGGCATGGATCGGCCTGGTGCCTCCTGAAGACCGGCCTGAGGGGATTCGCTCTCGCGACCTGTCGGAAAGCCTGCGGGCGAATGTCGGCGAGATCCAGGACGCGGAAGAGATCAACTTCAACTTCACGTTCAGCGACGATGACACCGGCGTCCGGTTTGCGCTCAGCAACCCGAACCTCGAACGGTTGCGTGAAGCCTCGGACTTTGTGAAGTCGCACCTGGCGACGTACACGAACGTGTACGACATCGGCGACAACCTGTCGTCGGCGGCCGAGGAAATCCGCATCACGATGAAACCCGGCGCCGAAACGCTCGGCATCACGCTGGCCGATGTGTCGCGCCAGCTGCGCCAGGCCTATTTCGGCGAGGAAGTGCAACGCCTTCCCCGCGATGGCGAGGACGTGCGGGTGATGGTCCGCCTGCCGGAATCGGCGCGCGAGAATCTCGACAGCCTGGACACCCTGCGCATACGGACGATTGACGGGCGTGAAATCCCTGTCGGTCAGGTCGCAGACTTCGAGTTTGCTCCCGGTATCAACCGGATCCAGCGGCGCAATCGTACGCGCTCCGTCGCCGTGTTTGCTGAAGTGAAGGGCGAAGGCGCCCGCGGCGAGATCATGGCCGCCATGGAGACCGACTTCTGGCCTGAATTCCAGAAGCGCTTCCCGGACGTCCTGCGCGGCGAAGCCGGCGGTTTCGAGGAAGAGCAGCAATTCATGACCGAAATCGGCCGCCTGATGCTGATCGCCATCGGTACCATGTACATCCTGCTCGCCGTGGCGTTCCGCTCCTATGTCCAGCCTATCCTTCTGATGATGGCCCTGCCCTTCGCCTATTGCGGCGCGCTGCTCGGCTTGTGGGCACTGAACACGCCGATGGCCCTGTTCTCGTTCTTCGGGATTGCGGCGGCGGCGGGCGTGGTGATCAACGACAACCTCGTGCTGATCGACTATGTCAACAAGCGGCGCGATGAAGGCGCCGGCGCGGTTCAGGCCCTGGTCGATGCCGGCGTGTCGCGCTTCCGCCCGATCTTGCTGACATCGCTGACGACGCTGGTCGGCATCATGCCGCTGCTGGCGCAGCGCTCGGTGCAGGCCCAGTTCCTGAAACCGATGATCGTGGCGCTCGGCTCGGCGGTGGGCTTTGCCCTGTTCGTCTCGCTGTTCCTCGTACCCGCGATGTATGTCATCGGCGCCGAGATCAAGCGCGTCTTCGCCTGGACATGGGGCGGGCACCCCTTCACCCAGATCGGTGACGGATACACCGGCCATGTGACGGTCGATGAAGACGAACTGATCGGAACGAGTCATGAGGGCGGCGGACTTGCCCCGGCCGAATAGCTGAAAAGTTCAGACTGAAGGGGCCCCTGCGGACGCGGGGGCCTCAAACACAAAAGGAGAGAACTCTTGATGAAATCCCTGATGATGGGCGTGGCGGCTGTCGCGCTGCTCGGCGCCTGCACGCCCAAGACGGCGACGCCCGACACGACCACTGCCGCCGCTCCGATCGAGCCGAACGCCGACGGAAAATACGTCAACGCGGAAGGCCTCGAACTGTCCGCCGCCGATTACTGGGGCAATGCCGGCATCGACCTGACCGTCCGCAATGAAGTGGAGAAGCCGGGCGACAATTTCTATGCCTATGCCAACGGCAAATGGCTCGACTCGTTCGTCATCCCGGCAGACAAGTCCCGGTACGGGTCCTTCGACTTCCTCGCGGAGAAATCCGAACAGCGCGTCCTCAATATCATCAACGATCTGGCAGCGGCAAAGCCGGCCGCAGACACATCCGACGGCAAGATCGCGGCCTACTACAATGCCTATATGAACACCGACAAGATCGAGGCAGACGGCCTGGCACCGGCCCAGCCCTACCTTGACCGGATCAAGTCGATTTCCTCGCTCGACGACCTCGCCACCGTGTTCGGCACAGTCGGTTACACCTCGCCCATCGGCGGCTTCGCCTTTTCCGACGACAAGGACCCCGAAACCGTCATCTTCCAGATGAACATCGCCGGCCTCGGCCTGCCGGACCGCGACTATTACCTGAAAGACGACGAGAAATCGGTCGAGACCCGCGCCAAATAGCTCGACCTGCTGACTTTCGTGCTGGGCAAGGCTGGTTATGACGACGCTGCTGCCGAAGCGCAGAAAGTGCTGGCGCTCGAGACAGAGATCGCCAAGGCGGACTGGGACCGCGCCATCTCGCGCAATCCGGAGATCACCTACAACAAGGTGAGCAAGGACGAGTTTGTCGCGATGGCCGGCAGCTTCCCGGTGGTCCGCGCGCTCGACACGATCGGCATCGGCAATGAACAGAACTTCCTCGTCGCGGAAATTCCTCCGACCCAGGAAGAACTCGATGAAGCGGGCCTGTCTGCCGAAGACGCTGCGAAGCTCGGCGGCGGCTTCCCGGAACTGTTCAAGATCATGAGCGATACACCGCTCGATACATGGAAAGCCTATCTCTCGGCCCACTTCCTGACGGACAATTCGGATGTCCTGCCGAAGGAACTGGATGACGCGACCTTCGCGTTCTACGGGACGGTCCTGCGCGGCCAGCCGGAACAGCGCGTGCGCTGGAAGCGCGCCGTGACCTCCACGCAGGGCATTCTCGGTGAGGCCATCGGCAAAGTGTTCGTCGAGCGCCACTTCCCGCCCGAGAACAAGGCAGCCATGGACGACCTGGTCAAGAACCTGCGCGTCGCGATGGCGGCAAACCTCGAAGACCTCGGATGGATGAGCGATGCAACCAAGGTGAAAGCCGAAGAGAAGCTCGACGCGTTCAATCCGAAGATCGGCTATCCGGACAAGTTCGAGACCTATGACACGCTGGTCGTTTCCGACAATGCGCTCGACAATTCCATCGCCGCCGCCAAGTGGCAGACCGAAGACAATCTCTCGACGCTCGGCAAGCCGGTCGACAAGACCAAGTGGTTCATGACGCCGCAGACGATCAATGCCTATTACAATCCGGCCTATAACGAGATCGTCTTCCCGGCCGCCATCCTGCAACCGCCCTTCTTCAATATCTCGGCGGATCCGGCGGTGAATTACGGGGCCATCGGCGGCGTCATCGGTCATGAAATGGGCCATGGCTTCGACGACCAGGGCGCCAAGTACAACGGTCTCGGCGTATTCGACAATTGGTGGTCGGATGAAGACCTCGCCGCGTTCCGCAAACTGGGCGATGCGCTCGCTACGCAGTATTCCTCGTACTGCCCGCTGGATGATGGCGAGACCTGCGTCAACGGACGCCTGACGCTGGGCGAGAATATCGGCGATCTCGGCGGCCTGTCCCTCGCCTATCGCGCCTATCACCTGTCGCTGAACGGCAAGGAAGCACCTGTGATCGACGGCCTGACCGGCGACCAGCGCTTCTTCCTCGCCTGGGCACAGGTCTGGCGCGCGAAGTACCGTGACGAAGCCACGCGCACGCAGATGCTGTCGGACCCGCACTCGCCGCCCGTCTACCGGGTGAACGGCGTCGTGCGCAACCTGAACGAGTGGTACGACGCGTTTGGGGTGACGCCGGACGACGCGCTCTACCTTCCGCCGGAGCAGCGCATCCGGATCTGGTAATCCGCCAGCCCTATAAACAAGGAAGCGGCACCGGAAGGTGCCGCTTTTTTTTATCGAATGTGTAAGCGCTGCGTTAACCCTTGGGCGTGTAAGCTCCCGGCTGGAATTGTACATGCCGCGCGGCAATAGTTGGACTCTGACCATGGCGCTTCTGGATCGACTATTTGGCAATCGCAAAGCCGAACAGCCCGATATCTCGCGGGTCGAGAAGCCTGTCGAGGACATCCGGGACCTGCCACGCGCCAACCGGGCGATGGTCTACCGCGAAGCCTTTGTCGTCTATGATTCCGGCTACCGCCGCAAAGGCATCGTTCTCGATTATTCCAATACCGGTGTCCGCCTGCGCTTCCCGACCAATGAACGCCTGCCCGAGGAAGTCTATCTCAATGCCCGCGCCGTCGGTCTCGAAGGCCGCGCCCGCATCGTCTGGCAGGAAAACTCCGAAGCCGGCCTGACCATCATCGAAGACTGAGGCAGGATTCGCGCTTCACGAGAGTTGCCTTGGAATCTGCGTCATTCGGGCGTTGAATTCATCCGAACAATGGCATGGATGAGGGGACACCGATGGCAATCATGAAATCCGAACAGATCCTGTCGGAATCGGCAAAATCGTTCGAGGACGCAATCCAGACCGCCGTCACGCGCTTTTCCAGGACCGTCCGCGGCCTGTCGTCCTGCCATGTCAACAACATGTCGACGACCATCAAGGACGGCAAGATCAGCATGTACCGGGTGAACATGCAGATGACGTTTGAAGTCGATGCGGAAGCGCCGGCGACCCCGAAGAAGAAGAAAAAGAAGTCGCCCTGACAATCGCCGGGCGTTGATGCGCCCGACAATGCTGTCACTCCGTCGGCGGCCGGAATGCGCTGCTGACATTTCCTGGAATTTCCAGCGGCAAGTTGTCCAAACCGCCGCATTGCAGGATAGCGTTCCCGTACCGGGCGAGTTCGCGGCTTGACGAGTGCACCTGCGAAGCGCTTTCTGCGCGCAGACAAGAACAATCCACACCGAGCGAGGAGAATCAGATGTCCACACAGGATCCCGTGGTTATCGTTGGCATGGCACGCACCCCGATGGGCGGCCTGATGGGTGACCTTGGCGGCTTCACCGCCAGCCAGCTGGGCGCCATCGCCATCGAGGCAGCCGTCAAGGAAGCCGGGCTGAAGCCGGGCGAGGCCTCCGAGATTATTATGGGCAACTGCCTGCCGGCCGGCCAGGGCCAGGCCCCTGCCCGCCAGGCGGGCTTCAAGGCCGGCCAGGACAAGGGGCTTGAGGCGACCACGATCAACAAGATGTGCGGATCGGGCATGCAGGCGGCCATCATGGGCCGCAATGCCATCCTCGCGGGCGACGCCGACATCGTGATTGCCGGCGGCATGGAGTCGATGACCAACGCGCCGCACCTGCTGAACGTCCGCAAGGGCCACAAGTACGGCACGATGTCCGCCGAAGACCATATGGCGCTCGACGGCCTCTCCGATGCCTACAAGGGCGGACCGATGGGCCAGTTCGCCGACATGATCGCCGGCGAATACCAATTCACCCGCGAGCAGCAGGACGCCTACGCGCTCGAAACGCTGCGCCGCGCCCAGGACGCGACCTCCGGCGGCAAGTTCAAGCGCGAGATCGCGCCGGTCACCGTCAAAGGCAAGAAGGGCGACACCGTGGTCGACACCGACCAGCTGCCCCGCGAGGCCATGCCGGACAAGATTCCGCAATTGAAGCCCGCCTTCTCGAAGGATGGCACGGTCACCGCCGCCAACGCCTCGGCCATTTCCGACGGCGCTGCCGCGCTGGTCCTGATGCGGGCGTCCGAAGCCAGGAAGCGCGGCCTGACGCCGCTGGCGACCATCGTTGCCTCCTCCAGCCATGCGCACGAGCCGGAATACTTCACCACCGCACCTGTTCCGGCGATCCGCAAGACGCTGGAAAAGGCCGGCTGGAAAGTCGAGGACGTCGATCTCTGGGAAATCAACGAAGCGTTCGCCGTCGTGCCGATGATCGCCATGAAGGAACTCGGCATTTCTCACGACAAGCTGAACATTCATGGCGGCGCCTGTGCCATGGGTCACCCGATCGGCGCGTCCGGCGCGCGGGTGATCGTGACGCTCCTGTCGGCGATGGAACAGCAGGGCGTGAAGAAGGGTGTCGCGAGTCTCTGCATCGGCGGCGGCGAAGGCATCGCCATGGCGCTCGAACGCGCCTGATCGCTCTGATCACGGATAAATGAAAGGCCTGCCGGCGCTTATTGCGCCAGCAGGCTTTTTTCTTCGTACATCTGGATCAGCTGCAGGCTGAGCGCTGCCACGGCCTTTACCGCCTCATCGCTATAGATGTTTGTGTTGACGATCACGACGAGGTCTAGCTCCGGATAGAGCCGCACGGTAGAGAGCCATATCGTGTTCGATCCGTTGTGCGCATAGACCTTGCCGAAGGAGGGCGCCGTGTCCACGGCCCAGCCGAGCGCATAGGCTGAGGTCTCGTCCGGAAACGGGGTGAGCAGCTTTGCCTGCGTCGCATCCGGCGTCAGGAAGCTGGCAAGGAAGCGGGCATGGGCTGCCAGCGGCGCATTCAGCGTGCCGGCCGGGGCGACCGCGGGCGGATTGTCCGCCTGAAGGCCACTGCCTTGCGCCTTCAGGCCGAACATTCCCTTCGCGTGGCCTTCAATACCTTCCGGCGGCGGGCCGAAGCCCCAGCCCTCCCCTGCCGGCACGAGACTCGACAGGAACAGGGCCTCGTAATCCTCCTCGCCCAGACGGGCGGCGATCCGGTCCAGCGCGGCGCCTGCAATCATGTAGCCGAGATTGCTGTAGACATATTCGCCGGTCGTGCCGCCGGGCGGTTTCGACAGGAAGCCTTTGGCAAGCGCCGTGCGCTGGGTCTTCATGTCCGATTTCGAGCCTCGCGCCGTAAGGAACCAGAGCGGACCCGGATTGGGCGCGAGCCCGCTGCGATGGGAAAGAAGATGCTCGATGGTGACATCGTTCCAGGAGGGATCCATGCCGTCTGCAAGGTCCGGGAAGAGTTCCGGCAGGGTGGCGCCCCATTTCGCGTCGCCCTGCTCGACAAGGCGGCCATAGAGCAGCGCCGTCAGCATCTTGGTGTTGGAGCCGAGATGCCAGCTATCCTCTGGCTGAACGGCATCATGGCTGCCCTTGCGCCGCTCGCCCGCAACGGCAAGGCCGAGGATCTCGCCATCGGCATTGGCGATGACGGCGCCAAGGGCGACGAGGCCAGCGCCCTTGCGGGCATCCTCCACTTTCTGCTGCAGCTCTGCATGTGTGGGCGCGGCAAGGGCGGGCAGCGCCACAAGCAGGAGGGCGATGATGGCAGAAAGGGCAAGTCTGAAACGCGGCATGACGGAAGCTCCGGCTATGTGTTTCCAGACTAGTCTGCCGGAACGCGGGTTTCTTACAAGGTTGCGCAAAAAACGTTGACGAAATCCGCTGCGGTCCTTTTCGTGGATCGGATTACAGGCAGCTCCAGTATGCAGATTCCCATGATCGTTAAGCACGGCGATTTTTCCGATCCGCAAGTCGTCGACATCCTGACCGAGCATCTCGCCGGGATGCACGCCAACACGCCGGCCGGGCATGTCTTCGCGCTGGACCTGTCAGGCCTGCAGCGGCCGGAAATCACCTTCCTGACGGCATGGGAGGGGGACATACTTGTGGCCTGCGGGGCAATCAAGCAGCTCGCGCCAGATCATGGCGAGCTGAAATCCATGCGCACACGGACGGGTCACCTGCGCAAGGGGGCGGCGACGGCGATCCTCGCGGCCCTGCTCGATCTGGCGCGGTCGCGCGGATACACACGGGTGAGCCTGGAGACAGGCAATGGCCCGTCCTTCGATGCCGCCCTCGCCCTCTACCGGCGGCACGGGTTCCGGAATGGAGAGGCCTTCGCCGACTATGTCCCCAGCGACTACAGCCAGTACCTGCACCTCGATCTCGGCTGATATCTATTTCATGTTCTCGACCAGCGACAGCGGCAGCGCCGTTGTCCGTTTCGACACGCGGATCACGATGCGCGACTGGACGTCGGATACGAGCGCCGATCCGAGCAGCTTGTCGCGCAGGAAATTGTCATAGGCGTGCATGTCGGTGGTGACGACGTGCATCATGTAGTCGACCGCGCCCGTGACCGTCATGCATTCGACCACTTCCGGCCAGGCCTGCACCATGTTCTCGAAGGCTTCGAGATTGTCGCGGCTCGGCAGGGACAGTTTCACACTGGCAATCACCTCGAAGTTCAGGCCGAGCGCGAAATTGTCGAGCAGCGTGACCCGGCCCTTGATGAAGCCGGCCTCTTCCATGCGCTTGATCCGGCGCCAGCACGGGGAGGAAGAAAGTCCCACCCGATCGGCAATTTCAGCAACAGAAAGTCCCGCGTCGCGTTGAATGATGTCGAGAATCCGTGCATCAACAGAGTCTATTTCTTGGCTCAATTTTCTATGTTCTCCCCATTCGAAGGCATAATATACCCCGAATAAACAAAATTGGCGCAAGAAAGGCAAGCAATTTCGTATGATTTAACGAATAATCTGCCCGACACTTATCTAGGACAAACTTTTTATGCAACACCGTGAAGTTACGCTGGACGACAAATACGATCTTGTCGAGGGCAAGGCTTACATGACGGGTATCCAGGCCCTGGTCCGTTTGCCCCTTGATCGCAAGCGGCTGGACCTGAAAGCCGGGCTCAACACGGCGGGCTTCATTTCCGGCTATCGCGGCTCACCACTCGGCGGATACGACCAGCAATTGCGCGCCGCCCAGAAGTGGCTGGACGCGCATGACATCAGGTTCTGGGAAGGCCTGAACGAGGACCTTGGCGCCACCGCCGTCTGGGGCAGCCAGCAGCTCGGCCTGTTCCCCGGCGCGCGCTTCGATGGCCTGTTTGGCATCTGGTATGGCAAGGCGCCCGGCGTCGACCGCACCGGCGATGTCTTCAAGCATGCCAATGCCGCCGGCACCTCCTCGCTGGGCGGTGTGCTGGCGATTGTCGGCGACGACCATAATTGCAAATCCTCCACCCTGCCCTCGCAATCCGAATTCGCGATGGCCGACGCCGAAATCCCGGTGCTCAATCCGGCCTCGATCCAGGACGTGCTCGATTACGGCATCCATGGCTGGCAGATGAGCCGGTTCTCCGGCGCATGGACCGGCATGGTGGCGCTGGCCGATACGATGGATTCCGGCGCGGTGGTGAATGTCGATCTCACCCGTCTTGCGATTTCCGTTCCGGACTTCCGGTTCCCCGAAGGCGGCGTCAGCATGCGCCGCGGCGATACGCCTCTCAACAAGGAGCAGCGCCTGCGCCAGGTGAAGCTGCCCGCCGCCCAGGCCTATGTCCGTGCCAACCGGCTCGACCGCGTGATCCTGCCGTCTCCGAAGCCGCGTGTCGGCGTGATCGTCACCGGCCAGGCCGCGCGGGATGTGTTCGAGGCGCTCGCCGCCGTGGGCGTCAGCCCGGAACAGGCCGGCAGCCTCGGCCTCTCCGTCTACAAGGTCGCCATGCCATGGCCGCTGGAACCGCAAGGCATCCGCGAATTCTGTGCCGGCCTCGAACGCGTGGTCGTCATCGAACACAAGCGTCCGCTGATCGAGGAACAATTGCGCGCCGCACTGTACGACCTGCCGGACGGCAAGCGGCCGGCGGTCGAAGGCAAGTTCGACCGCGACGGGCATCGCCTCCTGCCCGACATTGCCTCGATCACGATTCCCGAAATGGCCGAGGCACTGGTCCGCATCCTGCCACGGGGCTGGGACACGTCCCGCGCCGATGCCTATTTCGACCGCGTCGGCCGGGCCAGCGAGTCCGCCCGCATCAATGCCGCCCCGACCGTCCGTACCCCGCATTTCTGCTCGGGCTGCCCGCACAACACATCGACCGTCGTGCCGGAGGGCTCCCGCGCACTGGCCGGGATCGGCTGCCACTATATGGCGAACTTCATGCCCGACCGGCACACCGACATGACCAGTCAGATGGGTGGCGAAGGCATCGGCTGGGTCGGCCAGCACTGGGCGACGGATGAAGGCCATGTGTTCGTCAATCTCGGCGACGGCACCTATTCCCACTCCGGCAGCCTCGCCATCCGCGCGGCAGTGACTTCCGGCGCGAACATGACCTACAAGATCCTCTACAATGACGCCGTCGCGATGACCGGTGGCCAGCATGTCGAATCCGGTCAGACCCCGCAGCAGATCGCCCAGCAGGTCGAGGCCGAAGGCGTCAGGACAATCGTGATCGTGACGGAGGATCCGACACGCTATGCCAACGTCAAGGGCCTGCCCCGCAGCGTCAGGATTTTCGACCGCGACGACCTCGAAGACGTCCAGGTGCGTCTGCGCGGCACGCCGGGCGTGTCGGTCATCATCTATGACCAGGTCTGCGCCACCGAAAAGCGCCGCCGCGCCAAGCGCGACCTGCGCGCACCGGACCGGACACGCGTGATCATCAACACTGCCGTCTGCGAAGGCTGCGGCGACTGTTCGGTCAAATCGAACTGCCTGTCGGTGGAGCCGGTGGAAACCGAACTCGGCCGCAAGCGGCGGATCAATCAGTCCACGTGCAATACTGACCTGTCCTGCCTGAAGGGCTTCTGCCCGAGTTTCGTGACCATCACCGACGGCGAGGCAGCCTGGGAAGACAAGCCCCGCCCCGCATTCAGCGCCGAGGGCCTTCCCCTTCCCGAAACACCGAGCCTTGCCGAGCCATGGAACGTCCTGTTCACGGGCGTCGGCGGAACCGGCGTCACGACAGTCGCCGCCGTGCTGGCCATGGCCGCACATGTCGACGGGCACGCCGCCTCCAGCCTCGACATGACCGGCCTTGCCCAGAAAGGCGGCCCGGTGCTCTCCCACATCCGCTTTGCACGCGAGCCGGAAATGATCTCCACCGGCCGTGTCCCGCCGGCGGGCGCGGACGTGATCATCGCCTGCGACCTCGTCGTGGCGGCGGGCGGCGATGCGCTGACCCTTATGGATTCCGGCCGCACCGCCGCCTATGCGAACTCGGATGTGACGCCGACCAGCGAATTCATCCGTAACCGGTCCAAACGCTTCGAGAGCGACCTCCTGTCGGCGCGCGTGAAGCGCCAGGCTTCGGAATTCGAATCCTTCGATGCCGAAGCGCTCGCCATGGGCTATTTGCACGAGGCGATCTACACGAACATGATCATGGCGGGCTTTGCCTGGCAGAAGGGCAAGGTGCCAGTCTCGCTGCGCGCGCTCTACCGCGCGATCCGCCTGAACGGAACCAAGGTCGAAGACAATATGGCGGCCTTCAATATCGGGCGCATCGCGGCGGCGGACCCGGCCCGTCTGATAAAGCAGCTGGACCCGCGCGGGCATATCGAGCCGAAGACGCTGGACGAACTGATCGAAGACCGCGCCGCGCGTCTGGTCGCCTACCAGAACGAAGCCTATGCGAACGCCTATCGCGCGGTTGTCGCCAAGGTGCGAACAGCGGAGACAGATGCGGGCCTCGGCGAGAAGCTGACTCGCGCGGCGGCAACATATGCCTTCAAGGTCATGGCGTACAAGGACGAGTACGAGGTGGCCCGCCTCTACACCGACGGCGCGTTTGCCGAGCAGATGGCGAAGGAATTCAAGGGCGGCAAGCTGCGCTTCTGGATGGCGCCGCCGCTGATTTCGAAGAAGGACAGCCACGGCCACCTCAAGAAAAAGCATTTCGGCCCCTGGATGATGACCGGTTTCCGCATCCTCGCGCGCCTGAAAGGCCTGCGGGGCACTGCATTCGACCTGTTCGGACGCACCGAAGAACGCCAGATGGAGCGTACGCTGCGAGACGATTACCTCGCCGGCCTCGCACGCATCGCGCCGGAACTGACGCCGAAGAACCACGAACTCGCACTCGCGCTCGCGTCGGTTCCGGACGAGATTCGCGGCTTCGGCCACGTGAAGGAAGAGGCCTTTGAGGTCGCAAAGGCGAAGGAAACCGAACTCTGGGCGGGCTGGCCGGAAGGCAGGATGCCGAAGGTGAAAGTGTCGCTGATCGCGGCGCAATAGGCCGCGCTAGTCTGCCGGCGTCACCTCGACGTCGACAATCCGGCCCTTCTTGCCGAGCTTGTCGAGTTCACGCTCGAGATACTTGGCCTTGACCGTCTTCCTGACGTGCTTGCCGGATTTCATCGTGACATCGACATGCACCATCTTGTCCGGTCCATCCAGTGCATCGCCGGTCACGCGCACGGCCGTGCCGCCGACATAGACGACGCTCTTGGTCGCGACCTTGGTTGCGCCTACCGCGAGGCCGACGGGCACCGTGACGATCTTGGTGGCCATACAGGCGGGCGATGCCGCAATCAGGCCGGCAAGCAGAAGGGTTTGGATGGCACGCATGATGGGTCTCCCTTGGTCATCCGCAGACTAGACCCCGGAAGTGCTTAACGCACCTTACAATCGCGCGCACCTATCCCCGCGCCAGCGCCTCGTCGATCAGGGCTGCAGTTTCAGTCTGGCCGTAGAGCGCGGCGAAGCTGCCGAAGCGCGGCCCCTGGCTCTGGCCAAGCAGCACTTCATAGAGCGCCCTGAACCAGTCGCGCAGGTTCTCGAATCCATGATCGGTCCCGACACTGAAGGTCATCGACTGTAGATTGTCCGGGTTCGGCGAATCGTCGAACACCTTGAGGCGCGCAGAAAGATCGGCCATCGCGGCGCGCTCCTTCTCGTCCGGGGCGCGGAAGGATTTCGTCGGCAACACAAAGTCGCGATAATAAGCCATCGCATAGCCCGCCAGGCTATCGAGCAATGGATGCGTCTCCGGCGTGGTGCCGGGCGCATAGCGCTGGATGAAGCCCCAAAGCTGCGAGCGGTCTTCCGGGTTTGCGACCGCAACCAGGTTCAGGAGCAGCGCAAACGAGACCGGTACGTCGGCCTTCGGCGGCGCGCCCAGATGGATGTGCCAGACGGGGTTTTCGAGCTGCGCGGCCGGCTCTTCCGTCGGAAACTTCTCGAGGAAGGTCAGGTACTCGTCCACCGCTTTCGGGATCACGTCGAAATACAGCTTCTTGGCAACCCGCGGCTTCTGGAACTGGAACAGCGACAGGCTTTCGTCCGGCGCATAGGTCAGCCACTCCTCCACCGAGATGCCATTGCCCTTGGTTTTCGAGATCTTCTCGCCCTTGTCGTCGAGGAACAATTCGTAGACGTACTGTTCCGGCGGACGTGCGCCGAGGATTTTTGCGATCTTCGAATAGATCGGCGCATTGGCCTGGTGGTCCTTGCCGAACATTTCGAAATCAACGCCGAGTGCGGCCCAGCGCATGCCGAAATCCGGCTTCCACTGCATCTTCACATGGCCGCCCGTGACGGGCAGCGTCACATCGGTGCCGTCCTCGTCCGCAAACGTGATCGTGCCGGCGGCGGCATCGACCGATTTCATCGGCACATACAGCACGCGTCCGGTCGACGGCGAGATCGGCAGGAAGGGCGAATAGGTCGCCTGCCGTTCCGCGCCGAGGGTCGGCAACATGACCTCCATGATGTCCTTGTACTTCTCCGCTGCTCGCAACAGCATCGCGTCGAACCGGCCCGATCTGTAGCAATCCGTCGCCGACAGGAATTCGTACTTGAACCCGAACTGGTCGAGGAAGGCGCAGAGCCGCGAATTCATGTTGGCGCCATACGAGGCATGCGTGCCGAACGGGTCGGGCACCGAGGTCAGCGGATGCTGCAGGAAGGGTTCCAGCGCCGCCTTGTTCGGCACCGTGTCCGGAATCTTCCGCATGCCGTCCATGTCGTCCGACACGCAGATCATCCGCGTCGGCACCTCGCCCTTGGTCAGCACTTCGAACGCATGGCGCACCATGGTCGTGCGCACGACTTCGCCGAACGTGCCGATATGCGGCAGGCCCGAGGGGCCGTAGCCCGTTTCGAACACGACCGCATCGCCGTCCTTGCGCTGGCCGGCCTTCTTCTGCAGCTCGACACGCTGTTTCAGCGCGCGGGCCAGCTCAAAGGGCCAGGCCCTGGCAGTTTCGGCAAGCACAGAGAGGTCGGTCATCGGGTCCATCCAGTTTCCTGAGATGGCCGGGCCTAAAGGTGTGGCACGGGAGCGTCAAGCGAGGCCCGCAAAAGGGTGTAAGATATATTTGACATGTCAAAAATGTTTGACTACATGGTGTGTCAGATATTTTTTACACGAAAGGAAACGAAGACATGTCATTCCGCGAAAAGAGCGCATGGGCCATGAGCCTGATCCTGCTGGTGGCAGGCGCCAATTATTTCAGGGCGGTGGTGAGTGTCACCACCGAACTGGGCCACACCGCCCCTCCCCTGATCGGCCTGGTGATCGGGTATGTCGTGATGATCGTGATCGCTTCCATCGTCATCATGTCGGTGCTGGCGGCATCTGCGGGCCGGGAAGCGGATTCGCCCGCCGATGAGCGCGAGAAGATCATCCTCGACAAGGCCGGGCACTGGTCGGGCTATGTCCTGGCGGCCGGAGTCTTTGGCGGCATGATGAATTTCGGCATTCACAATGACGGGAACCTGCTGTTCCACATCTGCTTTGCCAGCATGATGGCCAGCCAGATCGCCGAATACGCCTTCCAGATCATCCTCTATCGCCGGGGCGTGTAAACCATGGCCAAGCCCCCGCCGATTACCAATCGCATCCGGGAACTGCGCGAGCAGCATGGCACCATGAGCCAGGCCGCCCTCGCCGAAGCCATCGGCGTCACCCGCCAGACCATCATCGCGATCGAACAGGGGAAATACTCCCCGTCCCTCGAAAGCGCTTTCCGGATCTCGCGCGTCTTCGGCGTCGGCCTGGAGGATGTCTTCGGCTGGGCCGGTTAGCCGGAAATATGGTGCACCGCTGCCGTGCAGGCCCTGCGGCAACTCATCCTTGCAGCGAGTCAGAACAGCGTATTGACAATCATTCTCACTGACTGCAAATGGTTCTCATGATCATTTGCGTCTGCAACCGTATCAATTGCAAGAGCGTGCGCGCCGCCGTCGAGGCCGGTGCGCGCAGCCCGAAAGCCGTGCAATCCCACCATGGCTGCAAGTTCCAGTGCGGCAAGTGCAGCCCGTCCATGGCCGACATGATCAATGACTCGCTCTACCAGCGGCCACAGGCCCCCGGCTTGATCGCCGCCGAATAGAGCCTTGGGCCTTGCAAGAATTGAAGTTCTGCCGGGAACTTGGCCCTGACAGGCCCTGCGACTGTGTCTCACTTTCATATGCATCTGATTTTATTGGGCTTTTTGTTGCCTCCCCGCGCCAATCGCCGTAAATCCTGCAGGATACGAAACAGCGCAGAAGGAGTGCCCCATGAAAGGCGACAAGAAGGTCATCGAGTTCCTGAACCAAGCGCTGAAGAACGAACTGACGGCGATCAACCAGTATTTCCTGCATTCCCGCATGCTGCACGATTGGGGCGTCTCGAAACTCGGCGACTATGAATACAAGGAATCGATCGAGGAAATGCACCATGCCGACTGGCTGGTCGGGCGTATCCTGTTTCTCGGCGGCCTGCCGAACCTGCAGGATCTCGGCAAGCTGAGCATCGGGGAAAGCGTGCAGGAAATCCTCGAATGCGACCTGAAGCTCGAAAACATGGCCATTCCGCTGCTGCGGGACGCGATGGAATACAGCGAATCCGTGCGCGACTATGGCAGCCGCGACCTGTTCGGAAAGATCCTCGCCAACGAGGAAGAGCATGTCGACTATCTCGAGACGCAATTCGCGCTGATCGAGCGGATCGGTATCGAGCGCTACACGCTGCTGCAGTCCGAAGCGAACGGCTCGAAGGCACAGGATTAGGGCGGCGTGCCGAAAAGTGGACCCGGTTTTCGGGTACACGCCGCGACCAGACAATAAACCTGAAGCATCGAAATGATTCCCGGAATCAGCTCGATGCTTCAGGCCTGCGGTTCGTCCCGCACAGCGCATATCCGGGTGCGGAAGCTCCTGGCCGGCGGCGAGCGTCCGGCTCAGTCCGGCCTTTCATGGCTTGCGGCGACAAGTGCGGCGTTGAATTCTGCTTCCGGAAGGTCCGCGATGTCGCGCACGACCCCGTCAATGCGGGCGCGCTCGTGCACCGCGTCGAAGCCGTCCCCGCCGGAAATCCGCCCCAGGCGGTAGAGCGCCTTGTCGGCGCCGCCGGTGAAGACGAAGGCGGGATCCCAGGCGAGGCCGGCCGCCTTCGCGAGTTCGTTGGTGCAGTTCGAGGTGAGCGTGTTGTAGAAGCGCGGGCGGCGCTCGATGGAGATGGTCTTCTCGAGCAGTGCGGTGAGATAAGCCTCCGCCTCGCCCTGGCTGAGTTCGAGCCGGTACATATACAGTGCGCGGTCCATCATCACGGCGCGGCGGGTCATCAGGTCCCGCGGGCTCGCCCAGTAAAACATCAGTTCGAACTTGTTGAATGCACCAGCGATGGCGGAATAGTCCTCCCGCTTTTCCTTGCGGGCCTCGATGGTGAGGCCGACAAGGTCTCCTTCCCCGAATTCGAACAGGACGAACGTATGCGCCATGACGGGCAGGCCGGGATGCGGCTCCATCACGAACCAGGCCCGGCGGACATCCGCGATCCGGCGTGCCGGTACCTCGGTCCACACCCTGTCTTCCGGGGCTTCCTCCGTATACGTCCAGTTGCCGTAGGGCGCGATGGAAAATGCGCCGCCCTCGAGGTCGACATGCGGCAGGCGCGAGAGATGGGCATACCAGTCCCGGTCGTGACGCGGTTCCTTCGTCACAACAGCGATCAGGAAGGCGCCGAACGCAGCGAGCCCGCCGAGCAGGACCGGGCGGACCCACAAGACCGGCACTAGTGGCCTGCCGGCTTGAAACTGCCGGCCTGTGCCATTGCCCATTCACGCGCGAGGTGCGTCGCATTGGGGTCGGCCAGCAGCGCCCCGTTGGCCAGCAGGTCATAGGCTTCGTCTGCCGGTCGCACGATGTCTTCGGTGACGCGGTGCATGATATGGTGCGGCGAGAGTTCGCTCGGATGCCGGCATCCCGCCGCGCCGATCACTTCCATCAGCGCTTTCACCGTGTTGCGGTGGAAATTGGCGACCCGCACGGCCTTGTCGGCAACAACCAGTCCGCGCTGGCGACCCTTGTCGGATGTCGCGATGCCCGTCGGGCAAGTGTTGTTGTGGCAGTTGAGCGACTGGATGCAGCCGAGCGAGAACATGAATCCCCGCGCCGTATTCACCCAGTCGGCCCCGAGCGCCATTGACGAGGCGATCGCGAAGGCGCTGACCTGCTTGCCCGAACAGGCCAGCCGCACCTGATCCTTCAGGCCCGTGCCGACCAGGGCATTCCGTGTCAGGACGAGTGCCTGACGCAGCGGCGCGCCGACATGGTCGAGGAATTCGGCCGGCGCCGCTCCTGTGCCGCCCTCCCCGCCATCGACAACCATGAAATCCGTCCGGATGCCGGATTCCAGCATCGCCTTGCACAGCGCCAGGACTTCCCAGCGATTGCCGACCGCGAACTTGATGCCCACCGGCTTGCCGCCGGACAGTTCCCGCAGGCGCGCCACGAAGTCCATCATCTCGGCCGGCGTCGAAAACGCCGAATGCGCGGGCGGAGACACGCAGGTCTGGCCGACGGCAATGCCGCGCGCTTCGGCAATCTCGTGCGTCACCTTCGCGCCGGGCAGCACGCCGCCATGGCCGGGCTTCGCCCCCTGGCTCAGCTTGATCTCGATCATCTTGATCTGCGGATCGGCAGCAACGTCCTTGAAGCGGGCGGGATCGAACCTTCCATCCGCCGCGCGGCAACCGAAATAGCCCGATCCGATTTCCCAGACGAGATCGCCGCCGCCCTTGCGATGGTAGCGCGACACGCCGCCCTCACCCGTGTCGTGATAGAAGCCGCCTTTCTTGGCGCCCGTCGACAGGGCCTCGATGGCATGCGCGCCAAGAGAGCCAAAGCTCATCGCGGAAATGTTGAACACGCTTGCCGAATAGGGTTGCGCCGTTCCGGGCGCGCCGACCATCACACGCGGATCGGTCTCATCGCAGTGCACAGCTGCCATCGAATGCGCAAGCCACTCATAGGGCGGCTTGTCGATGTCGAGCTGGCTGCCGAACGGTTCGACCGAAGAGACGTTCTTGGCCCGCCGGTAGACCATGGCACGATCTTCGTGATTGAACGGCCGCCCCTCGGTATCGCTCTCCACGATGTAGGACCGCAGGAATGGCCGCAACTCCTCGGCGATCCACCTTCCGCGCGCGGCAAGCGGGAAGTTCCGCCACAGGGCATGCTTGCGCTGCACCATGTCGTAAAGGCCGATCAGCGTCAGCGGCCCGCAGAGCAGCGCCGCCATCTTGGCGATGGGTCCCTGGTCCCATGTGACAGAGCCGAAGAAGCAGATAGTGGCGACAATGAGTAATGGCAGGTACCGAAACATGGCCGATCAAACGCCTCCCAGCGATTCTGTTTTACCGAGCCTAGCCCCCCGCCCTGAAGTGTGGAAGAGCAGTGGTCCGGGGCCAAAATCGTCAGAAAGGCAATTTCATGAAAACCGCTTCCGCTCTCATCGCACTCCTGGTCGCCACCGCGCCGGCCGCATTTGCGCAATCTGCGTCGCCGACTGGCGGGCGCGATTACCAGGAAGACGTCTACGTCACCCCTTACTGGACCCGCATGCCGGTCATCGAAGCGATCGGCCGGTCCAACATGCAAGTTGCGCCAAACCGCGCAACTTTTTCCGTGACCTATCTGGAAACCGACAAGGACGCGAAAGATGCGATGAAACTCGCCGTCCAGCGCGGCAAGCTTGCCTATGACACGATCAAGAAGACCGCCGGCGACAAGGCCATCGTCACAAGTTCCGTCTACGTCCAGCCCTATTACGAGCAATACCGCGACAAGGACGGCAACAAGGTCGAGAACGACCGCGCCGACAAGGTCGCCGGCTATGAAGCCCGCGTGTCGCTGAGCGTCCAGGTGGAAGACCTGAAACTTGCCGGCACGGCGCGCGCCAGTGCCCTGGCCCTCAGCCCGGAATCCTCGACGCCTCTGTCGACCTATCTCGAAGCGACGACGGAAATGAATCTTGCCGCCTATGAATCTGCCGTCGCCGACGGTGCAGCGCGTGCGAAGGCAACAGCGACCGCATCCGGAGCAAAACTTGGCAAGCTGCTCGCCGTGCAGGAAGGCAGCGGCCCCTGTCTCGGCCGCTGGTCGACCACCAGCGGATCCGATGACAGTTACTACTACGGCGCAGAAGCCGCCTATGCATCAGCACCGCCTCCTCCTCCGCCACCGCCGCCATCGGTTGCCTCCGGCATGATTGGCCGCCAGCAGGTGACAATCACGCAGGCAGACATCGATACACTCAATCTTCCGTCGGACGATCCGAAGCAGACGATTTCTTCCAGCGTCTGCATGATTTTCGCTGCCGGCTGATCCACTTATTCCGTAATCTGACTATTTTCCGTGCATGTCTCCCTTCGCTCTTTTACAGAGCGAAGGGTTGATGCCTGTGGAAAAAGACGGCTTAGGTACGTCCGCGCATCTATTTGATTCGTGCTTAGTCGCTGCGTAAGTGAAACAAGGCCCGGTTGGCGGGCAAGGAAGAGGAGGCATCCCATGGCAGGAAAGCCCAAAATGAAAACGAAGAAAGCCGCTGCACCGAAGAAAGTTGCAGCCCCCGTCGTGTCGAAACCGGCGAAGGAACCATCGCAAAAAGAAGTGCTGATGGAAAAGTACATCTCGGACCTGAAAGAAAAAGTCGGCGAAGCAAAGCCTGACCTCGCGCTGCTCGCCGGCGCCGTCAAAGCCTGCGGCCCGTCGATCTACAAGTCCGACTCCGCAACGGTTGCCTCTTCCGACAAGGAAGAACTGGCCCGCGTGAAGAAGACCTTCATTGGCAAGAAGCTCGGCGTGACCGACGAAGCCAAGGCCGATGCCGCAATTGCCGAAGCTGTCGAAAAGTACGGCCGCTCGGTGCGCGCAAAGCATCGCCCGGTGATGTACTACCTGATCGCCAAGGCCCTGCGCAAAGGCTCGGCCCTGAAATAGGCGATCCGTTTCGCGAATTGAAAAAGCCGGGCCCTGATGGAGCCCGGCTTTTTTGCGTTCTTGCGTGACGCCTGAAGGCGCTCAGTACCCGCCCAGCCGCGCATAGCGGTCGCGGTGCCAGCTCGAACTGCCATACATCGCTTCCTGCACGCGGGCGCGCTTCATGAACAGGCCCGGATCAGCCGCATCGGTCATCCCGATGCCGCCATGCATCTGCACGCACTCGTTCGAGACGAGATGCACGAGTTCGCCGGCCCGCGCCTTGGCGAGGCTCGCGAGTTCAGCCACATCGCTCTTGCCAGTATCCGCCGCAGCCAATGCCGCCGCCACGCAGGAGCGCGTCATCTCGAGTTCGGTGAACATCTTCGCCGCCCGGTGCTGCAGCGACTGGAACGAGCCGATCAGCTGGCCGAACTGCTTGCGCTGGTTCAGGTAGTCCAGCGTCATGTCGAACGCCGCCTGCGACGAACCGAGCATTTCCGCCGCCATGCCGATCGCCGCCCGGTCGAGCAGCGGCTCGAGAATGTCCGCCCCCTGGTCGGCCGCGCCGAGGATTGCATCTTCCCTGACCACGACATCCTCGAACGTGATGTGCGCCGCGCCATGCGCGTCCACCGTTTTCAGTTCCTGGATGCTGACGCCCTTGGCATCTGCCGGGACGAGGAACAGCGACAGGCCGTGCCGGTCGCCCGGCTCGCCATAGGTGCGCGCCACCACGATCAGCGTGTCGGCATGGTGCCCGTCCGGCACGTAGCGTTTCATGCCATTGATCGTGTAGCCCTGCCCGTTGCGCTCGGCTTCCGTCGCCACCTGCAGCGGCGAGAAATGCGCCGACTCGTCCAGCGCCAGCGCGAACGTCGTCTCGCCCGCTGCGATCTTCGGCAACCACAGCGCCTG
>JBGSKI010000243.1:0-10355 GCA_041741315.1 Hyphomonas sp. | reverse complement strand
CGGTGACCTGCGCTGGCGCCCGCCGCAACCGGTCGAGGCCTGGACCGAACCCCGCGACGTCACCGCCCCGGCGCCGGCCTGTCCGCAGACCGACCAGGGCTGGAACACCGGCCTTCTTTCCAACATGAGCGAGGACTGCCTGTATGTCGCCGTCGCGACGCCGACCCTGACACCGGATGCGCCCTTGCCGGTGATGGTGTGGATCCATGGAGGCGGCAACCAGCGCGGCAGCGGTGCGGACATTATCGACGGCAGCTTCACGGATTACGGCGTGGTTCTGGTGTCGGTGCAATACCGGCTCGGCGCGCTCGGCTTCCTCGCACATCCCGCGCTGTCGGCGGAGCAGGACGGTGCCTCGGGCAATTATGCGCTCATGGACGATCAGGCGGCGCTTCGATGGGTGCACGACAACATCGCCAGCTTCGGCGGCGATCCGGGCAATGTCACGATCTTTGGCGAATCCGCCGGTGCCTTGCATGTCGCGACACAGATGCAACTGCCCGGGGCGCGCGGCCTGTTTCACAAGGCCATCCAGCAAAGCGGATCGACCAATTTCGGCGGCCCGTCGCTCCCGCTCGCGGAGGCAGAGGGGCATGGGCAGTCGCTGGCGAGGGATCTCGGGCTGGGCGAGGAACCTGACACTGCGGGGCTGCGTGCCCTTCCGGTTTCTGCCCTGCTAAAGGCTCAGGAAACCACCAATGTATCGTCCCCGAACATTGACGGGCGCGTCGTGCCCGATGACCCACGGGCGGTATTTGCCCGCGACGAGGCGGTTTCCGTGCCGCTGATCGTCGGCTCGAATTCTCAGGAAATTCCGTTCTTCCCGGATGCCGCCGCTGCGCGGGAAGCGGTTCGCGCCGCGTTCGGCGATCACACGGATGAGGCACTGGCCTTCTACCAGCTGGACCAGTCAGAAGACCCTCCCGTCGATCCACGCCTCGGCAGTGTCGCGGTGCAGACCGCGACCGACCTTATATTCCGCTGCCCGAATGCCAGCATGGCCAAGTCCGCCGCCCGCGCCGGTGTGCCGGTCTGGCAATATGAGTTCGACCATCAGGCCCCGGGCGGCGGTCCGGTCACCCATGCGGGCGAAATCCGCTACGTATTCGGCATCGAATTGCCCGATCTCGACCTGGTACCGATGACCGCTTACTGGACCAATTTTGCGAAGACCGGCGATCCGAACGGCGAAGGCCTGCCGGCCTGGCCGGCCTACGATCTCGACGAACGCGGCTATCTCGAATTCGCACAGGATGGCCCACAAGCGACCGCCCGCCTGCGCGAACCCTTGTGCGACTGGCTTGTGGGGCCGTAAGGGCGGCCGCCACAATTGCGAAAAGGACCAGAAGCGCACGGCTCCCGGCACCTCGCCGGACGGGTGTCCTGCCCGCAATGTGCACACCAGATGTGCAGCCTGTCCTTGACGCGGGCGGCCAAGTCGTGGACCCCCGAATGTCGCATATCCACCGCAAACCCCTTTTTGAGCCCCTGAAACGCGCACCATGAACGTCTTTGTCACCGGAGCAGCCGGGTTCATCGGAATGCATGTCTGCGAGCGCCTGCTGGCGGACGGCCACACCGTCACGGGACTTGACGACTTCAATGCCTATTACGATCCGCGCCTGAAGGACTGGCGTGCCGCGCGGCTCGCCCGCCATGCCGGGTTCCGGATGGTCCGGGGCGATATCGCCGATGACGGCATGGTCCGGCGGCTGGTCGGTGCCACCGCGCCGGACATCGTCATCCACCTTGCCGCCCAGGCCGGCGTGCGCCACTCGATCGACCACCCGTTCGCCTATGAGCGCTCGAACGTGCGCGGCCATCTCAGCCTGCTCGAAGCGGTGCGCCACACCCCCTCGGTGCAGCATCTTGTCTATGCCTCGTCCAGCTCGGTCTATGGCGACCGGCCGATGAACGGCGTCGCCTTCCGCGAGGACGACACCGTCCGCACGCCCAACTCGCTGTACGCCGCCACCAAGGTCGCCTGCGAGCTGATGAGCACCAGCTATTCCAGTCTCTACGGCCTCGCGCAGACCGGCCTGCGCTTCTTCACCGTCTATGGCGATGCCGGCCGGCCGGACATGGCCTATTTCAAGTTCCTCGACCAAGCCTTCCGGAAGGAAACCATCGACGTCTACGGCCATGGCGACATGGCGCGCGACTTCACCCATATCGACGACATCGTCGAGTCGATTGCCCGCCTGCTTGCCGCCCCGCCGGAGCGCGGGGAAAACCGTGTGCTGAACATCGGCAGCGCCAAGCCGGTCCGCCTGCTCGACATGATCGCGCTGCTCGAGGCACGCGCCGGGTTCGAGTTCCAGAAGAAGATGCTGCCGATGCAGCCGGGCGACGTGCGCACCACTTTCGCCGATGTCTCGCGCCTCGAGGCGATCACCGGCTTCCGGCCGGGCATATCGCTCACCGAAGGCCTCGACCGGTTCGTCACCTGGTTCGAACAGGAATACCTGCCCCTCTCCACCCAACCGGTTTGAGTTTGCCGCCCCGGCAGGCTAGCGTCCCCTGGCATACGCGAGGGGAGACGCGCCATGATGGAATTCATCAAGTACGTATCGGTAGCCTTTACCGCCGGGTCGATCGGCCTGACCGGCTGGCTGCAGTACGAAAAGTTCCGTGTCGACGGCGAATGGCAGATCGATACCTGCACCGAACAGGCGGACCTCACCCGCTATGAGGGCCTGCACCTCGCCTGGCGCGTGTTCCTGTCGGATGATCCTCTGTCCGCCCCTGTCGTCGGCGATGGCGAGAAGACCGAGGAAGCCTTTGCCGCCATTCCCGCGTCGGCCCGTTACCCGGTCCGCCTCGTCGGCACCAAGGAGATCAACTCGGTCAGCCTGACCGGCCGGTTCGAAGGCGCCAAGCGCGCCTCGACCGGGCGGTTCGAATTCCACCCGACCGTCTCCAAGCGGCTATTCTCGGGCTATATCCCGTTCTACCAGCGCAATGTCGACGTCCTCGACGGCACCTTCGCCTTCACCGCCGGCAATGCCCGTGGCCCGGCCCGCGCCATCCGCCTGACCGACGGTCTGCCGCCGGACGGCGTCGCCCCCTTCGCCTGCATGGGCAAGAGCGCCGCAGAGGTCGCGGCGGCCAGGGAAGCAGAGGAAGCCGCAGCGGCGGCCGTTGCAGAGTCCGAAGTGGTCGCAGCAGAAACAACCACCCCGCCGCCCGACTAGGCAAGCGCAGCCCACCGCGTGACGGCGGCGCTTGTTCCTGTTATGTTCCGATGCCGCGGCGCTGTTACGCGGCTGCCAGAATCGCACGACTTTCCGCCAAGTATCCGGAGCCCCCATGGCCAAGACCGCAACCACCGCCTTCGTCTGCCAGTCCTGTGGCGAGGTCCACTCCAAGTGGAGCGGCAAGTGTGCCGGCTGCGGCGAGTGGAACACGCTGGTCGAGGAAACCGTCTCAGGGCCGCCCGGCGGCCTCACCGCACCGAAGGCCAGCTCCAAACGCCCCGGCAAGACCGAATTCGTCGCCCTCAACGACACGACCGAGGCCCCCGCCCGCATCGTCATGGGGGTCGAGGAACTCGACCGCGCCTTCGGCGGCGGCCTCGTCCCGTCGTCCGCCACCCTGATCGGCGGCGACCCCGGCATCGGCAAGTCGACCCTGCTGCTGCAGGTTGCCGCCCGGCTTGCCCGCAATGGCCTGAAGACCGTCTACGTCTCCGGTGAGGAGGCCGCCGCCCAGATCCAGGACCGCGCCCGCCGCCTGAAAGTCGCCGAAAGCCCGGTCCAGCTCGCCACCGAGACCGACCTGCGCCTGATCCTTTCGGCCCTCAAATCCGCCGAGCCGGACTTTGTCGTCATCGACTCGATCCAGACGCTCTGGTCCGACAGTCTCGACGCCGCCCCAGGTTCGGTCTCGCAGGTCCGGGCCTGCGCGCAGGAACTCGTCCGCTGGGCCAAGAAGTCCGGCGCAGCGCTCGTCCTGGTCGGCCATGTCACCAAGGAAGGCAACATTGCCGGCCCGCGCGTCGTCGAACACATGGTCGATGCCGTCTTCTATTTCGAGGGCGAGCGCGGCCACCAGTTCCGCATCCTGCGCGCGGTAAAAAACCGTTTCGGGCCAACCGACGAGATCGGCATCTTCGAAATGCACCAGTTTGGCCTCGCCCCCGCAAAGGAGCCGTCGGCCCTGTTCCTGACCGCCGATGGCGAGGCCGATGGCGGCGCGGCCGTGTTTGCTGCCATGGAAGGCTCCCGCCCGGTTCTGGCCGAAGTGCAGGCCCTTGTCGCCAAGAGCGCTTATGGCACACCCCGGCGCAGCGTCGTCGGCTGGGATTCCGGACGCCTCGCCATGTTGCTCGCCGTGCTTGAGGCCCGCTGCGGCATCGGCCTTGCCGGGATGGACGTGTATCTCTCCGTGGCCGGAGGGTACAGGATCATGGAACCTGCCGGCGACCTTGCCGCCGCTGCGGCCCTGCTGACGTCCCTTTCGGCGAACCCTGCCCCCATCCGCAGCGTGTTTTTTGGCGAGGTTGCCCTGTCCGGCGCGGTCCGTCCGGTTGCCCGGATGGAGCAGCGCCTGAAGGAGGCCGAGCGCCTCGGTTTCGAGCGCGCCTTCGTGCCGGAAGGCAGCCCGGTCGCACTCGACGGCTTGACCATCACCCCGATTAAGAGGCTTATCGACCTTGTGGAATTGCTCGCCCCGGACGCACTGAATGCTTGACTCCATTACAGCTTTCGACGGCATCGCCCTGGCGGTGGTCGTGATTTCCGCCCTCATGGGCTTTGCCCGGGGCTTCCTGCGCGAGCTTGCAACGCTGGGTGCCTTCATCGCCGCGCTGGCAGCCGCTTTTTATGCCCGCGTTTTCTTCCGCGACGACCTTGCTGCCCTTCTGCCGCCCGAACTGCAGCCATGGATCGCCGACCTGATTCTCGTCGTAGCTGCTTTCGTCCTGATTTATGTCCTAGTTGCCTGGCTCGGACAGCGCCTTTCCAAAAACATCCAGGGGGCCGATGGCATCGGCCTGTTCGATCATGTCGCGGGGGCGGCTTTCGGTGTCCTGCGCGGCGTCGTCGCCCTCGTTTTCTTCACGGTCCTGTTGAATCTTGTGCTGGACGAGAGCCGCGTGCCGAGCTTCATCCAGAGCGGAATGTCCTATCCGATCCTCAAGGACATGGCCGATTATGTGAACGTGGAAGCAGCAAAAGTCGGAGAAGACGCACAACAGGCCCTTCCCTCCGCGCCTGAAACAGGGCAATAGGCACGCGTCGCAGAACTGTCATCAGGAGGCGAGTCTCTCAATGGTCCTATTCGATCATGATGACGACAAGCCCCGCGAGGAATGCGGCGTCTTCGGTATTTTCGGCAATCATGAAGCCAGCCTGCTGACGGCCCTCGGCCTGCATGCCCTGCAGCACAGAGGCCAGGAAGCCTGCGGCATCACCACTTTCGACGGCAAGCGCTTCCCCTCCGAACGCCACATGGGCATGGTCGGGGAACATTTCGGCGGCGACCTGCGCACCCGCCTGCCGGGCCATGCCGCCATCGGGCACAACCGGTACTCGACCCAGGGCCGGCCGATGCTTCGCAACATCCAGCCGATCTTTGCCGACATCGCCTCGGGCGGCTTTGCCGTCGCCCATAACGGCAACCTCACCAATGCCCGCAAGCTGCGCCACGAACTGGTGCGCGACGGGGCGATCTTCCAGTCGACCATGGACACCGAGGTGATCCTGCACCTTGTCGCGCGCAGCTCCAAGGTGCGCTTCGTCGACCGCCTGGTTGACGCCATGCAGAAGATCGAGGGCGGCTATGCCCTGGTCGGCCTGACCGGCAAGAAACTGATCGGCGCGCGCGACCCCGTCGGCCTGCGCCCGCTCGTCCTCGGCAAGCTCGGCGATGCCTATGTCCTCGCCTCCGAAACCTGCGCGCTCGACATTATCGGTGCCGACTTCGTGCGTGAGATCGAGAATGGCGAAATGGTCGTCATCAGCAAGGAAGGCATCGAATCGATCCGCTTCGCGCCGCCCCGGCCGCCCAGCCCCTGCATCTTCGAATATGTCTACTTCGCCCGTCCGGACAGTGTCGTCCAGGGCCGCTCGATCTATGAAGTGCGCCGCCGCATGGGCCACCAGCTGGCCATCGAGACACCCTGCAATGCCGACGTGATCGTTCCGGTGCCGGATTCCGGCGTCCCCGCCGCGCTCGGCTTCTCCGAAGAGTCCGGCATCCCGTTCCACATGGGCATCATCCGCAACCACTATGTCGGTCGAACCTTCATCCAGCCGACCCAGCTCGGCCGGCAGGCTGCGATCTCGAAAAAGCACAGTCCGAACCGCTCCGTCCTCGCCGGCAAGCGGGTCGTGCTTGTCGACGATTCCATCGTGCGCGGCAACACGTCCAAGAAGATCGTCCAGATGGTGCGCGAGGCCGGCGCCACGGAAATCCACTTCCGCTCCGCCAGCCCGCCCATCGTCAACCCCGATTTCTACGGCATCGACATGGCCGCCAAATCCGAACTCTTCGCGGCGATCCACACGCACGAGGAAATGGTGCGCGAACTGAAGGTCGACTCGCTCGGCTTCCTGTCGGTGCCCGGCCTCTACAAGTCGATCGGCGAGCCGCTGCGCAGCACGATGCAGCCGCAATTCGCCGACCATTGCTTCACCGGCGACTATCCGACGCCGCTGCACGATTACCAGCACGATGAAGCCGACAAGGAGCGCCAGCTCTCCCTGCTGGACGATGCCTGAGGCCTGCGCTAGACGCGCGCCATGACCCAGCCCCGTCTCGTTCTCGTCACCGGCGCCTCGCGCGGCATTGGCCGCGCCGCCGCGCTCCACCTTGCCCGTCAGAGCGATCTCGTGATCGCCGTCGGCCGCTCGAAACTCGCCCTCGAAAAGCTCGACGACGAGATCCGCGCCGCCGGCTCCGAAGCGGTTCTGGTGCCGCTCGACCTGAAAGACGCCAAGGGCATCGAAACGCTCGGCCGCATCATCGGCGAGAAGTTCGGCCGCCTCGATGGCCTCGTCGGCAATGCCGCAATCCTCGGTACGCTCGGCCCGCTGGAAACCGCCGGCCCACGCAGTTTCGAGGAGACGATCGAGGTCAACCTCACCGCCAACTGGCGCCTGATCGCCGCCCTCGCCCCGTGGCTGCACGCCTCCGCCGCCCCGCGCGCCGTGTTCGTCACCTCCAGCGTCGCCGCAAAGCCCATTGCCTTCTGGGGCCCTTACCAGGCCTCCAAGGCGGGCCTTGAGGCCATGGTCATGGGCTGGGCCGACGAGACCGAGAAAATGGCGCTGCGTGTCAACATCTTCGATCCCGGCGGCACCCGCACCGAGATGCGCGCCAAGGCCAAGCCCGGCGAAGACCCGATGACCCTTCCGTCAGCAGACGAAGTTGCCGCCGAACTGGTCAAGCTCGTCTCGGCGGACGAAACCCGCACCGGCCAGCGCATCGCCTATCGCGAACTCGCCCGGCAGATGAACTGACAGCCCCGATATTCAGGACTCCCCATCATGTCCGTCTACAGAACACTCTATCCCGAAATCGAACCCTATGCGTCCGGTCATCTCGATGCCGGCGACGGGCATCGCATCTACTGGGAACGCTCCGGCACCGAAGGCGCCAAGCCCGCTGTCTTCCTGCATGGCGGCCCCGGCGGCGGCTTCTCGGCCAGTCACCGACGCCTGTTCGACCCGGCTCTCTATGACGTCATGCTGTTCGACCAGCGCGGCTGCGGCAGGTCCACGCCGAACGCCTCGCTCGAGGCCAATACGACCTGGCACCTTGTCGCCGATATCGAGCGCCTGCGCGCCATGATGGGCGTCGGGAAGTGGCAGGTCTTCGGCGGCTCCTGGGGCTCGACCCTGGCGCTCGCCTATGCCGAGACGCACCCGGAACGTGTCAGCGAACTCGTGCTGCGCGGCATCTACCTGCTCACAAAAGCCGAGATGGACTGGTACTACCAGTTCGGCGTCTCCGAAATGTTTCCGGACAAGTGGGAACGCTTCCTCGCCCCGATTCCCGAGGCCGAGCGTGGCGACATGACCGCCGCCTATCGCAGGCGCCTGACCAGCGACGACCCTGCCGTGCAGATGCAAGCCGCCCTCGCCTGGAGCCAGTGGGAAGGCCAGACAATCACGCTGTTGCCGGAGCCCTCCACCAGCGACGTGTTCGGCGAAGATGCCTTCGCCCTCGCCTTCGCCCGCATCGAGAACCATTATTTCACGCACAAGGGCTGGCTCGAGGAAGGCCAGCTGCTGCGCGATGCCGGTCGGCTGAAAGATATTCCGGGTACGATCATTCACGGCCGCTATGACATGCCTTGCCCGGCGCGTTTCGCCTGGGCGCTGCACAAGGCCTGGCCCGAGGCCGATTTCCACCTCGTCGAAGGCGCCGGCCACGCCTATTCCGAACCCGGTATCCTCGACCAGCTCATCCGCGCCACCGACAAATACGCCGGCAAGGCCTGACCTGCCCGGGCAAGCGCTTCAGTCAACCGGTGTGAACACGGTGTTCTGGTCGAGCGCATCGAACGGAATTATATCCTGCGTCTCGATATTGCGCGGCACATAATTCCGTTCCCGGAAGAATTCCGCCAGTTCAGCGACAGTCGTGCCGAACCGGGACGCCCGTTCCTCGATTTCGCAGAGGATCACCGGGCGGTGCGTGTCGATCGTCTTGACGGCACCGCGCAAAACGCCGAGTTCGCCCCCTTCCACATCGATCTTGATCAGCGAGATCGGGCCCGTGTTCACACGTTCCAACACTGTGTCCAGACGCGTCAGCGGCACGAGTTCCATCTTGACGTCGAAACGGCCTTCAAAATCAGCGCCATTGCCGATATGCGCCAGCCCTACACCCATGTTCCGCGACCGCTTGATGGGCACTTTCAGGACGACCAATCCGTCCTCATGGCCGAGCGCCAGGGGCAACACCATGATCCTGGTTTTTTTGCGGAAGAAGCCCGCCAAGGTCATCACCGAGCGCGGCATGGACTGGGGTTCGAATGCGATCACCATTCCACCCTCCGACAGCTCCGACAGGCGCCGCGAAAAATCGCCGACATTCGCGCCGATATCGATCGTCGTCGATCCGGCAGGAATATAACGCTGCAGCATGCCGAGTTCGGCATGGCCCTGGTTCATATAGGCGCGGCTGCGATGGAAGGTTGCCTTGAACAGCTTCTCGACGGCCGTCTTGTGACGCGCAAGGAATAATCCGTTTTCTGAGGTAATCATGCGCGACCGCCCGAACCAAACCCATGCGGCCGACTTCACTCCCAAATCCTGAGTTCCGCAATCCGATATCTCAGCATTTGCCGGATACCGTACGGCCTGGCCCGGAACGGTCCGGTTTCAGGGCGTCATTGCCTCGCGCGTCGCCAGCGTGTCGGCATATTGCTGGAACGCCACGGCCTTGCCGTCCTTCAGTGTCCAGACATGCACGACCTGCGGGTCCATCGTCTCGCCGGTCGCCGCCGACACGGCATGATAGCGCCCGAACATCGCGACCTTGTCACCCTGCGCAAGATAGCTTTCCGGAACCACGGCGAAGGTCGACCAGTCGGTCGCCATCGGTCCGAACACGCCGGCCACAACGGCATCCGGCCCGACATGCGGATTGGTCACCGCATAGGGAAAATTCTCCGCCTCGTTCCACACGATGCCGGGGTCCAGCGTGGCGAGGAAGCTCGGCACGTCGCCCGCTTCGAAATAGGCATAGATCTGTTTCACGGCTGCGGTATTGGTCTCCTCAATGGCGGGCGCAGCCACCACCGCTTCCGGCTCCGGAGCAGGTGCGGGCGCCACCGGCGCGGAACAGGCCGCGAGCATCATGGCGGCCGTGGCGCCGGAAATATATCTGATCATCCTGAACTCCCCCGGTTGACTTGACGTCCATCATGGCACCGCGCCATCCGGCCAGCAACCGGGAATCGTTCCTTACCCGCCCGGACGCTTGCCGCGTCCCCGCTCATCCACTTCCCAGCGCTTGCGCAAGGTCGCGATCCGTTCCGGTATCCGCGCGCCTGACAATTCGGCACGCCTTACCCTGTCGGTCCGGAAATGCCGGAAGCCCTGCCGCAATTCGCACCATGCGCAGATCATCCTGATGTCGTCTGCATAGGCCACCATGAAGGGCCAGATCGTCCGTTCCGTGACTGCCCCGGCCTCGTCCGCATAGGAAATATCCAGCTTCGCCTGCGTGCGCATCGCTTCGCGCACCATCGCGACATCGAAGGAATCCCTCGGCCGGTTGCGGAAGCTGATCGGCACAAGGTTCTCGTTCATGATCACCGGCTGCAACTGTTTCGGGACCGCGACGCTCAGCTTGGCGATCAGGTCCTGCGCCCCGCGCGCCAGCCGCGTGTCGCCCCGCGC